>JAVBUE010000014.1:0-22609 GCA_031555735.1 Tannerellaceae bacterium
CTTAGTCCACTCTGCTGCTGGCGGTCAAGAATCGCCAGAAAATCTTCTTTGCTCATTGTGCGTCTCATCATTTGCTTTTTTGATTGCAAAGGAAGAGACTTTCTGGTAGCAGGGCAACGGGTACTTTATCGGGGGCTTACGGATGAAGGAAATCACGGGAGTAAGCCAGAAACAGTTGTGGGATTATGCGAATGGGTATCGTAATCCCAAAAAATCAACTTCTGTCAGGATCGTAAACGCGATTCATGCGTTTGGAAAGGAATTAGGGCAGATACGTGTATGCCTGTGATAGCAATGGGATGATTCATTTGCCCCTCTCACCCCAACTCAAAAATACCTTTCAGTTCGTTGTTGCTGAGGTTGCCGATCCAGTTTTCACCGGTGGAGACGGTCATTTCCGACAAGGCTTTTTTCGCTTGGATCATCTCGTTGATGCGTTCTTCAAAGCTGGCTTTGGTGATGAAGCGGTGAACCAGCACATTCTTTTCCTGGCCGATACGGTAGGCACGGTCGGTAGCCTGGGCTTCTACGGCAGGGTTCCACCACAGGTCGTAATGGATCACATGGTTGGCTGCCGTCAGGTTCAGTCCGGTACCGGCAGCTTTGAGCGAGAGGATGAATACTTTATCGGCCGGATTGGTTTGGAAACGGTCAACCATCTCTTTCCGTTGTTTGATGGTACATCCGCCATGATAGAAGAGGGGCGTTTCGCCCAACCGTTCGGCTATGAAATGTTTCAGTAGTTCGCCCATTTCGGTGAACTGGGTGAATACCAATACTTTTTCGTTGTTATCCACAATCGTGACCAACCGTTCGAACAACAATTCCGTTTTGCCTGAGAGGGATGCATCCCACACCTTGTTTTTCAGGAATAGGGTGGGGTGGTTACAGATCTGTTTTAAGGCTACAATCATTTGCAGCACCAAACCCTGGCGGACGAAGAGCGATTGATGGTCGGTTTCCACGATGCCTTCGATGGTTTGCATGGCTTCATGCAGCGTCTTTTCATACAAAGCGGTCTGCTCTTTTGTCAGTGTACAGTAGGCGTCCATCTCGATTTTATCGGGCAGGTCGCTGATGATTGTCTTGTCTGATTTGAGGCGGCGCATCAGGAAAGGAGCTGTTACTCTCTTCAGTTTTTCGGCTGCCTCCCAATCGTTTTGCGTTTGGATCGGAATGGCAAAAGTGTCTTTAAACTCCTTGAGGCTGCCTAAAAAGCCACGGTTACAGAAATCCATGATGCTCCATAACTCGCTCAATCGGTTTTCCACCGGCGTACCGCTCATGGCGATGAACGTCTGTGCCGGAATACTTTTCACGGCTTTGCTCTGTGCCGTATCGTAGTTTTTGATGTTTTGGGCTTCATCCACGACCAATGCCATCCATTTCCTTTTCTTGAGCATATCGGCATCCGACCGGGCAATACCGTAGGTGGTGAGGAGGATGTCGAAGTGTTCGTCTTTACCGATCTCGCGCGCAGTACCGTGGTATATCTTGTATGTTAACGTAGGGGCAAAACGTTCGATTTCGGCTTGCCAGTTGGTCAACAACCCGGTTGGCACAACCAGCAATACTTTTTCTTTGTCCAACATCCCTTCTTCTTTGTATTTCAGTACGGTGGTTATCACCTGCAGGGTTTTACCCAATCCCATATCGTCGGCTATCACACTGCCGAAGCCGATCTGTGTATTGCGATACATCCAGGAGAAACCACGGGCCTGGTAGGGACGCAGGTCGGCTTTCAGCGTTTGGGGCAGGGCAATATCCGCCTGATCGGTCAGTTGGCGGATGAGTTGACGTACGTCGTCGGTCAATGCGATCGCCGCCCCCTGGTATTCGCCACTCAACACCGAGCGCATGATCTCAAAAGCAGATAACCCCTTCGTGGAACTGAAATGTTTGTATAGTTTCTGCAAATCATCGGGGCTGACATAGATGTATCCCGTTTTGTACTTCAGCAAGCCTTCGGAATGGTGTAGCATCCTTCGGAATTCTTCTTCACTCATCACATCGTCGCCAACAGCTACCTGCCAGTCGAAATCCAGCAGTTTGTCTAAGCGCAGGAAACCATGGCCGTCTTTCGCTTTCTGCCTGACACGGATACTTGCCCGGGGGCGCAGGATTTCCTGTAATGATTTCGGCAACAATATGCCAATATCTAACAAACGGATGACGGGGATGGCTTGCATCAGGAAGGGGGAGAATTCTTTTGCCGAAAGCGAGAGAACCTGTTCTCCCTTACTATTGATATGATGGTCTAAGCCCGGCACGAAAGCACACAGGCGGGTAACCGCTTGTAACATCTCAAAACGGGTCGTGTCGTATTTCTTCAAGCTGAACACTTCTTTGAGCCGGATTGGTTTATCCAAAGGTTTTTCATTCTCCCTGAGCTGGATATCCAATATAAAATGGCTGTTGTCTTTTTCTTCCACTACCAGCGCCGGTTTGTATTTGCTTTGGGCGAAATAGTAGCGTTGCAGCCATTTCTCGATCCCGCCGGGTAGCGCCTGTTCGCCCGGTTTGCAGAACGGGTAGTCTTTTTGGCGGAAAAACAAGTCGATAAACAAATCGCCGCTTGCTGTTTCCGACAGTTGCGCGATCATTCCGGTAAGAAAAACAGAGAGCAGGTCGCCCACCGCATACTCGCTTTCAGGGAATGCGTTTTGCAATTTTTCCACGATATGCCTGACTTCCTTACTCAACAGGGCCGGGATCCAGCGGATACCGATGCTTTCTTCTTTCTTGTCTCCCTGCAAACGGATGACCTGGGGGATGACGGCGCCATTGGCCACCAGGTTATAAGCCGTTAACAGTACATAGCGCAGGGCGGTCACTTCACGCTGGTAATCCGCAGCATGCTCTACCGGGATGGATGAAAGCAGATGAATGGCTTCGCTTGTGTTCCTGTCTTTCCCCGCAATGGTAAAAGTAGCTTTGTTTTGTGCATGGATCCGGATGGATAGGTGGCTGTGGTGAGTCAATGGCTGATTGGCTCCCGGGGGAAGTGGGAAGTAGGTATCGATCTCCCGTTTGCCTGATAAGATCCGTTGCATGTTGCGTATCCCTTTTTGCAGGGTAAGCGCATATTTCTCACGGAAATTACCTCCGTATGGATAAAAAACCGGTGCGTCTTCCAGCAATAAGATCAATGAATCACTGATGGGCGACAGGGTGGAAAGAGGAAGCGTTTTGAATAGGCCGGCAGCGGTATTCGCAGGGGGGGCCATTGTTTGTGAAGTCCTGACGGCCAACTTGCCGGCATGGAGAATGTCTGACAGCAAAGGTATCCGGCTTTCGTTTGCCTGGCCGATGAAGATGCCTCTACGCTTTAGTTCACCAACCAGCTCCACGCCGTGCAATGAAAACACCAGGAATGGATTGTTGTCAATTTCTGTGCTGATCTTGTAAATCACGGCTGCCAGGTGCTTGCACGGAACCGCCCAATCGGGACAGGAACAGGCCATGTTGAAATCTTTCCACTGACGCGGGAATACCTGCAAGCCTTGTTGGACCGCTATTTCCAACACCGCAGGATCGAGCTCGCGGTTCAGCAGTTTGGAAATGATAACCGGCTTTTCACTGAGTGCTTCTGTCAGTTGTCTGATCGCTGTCACGGAAAAGGGCGGAACGGTGATTGTAATAGTGTACGGGCGCGGGCGTGAACCTTGTACTTTAGCCGTGATTTTATTTCCGTTGATATCTATGCTTTTTACCGATCCATTGTTGGCGTATGATCTGCCGCGTGGCAACCGGTTGCTGTAGTCAATATGCGAAAGTGATCGAAGCCATTGCTCTCCCCACCATGTTTTTCCAAAGGTTGATGCCATATCCTGATTTGCATTTTCTGTTTACTGATATACAAAAGTAATCGTTTCCGGTGAGTGGTCAAAAGGAACGACAAAAACAAGTTTAGAAACGATATATCTCCGGCATGTACCTGGTAGAACTATCGTCAGCAGTAGGATGAATTATCGTCAACAATAGGATCATCTGTGTCAAGGCTCCGGTAGATCTCTTCTCTTCACAACTGTGAAGTTTTCTTTTCACAGCCGTGAAGTTCTCTTTTCACAGTTGTGAAGTTTTCTTTTCACAACCGTGGAGAGAAGAGTTCACGGCTGTGGAAAGAAGACACCACCATTGTGGGATGATCCGTCCGGCGCTGTGGGACGAGAAAACCATCCTAACCGCGACATTACTTCTTCTTATTGTTGACAATAGAAGATACGGATGTTGACAATAGAAGATACCTGGTTCGATCGCAGATGCCGCTGACATTTGTCTTTCCCATGCATAAAAAAACATAGAAACCGGGGGGGGACCGATGTTTTTAGTAGATTTGCGAAGGAATAGCTTTTGGAGGGCTATCATTTCACATACAACACACAGATACGATCATCAACAGTTTTTGAATGAGATATGAAGAAATTGCTTTCCCTGCCGCCGAATGTGGTGGATTGTTTTCTGGAGATAGAGCAGGTGGAGAAGCCGGAATGGTTTTGTACGTCGGATCCCGTTGGCGCACGGTTGGGGTCGGGTGGGGGAACGGCCTGGTTGCTGGAAGCCTGCCGGAAGGAAGAGGCGCCGGATACGCCGGTAAGCGAGTGGCTGTCTGCTGAAAAGCGGATATTGCTGCATGCGGCGGGACAGAGCCGGCGGTTGCCTGCCTATGCGCCTTCGGGGAAAGTGCTGACACCGGTGCCTGTGTTCCGGTGGGCGAGGGGACAGCGGTTGTCGCAAAACCTCCTATCGCTCCAGCTTCCGCTGTATGAGAAGATCATGGCGAAAGCCCCCGGAAACCTGCATACGCTGATTGCCAGCGGGGATGTGTTGATCCGGCACGAACAGACGTTGCAGGATATACCGGCGGCCGATGTGGTTTGTTACGGCCTGTGGGTGGATCCGGTGCTGGCAACCCGCCACGGGGTGTTTGTATCGGAACGGACATCGCCCGAAAGGCTTGATTATATGTTGCAAAAACCGTCGCTCACCCAGTTGGAGCAGCTTACGGGAACCCATTTCTTCCTGATGGATATCGGTATATGGTTGCTGAGCGACCGGGCGGTGGAGTGCTTGATCACCCGCTCGCAGACAGCCGGCGGTGCGCTGAAGGCATACGACCTCTATGGTGAGTTCGGTCTTGCCCTGGGTGAACATCCCCCACTGGAAGATCCGGCTATCAACCCGCTGACGGTAGCGATCCTGCCGCTGACGGGTGGTGAGTTTTATCATTTTGGGACCAGCCCGGAATTGATTTCTTCGACATTGGCCGTCCAGAACCTGGTGAACGACCAGCGGATGATCATGCACCGCAAACTGAAACCGCATCCCGCCATGTTTGTCCAAAACGCGGAGATGCACCGGCCACTGACGGAATTCAATGCGGAGCTATGGGTGGAGAATAGTTATATAGGCCCCGGTTGGCAGTTGCATTACCGGCATATTATTACCGGTGTGCCGGTGAACGACTGGAACCTGGCGCTGCCCCCAGGTTGCTGTGTGGATATTGTTCCCGTAGGCGGGACAGGCTATGCGGTGCGTCCGTATGGTTTTACCGACTCCTTTAAAGGGGGTACGGGTGATCCCTCGACGCTGTTTATGGAACGTCCCTTCCACGAATGGGTGAGCGAACGCGGATTATCCTTCCCGGATACGGAGGATATCCAACGCGCTCCGCTTTTCCCCCTTTGCGCTACGGTGGAAGAAGCCGGGCTGGCGCTTCGATGGATGGTTTCCGAACCCGGCCTGGCAGCCGGCAAAGCCTTGTGGCTGCAGGCCGTGAAACTGTCGGCCGATGCGTTGATGGACAAGGCTGACCTGCGGCGGTTGACCGCCCAGCGGGAAGCGTTCCGCCGGAACGACTGGGAGATGCTGGCGGCCAACTACAAGCGCAGTGTATTCTACCAGCTCGACCTGGCGGATGCGGCGGCGGCTTTTGCCGGAAACGGGATCGCGCTGCCGAAGGCGTTAGCAGATGATGTACCCGTGATGACCCGTATCCACGACCACATGTTTCGTTCCCGCGTATTACAACGGAGCGGAAAACCGTATGAGGAAGAACGGCACCGAGCGTTTGCGGAACTGCGTGAAGGTTTGATCGCTTCGGTGACGGAAGATAAACAGTCGCCGCGGCTGGGTGTGTATCGCGACCAGATCGTATGGGGACGCAGCCCTGTGCGCATCGACCTCGCCGGAGGATGGACGGATACGCCGCCCTATTGCATGTACACCGGCGGGAATGTGGTGAATGTGGCGATCGAACTGAACGGGCAACCTCCGTTGCAGGTTTATATGAAGCCGTCGTCTTCTTATAAGATCATTCTGCGATCCATCGATTTGGGGGCTCGGGAAGAGATCACGACCTGGGAAGAACTGTCGTGCTACAATAAAGTAGGTTCTCCTTTCTCCATACCGAAAGCGGCGTTGGCGCTGGCGGGTTTTTCGCCATCGTTCTCCGCCGAACGCCATGCCTCCCTGGAGGATCAGTTGAAGGCGTTCGGTTGCGGGGTGGAGCTGACGTTGTTATCGGCCGTGCCTGCCGGATCGGGTCTTGGAACAAGCTCGATACTGGCGGCAACCGTGCTGGGTGCGATCTCGGACTTCTGCGGCCTGGGATGGGATAAGAATACGATCGGCTACCGGACATTGATCCTGGAACAATTGCTTACCACCGGCGGCGGTTGGCAGGACCAGTATGGCGGTATCCTGCACGGGTTGAAGTTGCTGCAAACGGAAGAAGGTTTCCGGCAGATGCCTCTCGTGCGCTGGTTGCCTGAGCATCTGTTCACGGATCCGGCATACAAGGCATGCCATTTACTCTACTATACGGGCATTACCCGCACGGCGAAAGATATCCTGGGGGAGATCGTCTGCGGGATGTTCCTGAACAGCGGGACGCACCTGCGGCTGCTCTCGGAAATGAAGGCGCATGCGCTGGAGATGTACAAAGCGATCCAATGCGGCGATTTTGCCGCGTATGGCTCCCTTGTGGGCAAGACCTGGGAGCAGAACAAGGCGTTGGATGCGGGAACAAATCCGCAGGCGGTGGAAGAAATCATCCGCACGATCAAGGATTATACCCTGGGATATAAATTACCCGGCGCAGGCGGTGGCGGTTACCTGTATATGGTAGCCAAAGACCCGGAAGCGGCTACGCGGATCCGGCAGATACTGGCAACATCACCCTTCCGCCCGAATGCCCGGATGGTGGACATGGATTTATCAACCAAAGGGCTACAAATCAGCCGGTCGTAATTGGCATCGATATGAATTGGGTGTTATTAATCATCGCTGGGTTGTTTGAAGTGGGTTTTGCTTCATGCCTGGGAAAAGTAAGAGAAACGACAGGGATTGAGATGTACGGGTGGATGACCGGTTTTGTGGTATCCCTTACGATCAGTATGGTTTTATTGGTGAAAGCCACGCAAACCCTGCCTATCGGCACGGCTTATGCGGTGTGGACTGGTATTGGCGCCGTCGGCACTGTCGTGATGGGTATATGTGTGTTTAAAGAGCCTGTCACGTTCTGGCGGTTATTCTTTATCACCTCCCTGATCGTCTCCATTGTGGGACTAAAAGTGGTGTCTCATTTGTCTTCATAAATCACTTGAGCCGGGCAGTTCCCCGGATATGAACCGGGCAGCTTACGGAGTTGGCGATGAAGCAGAGGGCATGCGCTTGCTCATGGAGGCTATCCAGTTGAGCAAGTTGGGCGGCATCAGTGATCATTACATCGGGGTGGAGGGTTACTTCCTTAAACCGGCCGCTGCCGTCTTCCTTTTCCTCCATGATACCTGCGGGATGATCCACGTATGCGGTAACGATGATATGATTAACCGCGCAGAGGTGCAGGAACCATAACATGTGGCAGCTTGAAATGGCGGAGATCAGTAGTTCCTCGGGATTATACCTGTTCTTGTCTCCCCGGAAAGCCGGGTCGGACGACCCTTGTATCTCTGGTTTATTCTCCCCTGAAATAAGATGATCGCGACTATACGTGCGATAGTCGGATGTGCCTGAGCCGCGGTTGCCCGTCCATTGCACAGAAAGACTGTAAGTATGTTCTTTTAAAACCATGGTGATAATCGCGTATTTGCGGGTAAAGATAACACATCTTGTACCGTCCACAAACAAAATATTTTGAAAAAGTGTTACAATAATGTCGTCGGTATGGTGCCTGAGCGACAACTAATTTGCCTGAAAAAGATAAATAGCTATGAGGACGTATATTTTAACCGCATGGATGGCCGTATGCCTGTTGCCGGGCAGTATGGCGCAGACTGATATGTCGCAGGATATTGGCTGGCCCCGCCAGGTGGCCGACAGTAAAGCAACCCTGATCTACTACCAACCGCAGATTGATAAGTGGGATAACTACAAAAAGTTATCCGGGCGGATCGCGTTCGGGATTACACCTGCGGGTAAGCAGGAAGTACTGGGTGTGGCATCGTTCACCTGCGATACAAAAACCGACAAGGAAGCGCGTACCACCTATCTGCACGATATCACCTATACGGATGTCCGCTTCCCTTCACTCGACGCGCAGGCAGCCGCTTCCATGAAGCAGTTCTTTCTGGAGCGGATGCCCGTAAGTACCGAGCCCATCTCCATGGACCGTATCCTGGCCGAACTGAACAGCCAGGGACAATCCAAAGGGAAAGGGGTGCCGGTGAAGAACGACCCGCCGAAGATATTCTACAGCGCCAGCCCTGCCATCCTACTGATCGTGGACGGTGAACCGGTGTTCTCTCCCATCGAAAAAACAGGTATGCAGTTTGTTGTCAATACCAATTGGGACCTCTTCTTCGAAAAATCGACGAAGAAATATTTCCTGCTGGTGAACGACGTATGGCTGACCGCCACTAAGCTTCCAGGCCCCTGGACACAGACACGTACCTTGCCGAAAGATATGTCGTCGTTGCCTTCGGGACAGAATTTCGACGACGTGAAGCAACAGATCCCGCCCCATACCGCCACGGATGTGCCGGATGTGTATTACAGCGATGTACCCGCCGAACTGATTCTGACGGAGGGTACACCGGTGTTCTCGAAGATTCCGGGTACCGGATTGTTGTACGTCAGCAATTCGGACGACGACTTGTTTATCGACGAAACCCAAAACCAGTATTACATCCTTTTGTCCGGACGCTGGTTCCGCTCCAAAGCCTTCGGCGGACCGTGGACCTATGCGGGTAACAACCTTCCCGCTGATTTTTCACATATACCCGAAGATTCGCCCAAAGGGCATGTGCTGGCTTCCGTTCCGGGAACGGTGGAAGCCTCAGACGCCGTCATGCTTGCGCAGATACCGACGACAGTGGTGGTGAACCGGGCACAGGCGGAAGCACAGGCGAAGGCGACGTACGATGGTACTCCCGTTTTCTCGCCCATTCCGGGTACCACCCTGCAATATGCCACCAACACGCAGGACAAAATACTGAAAGTGGGCGATCTTTATTATATGTGTTTCCAGGCTGTATGGTTTGTCTCCACCTCGCCTACGGGTCCGTGGAAGACGGCCGATTCCGTTCCGAAAGAAATCTATTCGATCCCGCCAAGCTCTCCGGTGTATAATGTGACCTATGTGACGCAAACCAATCCTACTGCTACTACGGTAGAGTCCAGTTCGACGAGTGGTTACCTGGGCGCTTTCATCATCGGTGTTGCCATCGGTGCGATTGTGGGTACAGCCATCGTGTATGGAACAGGATGGTATTATCCGCCTTATCTCTATTGGAGGCCGGGGGCTTTGTATCCGGTCTATCATCCCTGGCCATGTACATATGGCGTGAGTGCGAGGTATAATCCGTGGACAGGCGGTTTTGCCGCCGGACGCAGGGTGTATGGCCCTTACGGAGCGATGGGTACAGCCGCGTGGTATAACCCGGCTACGGGTCGTTACGGACGATCGGCCAGTGTGCAAGGCTGGTACGGCGGACGTACGGCGGCCAACACCTATAATCCGTGGACGGGCTCATACGGACATACGTCGCAAGGACATAACCCGTATGCCCAATGGGGGCATTCAACGGTTACGAACGGCTATCAATGGGCACGGTCGGGACATGTGACCACGGCCAACGGTACGGCTTTTGGTTACCATACTTCTTCCGGTAAGTCGGGCGTGGTGGTGAACGGACGGAACGGCACAGTCGTGCATACCAATACGGGCAACCATGTCTATGCCGGTCCGGATGGGAATGTCTATCGCCGCGAATCCAACGGCGGATGGAGCGAATACGGTCGGGGCGGCAACTGGAACCAGGTACATGGCAACGTGGGAACATCCCGGCAATCGTCGGCGGTGGCAAAGCCCAATACCACCTTGCCGGGTCTCAACCACTCGGTGCAATCACGCGAACGCGGCCAGCAGCAATCCTCCCGCTTCCAGCACTTTCAACACACCGGCGACCGTCATCCCGCATCTAAACCCGCCCGGAACGAAAGGAGGTAATAGAGATACGGCATCGCATATCAATGTATCATGTCTAACTGACTCTCCAATGCTTTTTTGATAAAGGCATTGATGGTCATACCGGCTTCTTGTGCCATAAGGGCAATTCTGCTATGGATGTCGGGAGAAAGGCGGACGTTGAGCGAACCACTAAAGGACTTCCTTGGTTCAATACCCAGTTCGGCACATCCTTCCAGATAACTGTCGATGCCGGCTATAAAGTCCATTTTCAGTTCTTCCAGTGTTTTACCTTCATATGTGATGGAGTCTTTACTCATTCCGAGCACCTTTCCACACAGGCAATCATCTGATGCATTGTACTCAACACTTCCAATATATCCTTTGTAAGTCAAGTGATCCATAATCATTTACTTTTTTGTTCCAATAAATCCACATGCAACTAATTTGTTGTATATATCTCTCATAACAACTTCCTTCATTATTACTGAAGGATGGGGTTTGTGTAAATCGATCACAGACTTAATTTCTTTGTTGATAAATCTGTGACGAGACCCCGAAGTCTTGCCTTTGTTGCTTAGTTCATATCCAAAACCATTTAGCAATCTTGTCATTTCATCAAAAGTGAAGTCTTTTGGTTGTTTGTTAAATCTGGCTATTAGTTTATCCCTTGTGCCCATTTGTAGTATAGTTTATGCAAAAGTAACTATAATCAGTTGCATATGATGCGTTTCAAACAGCATAAATGGTGTAAACTAAGGTTATTTAACAGGAAGGCTGTAGATGGTTTTTGCCTCGTTGATAATTGCCTGCCAGATATGAACCTGTTTAAACTGATGGGGCTTACCCTTCCTGGGGAAGAAGGGTTTCGTCGTAACAGGCGAGGGAGATGTAGTAGCGGGGAGCGCCGTCGCTGAAGGGCTGAACATACCATTGAAGTTGCATGGATCTGTTCAGGTGGTGAAAGGTGACGGCGTTGCCTTCTTCGTTTTTTTGTAGGGTGCCGTATTTTTTGTTGAGTACTTGCAGGAGGCTCTTATAAGTGGCAAGCGCCTCCGCTTTATCCACAAAATTCAGGAAGAAGTTGACTAAGCAGAACTGGTTGTTGTTGAACAGGAAAACAGCGCTGTTGAACGAATGCGCTTCATACGTCACATCGCTTACGGCAATAGCGCCTTCCGCCGGTTCTTCTTCATACCGGAAACCGGCTTTTTCCAGGTTAAACCGGACAGTACGCAAAGAGGCTCCGAACACACTCCCGAAGAATGCGCCGGGTATCTCGCTCTGGGAGTGAGCGTGTTGCAGTACGAACAAAGTCATTATCAGCAGGAAAGTTTTTTTCATTCGATACCCTGTTTTGCTCTCCATACTGCCTCCACGTTTTCTTCGCCGTCGAAATAGCTGCGGGTAGCCTCTGTGCCGAATATTTCAAAGGAAGGGGCGAGCAGTATTTTATGGGAATCAGGATATTCGCAGACATCGTGGCCGATGTAGCTCCTCACATCGAGAAAAGTACAGGGTTCGGAGGTGTGGTTGTAGAGCTGGTGTGCACCTCTCTCGCCCATCTCAAAGAATATGAGGTCGCCGGTTCCGACCACTTCAAATCCTTCCGGTGTTCTGAGCGTAGCCGAACCGGAAAGGATCATGAATAACTCTTCAGCATACCGGTGGAAATGGTACGGGGCGGAAAACCGGCCGGGAGGTAGTTGCCGCAGGTCGAAATTCAGATTCTGAGGGGATACATTGCTGTTTACCCTTGATACATCGGAAAAAATGCGGAAAGGATCTGTCTTTCCCTGGTTTTCTTCAAATCTCCGTTCGCCGGCTTTCAATAGGGTTGCCATGTCAGGTGGGGATAATTAAACAAATTAATATTTTAGAGCTTCTACCACTGCCTGTTCGGTTTTTGCGAAGAGGTCGGGGAAGGGGAGGCTGTTTACGGGGATGGGGTCGTGGACGATGAGTTCGATGGTGTGGCCGATCCCTAAGGGGAAAGCGCCCCAACGCGTCATTTTCCAGGCGTTGTTGATCGTGAGCGGAACCATATAGGCGGAAGGGGCGTACTTACAGAGAATTTTCAAACCGTTTTCGGCAAAAGGCTTCGGTTGGCCTGTTTTGCTTCTTGTCCCTTCCGGGAAGATGACCGCCGTGCGTCTGTTGGCTTCAATGTATTGCGACATCTCCTTAATGGC
Source organism: Tannerellaceae bacterium (assembly GCA_031555735.1). GTDB lineage: Bacteria > Bacteroidota > Bacteroidia > Bacteroidales > Tannerellaceae > JAJDIA01. Next base: position 12,601 of record JAVBUE010000014.1, read on the forward strand.
GGAGATGGATTGTTTCGGATCTTTCCGGTCGATCAATACCGATCCGCCGTGGTTCAGGTTGTAGGAAATACTGGGAATCCCTTTGCCCAGTTCGATCTTGCTGACAAATTTGGGATGTATCTTCCGCAGGAACCAGCATATAGAAGTGATATCGTACAGGCTCTGATGATTGGCTGCAACGATCAGGGGCACATTCTTCGGCAGTTTCTCCCGGTTCCGGATACGGTATCTCGTGCCTAATACGTAGGTGTTGAGCACCAGGAAGAACGACAGTATGTCCACGCTTTTCTTATGCGCCTTATAGCCGAACAGGTTGTAACAGAACCATTGGACAGGATGAAAAATCACGAGCGTAGCACCGAACAGCAGGTAATAAACAGCAGACAGAGGGTAGGCGAATAGTTTTTGGACCGATTTCATTTTTTTTGTCTTTTAGTAGGCAAAGCTATAGTATTTATCTCATTTTCGTAAGCAAAGTTAGATTTTTAATCTGTAGTTTTGCATCAGTTGAACATTTTTTCTAATTGTTAATACCCGTGAAGACACATCATTTTCTGGCTTTTGATATCGGGGCTACCAGCGGCAGAGCTGTGCTGGGGTCGTTGACCGGCACTGCATTCGTCATGCAGGAAATCTACCGGTTTCCCAATGGGATTATGGAACTGCACGGACGGTATTACTGGAACGTATATCAGTTGTATGCCGCCCTGAAAGAGGGACTCACCCTCTGTGCCCGGCAAGGAGTACAGCTGGATTCGATCGGGATTGATACCTGGGGAGTGGACTTCGGATATATCGGACGGGACGGGACACTCCTGGGGTTGCCTCGCGCATACCGTGATCCTTATACTGTAGGGGCGCCGGAGGAGTTCTTTCAACGCGTTCCACGGGAGGAGGTGTATCGGCTGACCGGGATACAGCTCATGGATTTCAACAGCCTGTTCCAACTCTTCCGGGCGAAAGAAGAGGGATTCGCACCGTTGGGGATGGCTGAACGTATCCTGTTTATGCCGGATCTCTTATCCTATATGCTGACCGGGAAGCAGGTCTGCGAATATACGGAAGCCTCTACCTCGCAGTTGTTGAATCCGGTGACCCGGCAAATAGAGTCGAAGCTGCTGGACGCTATGGATATTTCTCCGTCACTTCTCCACCCGTTGGTGATGCCGGGAACTACCGTCGGCTTTCTGACTGATGCGATCGCGGCGGAAACAGGAATAGGTAAAGTACCCGTTGTCGCTGTGGCAGGCCATGATACGGCTTCGGCAGTAGCGGCGGTCCCGGCGTTGGATTCGCGTTTTGCCTATCTGAGTAGTGGTACCTGGAGCCTGATGGGTGTAGAGGCGGACGAACCGATCATTACGGAGGATTCCTTCAGGCATAATTTTACGAATGAAGGCGGGATCGAGGGTACGACGCGTTTCCTGAAAAATATTACCGGGATGTGGCTGCTGGAGCAGTGCCGGAAGGAATGGGAACGGGAAGGACGTGTATATACCTATGCGGACATTGTGCGGATGGCGGAAGAAGCAGAGGGCTTCGGCTCATGGATCCATCCGGATAATCCCGCTTTTGCCAATCCGGCAAGTATGACGGGGATGATCCGGCAAGCGTGTGAGCAATCGGGTCAACCGGCTCCGGCGAACGATGCGGAGTTTGTGCGTTGCATCTTCGGCAGCCTGGTGAACCGTTACCGGGAGGTATTGAAACAGTTGAAAGCATTGGCTCCACAGCCAATCGAACGCTTGCATGTGATAGGCGGCGGGTCACAGAATGATTTATTAAACCAGTGGACGGCGGATGCGATCGGCATACCGGTAGTTGCCGGCCCTTGTGAAGCGACGGCCATCGGTAATTGCCTGATCCAGGCAAAGGCGGTGGGATTGCTGGCGGATCGCTGGGAGATGCGGCGGCTGATCGCGGATGCGTTTCCATTAAAGACCTTTGAACCACGGAACAAGTAACAATCTAAAATAAACGATATGAATCAGGAAAATGCAGTGAGAACAGCGTATGAGGCAGCCCGTGAACGGTATGCTGCCGTTGGTGTGGATGCGGATAAGGCATTGCGGGATATGCAACGGATTTCACTGTCGTTGCATTGCTGGCAGGCGGATGATGTGACGGGGTTTGAGAACCAGGGTGGTTCGCTGACCGGCGGCATACAGGTGACCGGTAATTATCCGGGGCGTGCCCGTACGATCGATGAGTTACGTGCGGATATCCTGCAGGCGGCATCGCTGATCGGTGGAAAACACCGGTTGAGTTTGCATGAGATATACGGGGATTTTCAGGGAAAGAAAGTCGATCGGGATGAGGTATCGCCCGCGCATTTCCGTAGTTGGATGGAATGGGCGAAGGCGAACGGGTTGAAGCTGGATTTCAACAGTACCTCGTTTTCACATCCGAAGAGCGGCGATCTGACGTTGGCTCATCCGGATAAAGGTATCCGTGATTTCTGGATCGAACATACGAAGCGTTGCCGGTGGATCAGCGAAGAGATGGGTGCATTTCAGGATGACCCCGCGATGATGAACCTGTGGATCCACGACGGGAGCAAGGAGGTACCTGCCAACCGCCTGAAATATCGCCGGATACTGGAGCAATCGCTGGATGAGATATTCGCGACCGAATACCGGCACATGAAAGATTGCATAGAAGCAAAGCTGTTCGGTATCGGCCTGGAGAGCTATACGGTGGGATCTTATGATTTCTACCTGGGCTACGGGGCGAAGAAGAACAAGATTGTTACGCTGGATACGGGTCATTTCCACCTGACAGAGAGTATAGCGGATAAGGTATCGTCGTTGTTGTTGTTTACGCCGGAAATTATGCTGCATGTGAGCCGGCCTGTTCGCTGGGATAGCGACCATGTGGTGATACTGAACGACGACCTGATGGATCTGGCGCGGGAGATCGTCCGGTGCGACGCCCTCGACAGGGTACATATCGGACTGGATTATTTTGATGCGACGATCAACCGGATCGGCGCCTATGTGATCGGATGCCGGGCAACACAGAAAGCGTTCCTGTTGGCGATGCTGGAACCCTCAGCCATCTTACAGCAATACGAAACCGAAGGACGCGGCTTTGAGCGGCTCGCGTTGCAGGAAGAGCTGAAGAGCCTGCCGTGGAATGCCGTATGGGATATGTATTGCCTGCGGGAAGGTGTTCCGGTGGGAGAACGTTATATGGAGTCCATCCTCGCCTATGAAAGGAATGTGACGAGTAAGAGAAAATAGGCACAGGTTTTATATATACAATGTAGATGTGATATGAGTACGTTAAGAATGAATACCGGCCTGATGGCCGAGATCGACCGGATAGCCGAAGTAGCTGGCTATCTGTGGACCAAAGGGTGGGCGGAACGGAACGGGGGCAATATCTCAGTCAACGTAACCACGCTGATGAGTGAGCCGGAAAAGAACCTCCCTGCCCTCTGCCCGGCAATTGAATTGAAGGAGCCGGTGAAGGTGTTGGCGGGTAATCTTTTTTATGTGACGGGAACGGGTAAACGGATGCGTTATGTGGCGAAGGAACCCTTTGCCAACGGGTCGATCATCCGCATCACACCGGATGGTTGTCGTTATGAGATTGTGGCAGAACAACCGGTAGCGCCCACTTCAGAACTCCCCTCGCATTTGCTGATGCATCACTTTCTGGTGGCATCGGGGCGGAACAACAAGGTGGTGCTGCACACCCATCCCACGGATCTGATCGGCCTGACGCATTGCCTGCCATTCCTGGATTCGGAGAAGCTCACCCGTACATTGTGGAGCATGATCCCGGAGAGCCGTATCATTGTGCCGAAAGGGGTGGGGATCGTTCCGTATGAAATTCCGGGAACGATTGAACTGGCGCATGCCACCATCCGGTTGCTGGATAAGCACGATGTGGTATTCTGGGAAAAGCACGGGATACTGGCGGTGGGAGAAGACCTGATCGATTGCTTTGATGCGATCGATACACTGAGCAAGTCGGCGCAGATTTATCTGAGCGCCCGGATGGCAGGATATGAGCCGGTGGGCATGACGGATCAGCAATTAGACGACCTGGTCACGGCATTCGGTCTATGACATGAAACAGCTGTGTTGGGTTTTATCGTTGCTGTGTTCGCTGCTGGCTTCCGCGCAGCAAAGGGATAGCCGTGTCCGGGAGTATCTGACGCCCGTACGTGTGGTGTGGGAACAGCACGGAGCGCAGATATCGGGGCAGGATCATCTGCTTCGTCCGGGCAACGGACAGTCGGAACTGGCAAACAGCCGGATTTGCAAACTGAAGGCTGTGGAGGATAAACGGCCGGCCTTTGTACTGGATTTCGGCCGGGAGATACAAGGGGGCTTACAACTGGTGACTGGGATGCCGTCGTCGCAACGACCGATCACTGTACGCATTCGTTTCGGTGAATCGGTAAGCGAAGCGATGGCGGAACCGGATGGAAAGAACGGGGCGGGAAACGACCATGCGATGCGCGATTTTACCGTCCGGCTGCCCTGGTTGGGCGTGTTGGAAGTCGGCAATTCCGGTTTCCGCTTTGTGCGGGTGGATTTACTGGACAGCACAGAGCTGCACCTGAAAGAGGTAAGGGCTATTTCAACCTACCGGGATATCCCGTATAAGGGGTCGTTCCGGAGCAGTGATGAACGCTTAAACCGGATATGGCAAACAGGAGCCTATACGGTTCATTTGAATATGCAGGAGTACCTGTGGGATGGGATCAAACGCGACCGCCTGGTGTGGATCGGCGATCTGCATCCGGAGGTGATGACCGTCAATACGGTATTCGGATATAACGAGGTTGTACCGAAGAGCCTGGATCTGATCAGGGATATCACCCCGTATTCGCAGTGGATGAACGGGATCAGTTCGTATTCGATCTGGTGGTTGCTCATCCACCGGGATTGGTATTATTACCAGGGGAATGTGGCCTATCTGAAGGAACAGCAGCCTTATCTGACGGGTTTGTTGAGGCATTTAATGTCGAAAGCAGGAACCGACGGACGGGAACAGTTGGATGGGAATCGCTTTCTGGACTGGCCTTCGAGCGAGCATAAGGCGGCGATTGATGCCGGGCTGCAGGCCATGATGGTCATGGCGATGCAGGCAGGTGAAGAATTGTGCACCGTAACAGGGGATAAGGTATTAGCCGCTGAATGTGCCCGTATAGCTGAGAAAATGAAACAGGCTGCACCAACTGTGGTGAAAGCGGTTGAACAGTCCGGGAAAGCACCGGATGCGCCAGGCTCCAAACAGGCGGCGGCGTTACTGGCTTTAGCCGGGCTGGTACCTGCGGAGAAAGCGGATGAAGACTGTCTTTCTGTGAATGGCGGTCGTGGCTTTTCCACATTCTACGGGTATTATATGCTACGCGCCATGGCGGCTGCCGGTAATTACCAGGGAGCCTTGGATGTGATCCGTACCTATTGGGGCGCTATGCTCGACCTTGGGGCAACCACGTTTTGGGAGGATTTCAACCTGGATTGGCTACCGGATGCGGCGCGTATCGACGAACCGGTTCCGGTGGGAAAGAAAGATATTCACGGGGATTACGGGGATTATTGCTACAAGGGTTTCCGGCATAGCTTGTGTCATGGGTGGGCTTCGGGTCCGACAGCATGGTTGAGTGAGTATGTGCTGGGGGTACAAGTCGTGGAACCGGGTTGCCGGGTGATCCGGGTGACTCCCCAACTCGGAGATCTGGACTGGGTGGAAGGAACCTTCCCCACACCGTACGGAATAGTGACGATCCGTCACGAAAAACAAGCGGACGGACAGGTAAAGAGTGAAATAAAAGCGCCGGAAGGGGTGAAGATCTTATAACCTCCCGGCAGAACAAGGAATGGATTGCAGTTAGCTATGAAGATGATACCGGCGGAAGCCGTGAGAACGAAAATGAATGAGAGCGGAAGGAACCGGGTCCCTTTCCTGTTTGCGGTTGACTTCGAACTGTCGGAAGGTTTTTTTATCGAACATCCGCAAAACCAGCAGAAGGTATTGTTCCATTGCCCCTTAGGCGGCAATATCCGTGAGATGCCGGAAGCAGAAAGGGTGGAGCCCTGTCCGTTGGTCTCTTTCCCTATCGGGTATGACGATTACCGGAGCAAGCTGAACCTTGTCATGGCAGATTTGAAACGGGGGGATTCTTTCCTGACGAACCTGACGATACAAACACCCATTCAAACATCGCTCAGCCTGAAGCAGATCGCTTTGCGGAGTGATTCGCCCTACCGGTTGTATGTGCCCGGCCGGTTTGTTTGTTTTTCGCCGGAAAGGTTTGTCTGTATCGTGGATGGCGTCATCTCTACCAATCCCATGAAAGGGACGATCCGTGCGGACGTGGCGAATGCCGAAGCCGTTATTCTGGCCGACCGGAAAGAAACGGCCGAACATGCCACGATCGTGGATTTGCTGCGGAACGACCTGGGGATGGTGGCCGATGATATCCGGGTAGAGCGTTTCCGTTACACGGATCGCATCCGGACGCATGTGCGTGATATCTGGCAGGTCAGCTCGGAGATTACGGGAAGGCTGGCGGGTGATTATTACTCCCGGTTGGGCGATCTTATTTTCCGGATGCTTCCGGCGGGTTCTGTTTCGGGCGCTCCGAAGAGGGCGACGGTTGGTATTATCCGGAAAGCGGAACAGCTACCGCGGGGCTTCTATACGGGTGTGTCCGGGTATTTCGACGGTAAGCGGTTCGATAGCGCAGTATTGATCCGTTTCATAGAGGAATCGGGCGGACGGACGTATTACAGGAGTGGGGGAGGAATCACCGCTTTCAGTGATGCGGAGAAAGAATATAAAGAAGTATTGGATAAAATTTACCTGCCATTTGTATGAATACCTTATTTACGGAAGCAATCAAATTAAAGGATGGGATCCTGTATAACCTGGCCTATCACCAGCGGAGGGTGGACCGTACCTTGCAGTACTTTTACGGAACGGCGATCGACCTTTCCGTCCTGCAACACCGTATCCCGGCGGATAAACAAACCGGATTGTACAAATGCCGGGTGGTGTATGGGGATCGGTTGCTTGTTGTCGAGTGTATTCCATATTCGTTCAGGAAGATATCGAACGTCTGCATTGTCCGGGATAACGAGATAGAATATGGGTATAAGTTTGCGGATCGCAGCCGTCTGAACGCATTGTTGGAGCGGTCGGGATGCGACGAGATGATCCTTGTGAAAAACAACAGGGTGGCCGACTCTTCTGCCGCCAACCTGGTATTCATGTCGGATGCAGGACTGTTTACTCCCGAGCACTGCCTGCTGCCGGGTACCAAACGGCAATACCTTTTAGACAAAGGCATTATCCGGACGAAAGATATCCGTCTGGAAGATATCACCTCATTCAACCGTGTATTTTTTATTAACGCCCTGATTGACCTGGAGGATAACATCGGTGTGGATATCCATTCATTGCGCTACTGATTTTTTTCTGCGTCCATTGTTGCGAAAAAATAGTATAACCAATGGATGTTATCTACTTATTTTATTATCTTCGCGTTGAGTGTAACTTGAAAGAAGATGCGTTATGTGTTATATTAAAAAAATCCCTGTTGCAATTGCTGTCCTGACAGCTTGTTTGTTTGCCCTCTACGCCTGCGACCGGGCAACAGAATCGCATCCCGTCCTGCTCCGTGCGGAACAGTTGATGGATCAACATCCGGATAGTGCGTTGATGCTGCTGGATAGCATTATCCCATCCACCCTTTCCGAAGCAGGTCATGCCCATTGGTGCCTGCTGATCACTCAGGCAAGAGATAAAAACTATATCACCCACACCTCGGATTCCCTGATACGCATTTCCTGCGACTATTATACAGAGCATGCCGACCAGGATCGGTTGATGAAAGCGTATTACTACAGGGGTAGGGTAAACCAGGATATAGGCGATGCCCGACAGGCACAGGAGTACTACCTGAAAGCATCGGATGCCGGGACGATATCCACGGATAGTGCACTGAAAGCCAGAATCTACAGCAACCTGGGAGTGCTTTATTCCCTCCAGGACGATACCCCATCCGCCGTATCTATGATGGAGAAAGCCCTGGATTATTTCCGGCAGATGAGAGATACATCAGCACAATCAACCGTATTGCAGGATATCGCCCGTGCCTGGCATTTGTCTGATAGTCTGGATCGATCCCTGTATTATTACCAACAAGCGCTTGCACTTGCCAGCCCTGACAACATTGCATATCCATTGAACGAAATAGGTGGTATATGGTTGGACAAAAAAGAATACGACCAGGCGTTTGCCTATCTGCATGCCGCTCTGAAAGCCCTTCCGCCTTTTTTGCCTGCAGCGCCTGTTTACCTTATATTGGGAGAAGCCCATTTGCAAACAGGGAATGTCGATTCCGCCCGTTTCTACTTAACAAAGAGTGCATGCAGCGATAATCCCCGCACAATAGCCAGTGCCTATTTCCACCTATACCACCTGGAAAGGCAGGAACGAAATCTGCAGGCCTACTCGTTAGCCCAGGAAAAGTACGAACGACTCAATGACTCCATTCAGCAGGAAAACATCCATGAGACGATCCAGCGTTTACAACGCTTATACGATTATAGCCAGTTGGAGAATAAAGTGAAGGAGGAAGAATGGAAGCATGCTGCCACCCAACGGGATTTAAACTTCATCTCTGCTGTAGCCTTTTTATTATTTCTGCTTTCGGCGGGATGCGTTTATTCTCTTTATACGAGTAGAAAGAGAGTGAAAGAACAGAAGGTACGGCTTGATTCAACATTCGATAGTCTGGCAGAAGCAAACCCTACCATACTGGAATCGCTGAATAAATTCAAAACAACGGAATTGTTTTCCAAATTTGCTGTAGAAGCCGAAAAATCAGATGATATTACCGGAGAAGACTGGAAGGCGCTGGAGAAGAAACTCTGCAAAATCAGTCCGGGTTTCCGTCCACGCTTGAAAGTACTCTATCCATCCATCTCCAGGGATATTTTTCGTCTTTGCTATCTCACAGTGTTGGATATTAAACCATTTCGGATTGGAACCTTGACGAATATTAACCATATTAGTAAAGTACGAGCAAGGTTATGTTTGAAAATGACTGGTGAAAAAAGCTCCGCGGATGAATTAGACAATCTGGTCAAGTCGTTGTTCTTTTCCGTCAGTACGAGTTGATATATTCAGCCAAAACCAACCCTGAGAAATGAGAATCATTGTTAATTATGTTTAATATTATTCAGAAGTGTTAATGGTATAGCTGAAAACAGTGTTTTCGTATTTCTAACATGCAGATATTCAGGTATATGAAACATCAATGGCGATTACTCCATTGTCGCTGTTTTGTCACTGTTTTGCCGCTGTTTGGTCGTTCCTTTTTTTGAATAAAAATTTGGATATTACACTCATAATCCGATACCTTTGCATAGGTCGAAAATTGTTATTTTTATTATTAATTCAAAATAATAGAAGCCATGAAGAAGATTATTGTAGTTGTTATTATCGGTTTAAGCGTATTCGCTTTTCTAACTTCCCTGTGGGCGCATGATGTACCTGTTACCGGCAGGTGGGGTACTCCGGGTGGTGTGCGTTTTTATACTCCTGCCCCTCCGGAAGTAAGTGTGAATGGCAGTACCGTGTCTATTCATTTTGTGAGTCCTTTGTCCGGTTTAACCATCTCTATTTCGGATGGCAGCGGAATCATCTACCAGACTGTCGTCTCGTCCAACGGTAACAACAACTACACCTATGATCTCCCCTGGACCGGTCAGCCTGGCGAATACCAGATCCTGATGATACATGGGATGTATGGACACATGGGAGGGCATTTTACCATTGAGTAGTTTTTAATAGACAGTATTGTTTTTTACGAAAGCAGAGCAGGATACCGCTCCTTTGCCATAGCGGCGGTATCCTTGCTTTGGTTGTTCAACCTGGTAATTTGTAAAACATGGATATACCTCGCATTATACATCAAGTCTATGAGAGTGGATTGGAGCATCTGCCTTCTCCGCTTGCCGACATGCGTGAGACCTGGAAA
>JAVBUE010000007.1:0-64788 GCA_031555735.1 Tannerellaceae bacterium
TTTCCAGGTCTCACGCATGTCGGCAAGCGGAGAAGGCAGATGCTCCAATCCACTCTCATAGACTTGATGTATAATGCGAGGTATATCCATGTTTTACAAATTACCAGGTTGAACAACCAAAGCAAGGATACCGCCGCTATGCCAAAGGAGCAGTATCCTGCTCTGCTTTCGTAAAAAACAATACTGTCTATTAAAAACTACTCAATGGTAAAATGCCCTCCCATGTGTCCATACATCCCATGTACCATCAGAATCTGGTATTCGCCAGGCTGACCGGTCCAGGGGAGATCATAGGTGTAGTTGCTGCTGCCGTTGGACGAGACGACGGTTTCGAAAACGATACCGTTGTTATCCATGATATATACGTTGAGGTTGGAAAGGGCATCCTGCAGATAGATGGATACCGTGTTTCCTTCAACGGCGACTGCCGGTCTGGCCGGGATCGGCGTGGTGCTGCGTAAACCTCCTCCTCCCCATCTGCCATCAACTGGTGGGCGCTCATCGCAAACAGCGACGGAGCAGAAACAAACTGTCAATAAAACTGTCATTAGCATTGTTCTCATGATACTGAATTTTATGTGTGTTACTGAATGCAAAACAACAACATAAAAATGACCCGTGGAGCAAAAAAACAGAGAAATAATTCACGAAGAATTCACCAACCCCGAAAAAAAGTTCACGTAAAATTCATTTCAATGGGGGGTGTGCATGTTTTTTTCACTATGGAGAGTGCGGTTACACGCTAATTCACTAATTTTGCTTATGGTATGTGTTAAATGTCAAATATATGCTCAAGCAAAAACTCGCAGTAATCGCCTTTTTAATCACCGGTATGTTACCGGTAACTGCACAAGAAAAAGGAACCAGCAAGACCCCAAAGGAAGATTCTCAAATAGAATCTTTGCAGCGGCCATTTATGATGTCATTTTCCATAGGGCCGAATTTCAATACAGGAGGAAGTGATTATTCCGAATGGTTTGGTTCTCGTGCAGATGTTGTCACCCAGTTTGACTGGCGAATGAACTATTCGTTTGCCCGTCATTGGAGTGTTTATTTAGATCTTGGAATCAGTTTTTTCACCTTACAAACTGACGATTTAGGAGAAAAAATGGCAGCCGCATTCATCGACAAAGCATTCTTCCCCGGACTGAGTAAGATCAAACCTTCCATAGCTACCGGTATCTCTTACATTGCAGAAAAGAGGAAATGGCAGTTTATGCCAAGAGCCGGAATCGGATTGACGAGTGCGGGTAATTCGGATAAGACGAAGACGATTGACGGGAAGAAATATCAACTTGAAATAAACAGGTCGCTTATGTTCTTCAATACGGGAGTTTCGATAGGCTATCGCACCTCAAATTTGTGCAGTGTCATTTTTGATATCAACTACCGTTGTCCGATGCAATCTTGCAAAGCCACCTATACCACCACAATGTCTGATTTACCACCTGTATCAGCAACCCTGAAATCCCGTTCGTGGGCTAATGATTTAAGTCTTTCGCTTGGTGTTCAATTCCAATTAGATATGAAAAAAGCTGCCTTGCTATAGAGTGACTTTCCTTTATTGCGGGGAGAAGGAGACGTACTGTTTTCCGGGTCTTGCATGCGATCGTCTATTTTAATGAAATAACGGGGGACAGGGGTAATATACGACGGAATCCGAGGCGAAGAGTCAGATTACTAATGAAATAATCGTATATTTGCTTCGTTTATGAATCGTTGATGACTAATTATTTGTATTATGAAAATCGCTATTGTAGGAACCGGTTATGTAGGTTTGGTAACAGGCACCTGTTTCGCGGAAATGGGTACCGAGGTGTATTGTGTGGATGTGGATCAGCAAAAGATCGAAAACTTGCGGAAAGGGCTCCTGCCCATCTATGAACCGGGACTGGAAGAGATGGTTCATCGGAACATGCAGGCCGAACGCCTCTTCTTTACCACCGACCTGACCGAATGCCTGGATGATGTGGAAATACTGTTCAGCGCTGTGGGAACACCCCCGGGCGAAGACGGTAGCGCCGACCTGAAATATGTGCTGGATGTGGCTCGTACCATCGGGCAGCATCTGAAGAAATACATGCTGGTGGTTACCAAGAGCACCGTCCCCGTGGGTACGGCGCAGAAGGTTCGGGCGGTGATCCAGGGCGAACTGGATAAGCGGGGTGTATCCATCCCGTTTGATACGGCGTCTAATCCGGAATTCCTGAAAGAAGGCGCTGCCATCAGCGACTTTATGAGCCCCGACCGCGTGGTGGTGGGTGTGGAAAGCGAACAGGCCCGCGAACTGATGACCAAACTGTATCGTCCGTTCCTGCTGAATAATTTCCGGGTGATCTTCATGGATGTCCCTTCCGCGGAGATGACCAAATATGCCGCCAACGCCATGCTGGCTACGCGGATCAGTTTTATGAATGAGATAGCCAACCTCTGTGAGCGGATGGGAGCGAACGTGGATATGGTGCGCCGGGGGATCGGGACGGACAACCGGATCGGTAGCCGTTTCCTCTATTCGGGTATCGGATATGGAGGTTCCTGTTTCCCCAAAGACGTGAAGGCGCTGATCAGGACGGCGGCCGATAACCAGGCTCCTTCCCTGATCCTGCAGGCGGTGGAAGCAGTGAACGAACGCCAGAAATCGGTATTGTTCCATAAGCTGAGCCGCCATTTCGACGGCGACCTGCAAGGAAAACATATCGCCGTATGGGGACTGGCTTTCAAGCCCGAAACAGATGATATGCGGGAAGCGCCGTCGCTGGTGCTGATCGAGATGCTGCTGGCCGCCGGTTGTACGGTATCGACCTACGACCCGGTGGCGATGAAGGAAGCCGTCAGGTACCTGAACCATACGGTGGTATATGCCAAAGATGCCTACGACGCCGCCGTGGGTGCCGACGCCCTGATGTTGGTAACCGAATGGAAAGAATTCCGCATGCCCTCGTGGCAGGTGGTGAAAAAGGTGATGAACCGTCCTGTCGTGCTCGACGGCCGCAACATCTATGAAAAAGCCGACCTCCAGGAGCTCGGCTTTACTTACTATTGCATCGGGAAATAATCAGCGATAGCTATCAAAGTGCGTTTTTTCGGGTGAATGCGATGATTTCGTCGATGTAGCCGAATGCCAATCCGGTGACTGTATCCGCACATCCATAATAAACTGCCAGCCGTTTTGTGTCGGGATCGTGCAAGGCGGCGCAGGGGAATACCACATTCGGTACATCACCCACACACTCGTATCCTCTTTGCGGAGAAAGCAGGTAGGGGCGCGAACGGTATCTGACTTTCCAGGGCTCTTCCAGATCAAGGATTGCGGCCCCGAAGCTATACACATACCCGTTGCAGGAGAGAAGTACCCCGTGATATAAGATAAGCCATCCTTCGGACGTCTCGATGGGAATAGGCCCTGCACCGATTTTCAGGCTTTGCCAGGCGCTGTCTTCAAATCGTGCCGAAGCCATCACATGGCGATGTCTTCCCCAAAAAGTCATGTCGGGCGATTCACTGTAGAAGATGTCACCGAAAGGGGTATGCCCGTTGTCACTGGGCCGGTTGAGCATGGCATAGCGCCCGTTTATCTTACGGGGAAACAACACCCCGTTGCGGTTAAAGGGCAGGCAGGCATTCTCCATTTGATAGAAGGTTTCAAAATCGTATGTATAGGCTACCCCGATGGTGGGGCCATGATATCCGTTGCACCAGGTGATGTAATACCGGTCTTCCAGGAAACATACCCGCGGATCATAGCCATAAACAAAACGCCCTGTTTCCTCATTGTCACATACGAATTCGATCTTATCCTCCATGATCTTCCAGTTGATCCCGTCGGCGCTGAATCCGGCATGCAGCCGCATACGGCGACTGGTGTCATCGCAGCGGAACACTCCGGCGTATCCGTTATTGAAAGGGACTACTGCGCTATTGAACACACTATTAGATGTGGATAATATATCCCGGGCTATAACCGGATTACCCGAATACCTCCACATAACGTCTTTACAATTGGCGGGACGTTCTTCCCAGGGCATATCCGGCAATGCGGAGCCGCTGATTTGCAAAATCTCCATGTTACTTTTCATCTTTTAAGTTTATTTCATTCATCAATGCGTTATATTCTTTTTCTTCTTCGTTCATCTTGTCATACCAGTTTTTCTTCAGGATCAAGGTCGTAATCCCTAATACAAGGATCGTGGAGAGTAGTGGCATGCCTTCCTTGATTACGATATACATAGGAATAAGTGTAAGGCAGGATTGCCATACGATACCGATCGCTACATTGCACATGTCGCGCTTGAAGTGTGTATTCTTTTTCACCTGTGGATAACGCGCAAGGGTTTTGTCCGCAATCGGTTTCCAGAATCCCCAGGGACGGACACGCAGGTAAAAACGGATCAACGTCTCCTCTTCGACCGGTTTGCTCAACAGGGTGCCGATGATACATCCCACCAGCGAAATAACCAGAAGCAAAGGGAAGTAGTACAACGGCAAGGTATCCGGGAAAAACCGGGGTACGATCATCGCAGCCAGAATTCCGGCAAGCATACCCCAGAAATAGCCGTGCCCGTTGAAACGCCACCAATACCATTTGAGTACATTGGATGCCACATAGCCGCCATATAAAGCGGATACGATCCATTGAAGCACGGAATTAATATTCTCGACAAAGAATCCGATTACCGTACTCACCACAACGACGAGCACGGAGACCAGGTAACTGACCCGTATCTGTGTCCTGACAGATGCGCGGGGATTTATGTGTTTTAGATAGACGTCGTTGACCAGGTAGGCCGGCGCGGCATTGACGGTTGAGGCAAAGGTGGACATGAAGGCTGCCAGTAAGCCGGCAAGCAATATCCCTGCCAGCCCTGCCGGGACAAACTCGCTGATCGCACGTGGGAGGATCGTCTCAAAATCAATGGTAGCGCCCATTGTCCTGAAATCATCGCTGAAAAACACAATGGCAAGCACAGTGAATCCCATGATCATCAGATAGCGGGGAATAAGAAGGATAACAGGGACAGAGCCACTCATCATCGCTGCCTCCTTCGGGCTTTTACAGGCCAGTATCTTTTGCATATCGTAATTGGGTGCAGGGCCGGCCATGCTGAGGAAAATCCCCTTGAACAACATCATCATCACAAAGATGGCAAATAGTCCATACTGATCGTGGGCAATCTTATCCATGACCGACGGAAGAATATCACTCCAATCCAGTCCCAACTCCCGGGTGAAGAAAGGGCTGTCCCAACCTGCCGGTATATGCGCCGAAAGCATTTCGGGAGACACCCGCACCATGGCAATAACAGCGATTACAATACCTGAAACAGTCATAATGGCGAACTGTATTACATCTGTCCAGACGATACTGAACATACCTCCCATCATCACGTAAAAGGTAGCAATAGTGGTGAAAAATATACCATATACATGCGGGACATATCCGGGAGCTATCTGTAACGGAACAAACCGGGATACGACTTCCCAGGGGAAAAATATCTCCATGAATTTGCCGATACCTATAAAACCGTAGCTAAGAAATCCGAGTACCCCGATTACGGCATACATTACAACGATGGTATGCGACAGGCTGGCTCCACGTCCGCAGCCGAAACGGGTGCGGATCCATTCGGCGCCTGTCAGCACATTCGAACGACGTAACCATACAGAAAGGTACACCATCAGGAATATCTGGTTGAAAACCGGCCAGAGCCACGGTATCCAAAGGCTTTTCAAACCATAAACAAAAGCCAGATAGACCATCCACATGGTACCGGATATGTCGAACATGCCCGATGCGTTGGATAATCCCAGCATGTAAAAAGGGAGCGATTTTCCTCCCAGAAAATAGGAGTCGAGATTTTTTGCTGCGCGCTTCTTCAAGAAAATCCCGATGCAGATCATTGCAACCAGATAGGTGGCAATGATCAGGATGTCTGACAATTGCAGGTTCATGGCAACATGTGTTTTGTTTAGATTGAAGGAATGATAGTGATTCTTCCGGCATTTATGGCTGTACTGTCCCGGTAAATGTCACTACGCTCCTGGCAGGAATATCTAACAGGAAGTCCCCTTCAACCGGAGTAATTTGTGTTGTTTCCCATCGATGGGTCTCATCCGTAAGTATCCGCGTCATCGTGTGGATGCTCTTGACACCGTCGATAGCCAACCGGCTGACTATATTGTCATTTGTATTGTTGACCGTGACAATAATGTATTTATCACCATCCTTGAACGTTGAAACGTGCATGTCTGCAGGCAGGTCGCTCCCTCTTTGCACCCCTGTACGTATGCTGCCCGGTTTGATATACCGGGTGAAATTACCGAACGTTTCATATCGTTTTGATATGCGGTAACCTTCGCGGTCCTTATCCATCAGGATGAGTCCCTCGTTATTTTCTCCAGGGATAGCCCCTGCCCACCAGACGATGGCGTTTACACTGGCATCCGAAAGATACCGGTGGAAATCGGCCGCCCATTTCAGCCCGTCTTGCATGGATATATTGTATGTATCCAATCCGCTGACCTCGGTTAGCCATACCGGGATTCCTTTTTCCATTGCTTTTTCATAAGGGACAATGGGTATCCGTTCTTTGGAGATCGGATGCGGATAGCCATGTCCGGAAGCAATGATATCGTAGTTTGATATCCGGTAATTCATGCCGAGAATACGCTGTACATAGTTGCGAGACCCCATTATCAGCAACCAATCACTCCACTGTCCGTTTTCCCCGATAATGATTTTGGTATTGAGTCCCCGCTTCTTCAATGTCGGTCCGAGGTTGTTTACCACCAGATTACCAATCGTCGTGGAACCGGGCAACCAGATGCAGGAGTTCCATGGAGCTGCGTATTCGGGTTCGTTCGCCGGAGAAATGGCATATACCGGTAATCCGGCATTTGTATAAGCCTGGCAGAAATCGGCCAGATAATCCGCATAGTTCCTGTATTGCAGGAATTTGAGCGATCCGTCGGATACTTTCCCATTAGTTTTCATGTATGCCGGCGGGCTCCAGGTTGAAAAGATCAGCTTATCCACCTTATAAACCTGTTTGGCCTCACGGGTGACCCAATACTGCGCTCTTCTCATCAGATCCTCACTTGTATCCACGGCATTGAACAGGGGATCCGTAAATGGGATATCGATATCTGTTTCCAGTCCGAAATCACGCTGCCCCTGACGGGTTGAATAGTATGGAAATACCTCTCCGCGCAGTACGGACAGATTCAAGCCCTCTTTACCAAACAACAGTTTCATGATCTCTTTGCGTTTATGGTGGGCATACAGTTGATTCGCCCAACCGGCCTGGGCGACACCAAAGCCTTCGATCACTTGTTTCTCCTGATTCCATTGGACGGTGATTTGTAGATCTTCCCCATCTGCGATTGATTTTGTCTGGATATTTCCCAAACCGGATATGTCTTCCATCCTGTCTGTACAGGAAGAACATACGAGCATAAAAGCAAACGATACAAACAAAAAATGTTTCATTGCAATTTTTTTAGTTGGTTACTACTTATTAATAATTCTCCGGATACAAAGGCATCCGGGTTGCCCTGTGGAATACGAGGAAAGCAGGCGTTGACAGATGTGCTTCATATACAACCTCTTTTGTGTCCTTTCTTACCTCGATTACTTTCCCGCCAATACCATTTACATTGGGTGTTCCTACACCGGGACAAAACAATACATTGCCCGTTTGCGGTAAATATTGGACGGATGAAACCGCCACGCCATAGCAACTGCGCCCACGTTCCTTCCCATATTGCCAGACCTGGCGGATCGTTTTCTGCGATTCGTTGATCTGGTATTCTACCGCCCGGCTGTACCCTTTCGGTCCATACAAATTGATGTCTTCATATTGCCGGTAATAGCCATTATCGAAGACCAACAGGTTGCCATTCGGCATAAACACCGGGCAGTGTGCCCCCCACGGCCAGTCGAAATCATCCCGGTTGACTTCGCCCCTTTTCAACTTTTCATCGGCTATTTTGTTCCCCGATGCATCTAAGGGATCCAGCAAATAACCGGAAAATCCGTTGTCGCTCCACCTCCGATGGGGAGATAGCAACCATTTCAGGCGATTCGTACGATCCAGCTTGGCTAAACCCTGATAACGTGTGCAGATAATGATGCAATCATCCTTTTCAGCATATAACACGGCATTATTATGCGCCCAGTTCTGCCTGTTCTTATCTGCCTCCGTGCAAAATGTCCCGTACATGGATTCATCCAGCGATTCCTTCAGATCCCATTTTGTAACTATTTTGCCTGTTTCGCGGTCAAGTTCAATGATCACATCATAGATACTGTGCTCTCCGTTTTTCAGATAGGACTCATGCTCCGTCACACAGATGAGCAAATTCCCATTGGGCATTTCGGTCACTTCGTGGTGAAATTCATAGCCGAGTTCCCTGATATTCCAACTCTTTTTCACTTCTCCCAGCATATCGGCCTCGATGATACGTCCCGTTTTGACGTCCCCGAACAGGAAGTTTCCGTTTTTCATCCGCTGGAGTCCCACATGGGCAGTGATATTACCGATCAGGGGGTGTGTCTTCAGAGAGTATAGCCACCGTATTTCCCCTTCCGCATCAATCATGAATGGGCGGTGCGTGTCGAATTCATTGTCGCCAAGGTAATTCACCAGTGTTACTCCCGGCTCCATCTGTTCAGGGTGGGAGGTCGTGACCTTGATTTTGGGGAGCGTGATATACTCCAGGGATTGCGTTGTTATTTCCTGCGTCGTACGGGCGCGTTCCCTGCCCTCTTTATCTGTCAGAATGATGGTTAACCTGTTCTGATAACCGGGATAAAGGCCAAACACCTGGAGCACCTGGTTGGGACCATCCGGTATGAAAAGGTGTTCCATATCACCCTGTTTCCCGTGTTTCCCCTCCACAATGATACGTACACGTCCGCCTACCGGAAAAGACAACTGCAATTCGGCCGCCAACGGACAATAACCCGACGGATCCAGTTTTACTTTTTTGACCACATGGGTAAGCGTATCCCCTAATGTGGGTAACTCCAGGGTGGACTGGTCGGAGAAATGGATCGTTGATTTCCAGTCTGTTTTATTGATGTCAAGATGGCTGACCATCGCTTCGGGCAGTTCTACCGTAGCGTGTTCGAAATGCAAGGTGTACATACCGGCTGATTGAGCCGCACGGACAAAGAGGTCGTTCGACCCAACTACCTCATTCAGTCGTTCCTTTTCTGCGATAAATGGCAGCTTGCCTGGATCCTCTTCCCGGCAGGACGACAGAGAAATAAACAGCAGGAATAAGCCAAGTAGTCTCATAATAATGGATGGCAGTTCGTTTGGTGTATAAGAATAGGGAGGAAATATCCGGGGGAAACAGATGGTTTCCCCCATAGGATATCACTTCCATAAAGGATGTTGCTCAATCGCTGTGTTCGTATTCATTTCAGCTTGCTGAATGGGATAGTACAGATGCTTGGGTTGGAAAAACTCCGCCCCTTGTTTCTTGTTTTTATCAAAAATTTGCTTCATGCCTTCATATCCATACCAGCGTTTCAGGTCGAAGAAGCGGACGCCTTCCAGGCAAAATTCGAGCAATTTCTGGTGTTCAATCTCTTTCATCAGGTCGTCTGCCCCTGCCCAGGTTTTTTTTGCCAGGCCGGCCCTGTCACGGACACGTGTGATGTCTGTCGCCGCCTCTGCCAGTTTCCCATTTTTTACGCATGCTTCCGCATGCAGCAACAATACTTCCGAGAAGCGCATAACCCTGTAATTGTTATTCTGGTTTTTCTGGTTATACATACTGTTCCCGTCTTGAGAGTCAGCCCACCAGTTGGTGTATTTTTTGTATAAGAAACGGCCTTTTGTCCCGTCGATCAACGGATAGTCCGGTTCTCCACGGCCTCTTTTTGCTGAACCGGAATCCCACAGGTCATCAAACGTAAAGCTGTTTCCGTACCACTTCTCATCGGTTTTCACATCTCCATAATCGGAATACTTGAAATAGAAGGACGAGTACATTCGTTTGTCAAACTTGGTGTCAGAACCTGCGGGACGTCGTTCGATGGTGAATTCATCGATCAATGAGGCGGTTGGCATGACTTTAAACCATCCTGATGTGGCAGGAGGGCCGATAAAATTAGGCAATACCATTCCCTGTGTATCGTTACTGCCTTCCTGTCCCCAGGATCCATTCCCATATTTCCCGTCATAGCAAAGTTCGAAGACGGATTCCTGGTTCAGTTCGTTCATTTCACTGAAATTATCATCATAGTTGGGAACAAGGTCATACGTATATGGAGGCTGCATGATTGTCCGTAATTCGGCTTCGCCTTCCGCGTATTTTTGCTGGAATATGTACGTTTTACCCAAATAGGCAATTGCAGCCCCTTTGGTTACACGGCCGCCTTCGCCTGCCGGACGGGTGATTGGCAACCCTTCTTTGGCAACCTTAAGATCCGCTTCTACCTGTGCCCATACTTCCGCTTCGGGTGAACTGGCTACCATCATGTCGTCCGAAGTCAATCCCGTCGGTTTCAGGTGGATCGGTACATTCCCATAATTGGTGACCAACAGGAAATAAGATAATCCTCTGAGGAATGCCGCCTCTGCTTTTAATTCCACGCGTTTAGTGTCTTCCATGGGGACATTGTCTATTTTATCCAGCAGCACATTTGCCCTTTGAATACATTTATAGATGTATGACATATCATCTCTACCCGTATTAGGCGTATTTGTAAAGGTTGCAATCTGCCAGGTTTCCGGGTCGTCCATGACAATAGCCCAGGTGTCATCCGCCCGGACATTCATATTCTGAAATCCGGTGAATGCGCCGAAATAACCATACATCTGCCCACGAATGGGCGAATAGACTGTTGCCATAGCCGACTGCACATCTGCTTCTGTTTTCCAGTAGTTTATATCCGTCGTACTATTCGGATTCTTCGTGTCTAAGAAGTCGGACTCGTTGCAAGCCATCATGACGAAGGCTAACAAAGGAGTAACTATCCATCTTGTAACTATGTTTGTTTTCATAAAATATATGCGATATTGTATTTATTATGCGTTTTACTATCCATCAGAAATCCAGTTGAAGCCCAAAAGTGATCGTACGGGCTTGCGGGTAACGTCCCTGGTCGCAACCACGGGTCAATACATCACCATTTGACCCCAGGTCAGGTGTATAGCCATCATAACCGGTCAGTGTAAACAGATTTTCCATGGCCGTATAAAAGCGCAGTTTCTGAATCCGTATCTTATCCATCCATTGATTAGGCAGAGAATAGCCGAGCTCCAATGTTTTCAGTCGTATATAGGAACCATTCTCCAACCATCTGTCGCTTACACGGCGTGAATTGATATTCGGGTCGGCTTGGGTGAAGCGCGGCATACTGTTGCTCTTATTTTGTGGCGTCCAGGCATTCAATACGGTTGTGGCGAAGTTTGTCATTTCGTTCATGGACTCGATGCGGCAGCGGGTAAAGTTGTAGATTTCATTCCCTACTGTCCCGTCAAAAAAGAAATTAAAATCAAAACCGTTCCATTCGAGTCCACCACGCAAACCAAAAGAAAGATCGGGGAATGGACTGCCTGCATATTGCCGGTCATCATCCGTTATTTTCCCATCGCCATTGTGGTCTATAAATCGGATATCTCCGGCGCTGGCATTCGGTTGAATCATATTGCCGTTTTTGTCCACGTAGTTTTTTACTTCTTCATCCGTCTGGAAAATACCATCTGTTTGAATCAGGTAAAATGCCCCGATGGGATCTCCCACTTTGGCCCAGGTGACCGTACCCTCACCCTGTGGGTTATAACCGGCAAATTCCTGTTTGTTGCCCACCGTTATGGCTTCTATATTATTTTTGACGGTTGAGATGTTTGCGCCAATGTTATAATAAACCTCTCCTACCGTATTGCGATGCATCAGGGCAATTTCCAATCCTTTGTTGGTAATCGTTCCGGCATTCATGGTCGGTTGCCCGTTCATGCCCGCTGATCCGGGCATACTGATACCCAGCAGGATATCATCTGTTTCCTGATTATAGTAATCGACAGTCAGTGATAATCGTCCATCGAACAAGCCCGCATCCAGCCCGATGTCGAATGTGGAGGTTTGTTCCCATGTCAGATCCTGGGGGGAGACCCATGCCACACCGGTGGAACTTCCCTGCCACCAGACAGGATCAAACCCCTGGATATAATTGATACCGGAATTGACGATAGGTTGTGTCATGTAATTGCCTATCTCCTGGTTGCCCAACACACCGTAGCTTCCTCTGATCTTCAATTCATTAATTGTTGACTTCAAAGGTTTGAAAAACGATTCGTTCATAATGTTCCAGCCTGCTGAAACCGAAGGGAATACGCCATACCGGTGTCCGTCGGCAAAACGCGAAGAACCATCACGGCGAATAGATGCGGAGAGCATATAGCGGGAGTCATAGCTATACATGGCGCGGGCGAATATGGAAACCAGTGTGTTCTCATTGGCCGAACCTCCGGCAGACTGTTGCGACGAAAGACCCGCACTGACAACAGACGTGCCGGGAGGCAAATCATTACGCCCGGAGTATATACTCCTGTTTTTATTCTCTTGAGCCGAGTATCCAAATAATCCGGAGACCGTATGTTTCCCGAACGTATTGTCGTAGTGCAGTGTGTTTTCTATCAGCCACTGGTCTCCCCAGGATGACCCTTCATTCAAGTCGGGGAAATCGTTTTTTGATTGTCCGAAATCGTAGGCGTCTGTATAATTATACCCACGTGAATTATCCCGGTTAATACCTACATTCAATTTATACTTCAACCCTTTCAGGAATAAATCCACCTCGGCATAGGCGTTCAGGAGTATTTCCGTAGCATGGGATTGTTGATCAAACGCATGTAGATGGCCAACCGGGTTATCCATGTTTTTCATCCATGATTCCACGGCACCATAGCCTCCCAGTTTAGATTCATCATATACAGGAACCATAGGGTTTTGGCGTAATGGATCCGTGATTGTCAAATCGGTATATTCTGTATCGGAGGTCTTCAAGATGAATGTGTTCCCTATCCGGAAATGATCATTGAAAAAAGAAAACTCATTCTTTGCCCGGATATTAAATGCATCATATCCGGTTTCACTCAATATACCTGCCTGGTTTATGTATCCGGCTGATACGCTGTAAGTAGCCGTTTTCGTACCACCGGCAATGGTCAGGTTGGCTTTTGTTACAGGAGCCGTGCGATAGACCTCGTCCTGCCAGTCGGTACCCGGGCCACTCCAGTTGGCAATACTTTGCGGTAATTTACCCTGTTTAAAAGTGGATTTTACGATATTCACCCACTGGTCGCCATTGAGTAGTTCAATTTTCTTTGGCAACATCTGAATACCGGTAAAGACATTGGCCGTTACTTTTGTCGGGGTATCCTTACGTCCGCTTTTTGTAGTGATCAATACTACTCCGTTTGCAGCCCGTGATCCGTAAATGGCCGCCGCCGATGCATCTTTTAATATCTCCATGGATGAAATGTCGGCAGGGTCGATCATATTAATATCTCCATATACGCCATCAATGACATATAAGGGCGTATTATTACCCAGGGAACTCAACCCGCGGATGTTTATATTCATCCCTGTACCGGGTTGTCCGGTGCTGTTGGTGACAGAAACACCGGCCACTCGTCCCTGCAAAGCACTTGATGCACTACGGGCAATATCAGCCTGTAGGTCTTTGGACGAAACAGAGGATACAGCTCCCGTCAGGTCCCGCTTTTTGATCGTTCCATATCCGATCACTACCAGCTCGTCCAGTTCCTTGCTGTTCATCAGTTTCACATTGATAGTGGTATTTTCTCCTGTGGGCACTTCTTGTGGTTGCATGCCTACATACGAAAACACCAATATACTTCCCGGTGGAACAGCCAGTGAATACTTCCCTGCCGTATCGGTGGTGGTACCCACTGTAGTTCCCTTTACAATTACTGTGGCTCCAATGATGGGATAATCATCTGTATCCGTCACTGTACCCATAATAGTCATTGATTGCTGCCCCCATGCAAATGAGCAATAAAGGCTCAACAACAATACCCATGAAATAAGTTTTTTTCTTCTCATACCCTGATTACGTCTAAGTTTAATGAAGTTGTCGAGGCAAAAGTAGGGGGTTGCAGGACGTGTTCCCAATAGGATTTTAACCATATGCGATGGTTTTGGATCAATTTTAACAACTTTTCCTTCACCTCCCATGTGTTTTTTTTGTGAAATATCTGTCACGCTGTCACGCAATGGGATCTATCTTATTGCTTATGAATATGTTATGTGTGTGGCAGATCCGTGTGGCAGATCCGTTTTTTTACCTTTTTGCTGTCACATCTGCCACGCCCTTAGTACCTTCACTAAGAGGGGGCAAAACCACGACGCGGCGATTCTCCGGGTTTCCACCTATTGAAACAAAAAGATCTACCTAATGGAACTGTTTTTCCCACCTAATGGAACTTTTTGTTCCATCCATAGAAACTTTTTGTTCCATCAGGATGAAACAGATCCTGTATCAGGATCCTGACTTAGATGGGAAAGCCAACAATACCGAAGGTCGATCTGTCCCATTCAGCCTTCCGGGGAGAAAATCCGGAATATGTAGTGGGTGAAAAATACAGTATGTTGACTATTATTCGTATATTTGCTGGTAATAAAAATGCCAAATTAAGATCAGATGATTTTACCACCTTACTTGTTTAATGAGGTATCGCCTCTTCTTTCCAAAGATTGTTTTATCGTGATGGAGCGACTGAAAAATACATTTAGCTTTCCTATCCACATCCATCCGGAGTATGAACTCAACTTCATCGAGCATGCTAAAGGGGCGCAACGAATCGTGGGTGATTCAGTAGAGACGATTGACAATCTGGAGTTGGTTTTGATAACCAATCCCAAGCTGGCGCACGCCTGGGTTGACCATGAATGCAAGTCGCAAAACATACATGAGATGACCATACAGTTCCATCCCTCTGTTTTATCGGCTGGATTGCTCGAAAAGAATCAGTTTAAAAGTATAAAAATGATGTTTGAGAGGGCGCAAAAAGGGCTTACTTTTGGGACGCAGCCGATCAATATCGTATTACCTCTGCTCAGGACCATCACCTGTGAAACGGATGGTTTTTATTCCGTACTGAAGCTGCTTACTATTTTACATGAGCTTTCCAGGGCTGATGATACCCGGGAGTTAGCCAGCCATTCGTTCGTTCAGCTTGTATTGGGTGCAAAAGAAGACCCGCGGATCTGTAAAGTCATGGAATATCTGAACGTGAATTATGCCAATCAGGTCCGTCTTTCGGAAGCTGCCGCATTGATATGCATGAGCGAACCCTCCTTTTGCCGTTTCATCAAGCAGCATACGTCCAAAAGTTTTATCGACCTGCTGACGGATATACGGATTGGCTATGTGATCCGCCTGTTGATTGATTCTTCCCATCCGATCGCTGACATCGGATATATGTGCGGGTTCAACAATCTTTCCAATTTCAACCGCATCTTCAAACAAAAAAAAGGAATGACTCCTACCGAGTACCGGAAATACTACCTGAAACGGAAGATAATATACTAAAGGGTGATTCCTGTTTTAGTTCGGACTGCATTTCCCCTTATTAGTTAACGGGCATCCTGCGCAATGGTCGCACGGATGGGTGGATGGCGGACGTTTCAGCCAACGCCATAGCCGGAAGCCGATCCAGAAGACAACGGCGATACCTATGATTCCTACTGCAATGGTTTGCCACATACGTTTCTCCTCCTCTCATTTACTGAAAGAAACCGATCCCGGCGCTGCCCGCCTGATAAACGACGAACGCAACCAACCAGGCTAATACACAGGTATAGACGATCACAAACAATCCCCATTTCCACGATCCCGACTCTTTGGAGATTGCGGTGACGGTGGCGATACAGGGGAAATAGATCAGGACGAACAGCATCAGGCTAAGGGCTGCCAGCGGGGTGAATACCGGGTGGCCATCCATATCGGTGTCTTGCCGCAGGCGGTCGGACAGACTTTGGGTATTTTCTTCTTCCCCGGTGTACAGTACGCTGAGGGTGCTCACTACCACCTCCTTGGCAGCCATGCCGGATAAGAGGCTCACACTGATCTTCCAGTCGAAACCCAACGGAGCGAGCAGGGGTTGGATGGCTTCGCCCAACCGGCCGATGTAGGAGTTTTGTTGGTGGTCGATGGCTTGCTGCCGCTCGATCTCGCTTCTCCGTTTTTCCTGCTGTTCCGGATCGGATTCCGTTTGTTCGATGGCGGAAAGCTGGGATTCATACCATTCGCTGTTGGCGGTTTGCCGGGGGAAATAGCCCATAAACCAGATGATGATGGAGGCTACCAGGATAACACCTCCCATTTTGCGGAGGTATTGGCGGGCTTTCTCCCACATGTGGATCAGGATGGACTTGGCAGTGGGCATGCGGTAGGGAGGAAGCTCCATGACGAAAGGCACTTCTTCTTTCCGGAACAGGAACCGCTTGAACAAGCGTGCCATGCCGGCGGCCAGGAGGATACCGGTGACGTATAATCCCAGCAGGATCTCACCTGCGTGCCGGGGGAAAAAGGCGCCCGCCAGCAGGACATAGACAGGCAGCCGGGCGCTGCAACTCATAAGGGGGTTGACCAGCATGGTGATCATGCGGCTGTTACGGCTTTCGATCGTACGCGACGCCATGATGGCCGGTACATTACACCCGAACCCCATCACCAGGGGAATGAATGATTTGCCATGCAGTCCCATCTTGTGCATGATCTTGTCCATGATGAACGCCGCCCTCGCCATATATCCCGAGTCTTCCATGAAGGAGATGAAGGCATAGAGGATCAATATGTTGGGAAGGAATACGATCACACCGCCCACACCGCCGATCACGCCATCGACCAGCAGGTCTTTCAACGGGCCGGCAGGCATCAGGTCGCGTACATGGTTGCCTATGAATGCCACCATCGCCTCGATCCATTCCATCGGGTAAGCGCCCAAACGGAAAGTGGCTTCGAACATGACCCACATGAAAAGGATAAAAATCGGGAATCCCAGTACTTTGTTGGTTACGAAGAGGTCGATCACCTGGGTGTTGCTCACCTTCTGTATCTCGTTCTCTTCGAGCGTTTCCCGCAAGGCGCCGGAGATGAAGCCGTAACGGGCGTCGGTGAAGGCTGTCTCACAATCTTCTTTGAGGAGTTTTTCAAGCTGGGCGGCATTGTCGTCGCGTTCCTTCAGGATCGCTTCCGAGCCGGGCAGGCTCCGGATAAATGTCTCGATCTCGGGATCGCCTTCCAGCAGTTTGATGGAGAGGTACCGCTTAGAGTAGCTGCGGGCGATATGTCCGTTCTTGCGAAGCTCCTGCCGAACGTTCCGGATGCACCGTTCCAGCGCTTCGCCGTAGTTGATATGGATATGGCGGGTGACGGGGTCTTCTTCTTCATAAACACTGATCACACGGTCGAACAGGTCTTTAATACCGAAGCCGGTTTTGCTGACGGTGGGGACGATCGGTGCGCCGATCATGCCTGCCAGCGTGTCGTAGTCGAACTTATTCCCCTTTTTCTGTAGCCCGTCGTACATGTTGAGGGCGATCACCATGGGGATGTCGAGATCAATCAACTGGCAGGTGAGGTAGAGGTTGCGTTCCAGGTTGGTGGCATCAACCACGTTGATGACGATGTCCGGATTCTCTTCCCCCAGGTGCTTACGTACATATAGTTCTTCGGGGGTATATGCGGATAGGGAGTATGTGCCCGGCAAATCGACGATCCGGAAGGTATAGCCGTTCTGCCGGAAGGTGCCTTCCTTGGCATCCACCGTCACCCCGCTGTAATTACCTACGTGTTCATGGGCGCCGGAAGCAAAATTGAATAGCGATGTCTTGCCGCAGTTGGGGTTTCCCACAAGGGCTACATTGATGGTTTTCCGTTTGTCGAGCACGATGGCCTGAAGCTCATCCGGTATGGCCGGGATTGCCTGGGTGGTGAGGGGTGAACCGGATGCTCCACTCACGGGCGCTACATAATCGGCCACGCTCACTACCTCGATCAGGGAGGCGTCACTGCGGCGCAAGGATACGTCGTATCCCATAATACGATAGTGGATCGGATCTTTTAGTGGGGCATTCTGTATGACTTCCACTTCTTTGCCTCGGATAAACCCCATTTCAATGATGCGTTTCCGGAAGGCACCGCGACCTAAAACCTTAACGATGACTCCTTTTTCTCCTGTTTGTAGCCCGGATAATCTCATACCGCAGATAATGATAGACAAAGGTAGGGATTATCCGGGGCGTTTCAATACCTACTTATAGGTAAATGTGGAAAAAACAGGGAAGGACGAACGAAAAATCGTTTAAAATGTTTGGAAATGATTTCTTTTTTTACCTTTGTGGTATTGTATATATAGTGATCATATAAGGAGGGGACGTTTTGTATAGATACTATTATAGTGTTAGGGTAGAATTCAGGTAGGGTATGCTTATGAACGGACTTAACAGAGTCATTATCTCTCTCGGCTCCAATCAGGACAGTGATATGAATATCGAATGTGCTGCGATGGAGTTGGAAGCGCATTTTACATCCATCCATTTCTCCGAACCGATGTATGCGCGTTATCCGGGCGAGGTGTCCGGTACACATCCTTTTCTCAGTCAGGTGGCTATTGGTTATACGAATGATGATCCCGCCGGATTGAGGTCTCTTTTTTCAGAAATCGAACAACTGCTTGGGCGCAATCCCCAGGATGATAAGGCATGCCGGATACCGATCGACATCAGCCTCCTGTTGTGGAACAACCAGAATTTCAAACCCGAGGAGATGCGTCGTGATTATATCCTGTCGGCTGTACGGGGGCTGTTAGGCCAAGGAATCTGACTGTTTATTTCTTCTCTTTCCGTCCGGGAGAGAAGAGCAGCAAGATAAAAGGGGCGGCGAGGAAGCCGGCTTTTCCCGTCATCCGGATCAGGCGGTTGATCCATTCAAACAGGCGGGAGGCAATCGGATTGTTCCGTTCCGTGTTATAAAATCCTTTTTGAACGTGTAGGGTATAATGATGTGTCGCGGCTATGCCCGTATAGGCGCTGAGGGGAAGGATGCGTTCGGCCCAGTTGCCGGAGGCCGGATCGCAGGTGTTGTGCCTGCCTGGAAGCGGGGGGCAGTGGCCGCTGTCGATCGCTTTGCGGATATCGGCGTAGATCAGTCCACGGGTACGTTGGCTCCATGCTTCGGCTTCGGCTTCGCTCAGGTGCGGATATTGCTCACGGATGAAACGAAGGCGGGCGTTGTAGTAGTTCAACAACACGCGATCCCCTTTTTCACAGGCATCCATCATCCGGTGCAGGCGTCGTACGACGAGCGGGTTCCAGGGCGTTGATGCAGTGGTAAACAGCAGGTGCATCTCCGGATTGATACGCATCAGATCCCCGAAAAAGGGGGAGAGGTCGTACACATGTTCGATCAGATCCGTGGCGATCAGCAGTTGCGGATGGATCTGTTGAGCCAGGCACCAGGCGGCCAGCCGATCCGAGTTCCCTTCCAGCACCACATCGGGACCCAGACCCGTTTCCTGCCGGAGCACGGAGACGGTATGGACGGACAACGGGTTCAGATCGACATAGAGGATCCTTCCGATCCCGGCCGCTTTGGCAAACAGGCTGAAGAATCCGCTTCCTCCTCCGTAATCCACACAGGTGATATCCGCCGGTTGCATACCGGTCAGCTCAAGCCCACGGCGCAGGCATTGGGCAAAGATCCGCATATAATAGCCCAACACCGGTTTCATGTGGGCGATGTATTGTTTGTTGTAGTCGCTTATAGGCAGCCGGTCGTAGTCGATCGCCTGCAATTGCCTGGTGAGCCTTTCGGCTGTTTGTTCCGGTGTACTCATGAGCGGAAGGCTATGCGGCAAAGTGTGGATCCCTGGCTCCGGTTGTCGTGCATGGGGAAAAGTTGTTGCCTCCTGGCCTGGATGGCTTCCTGTGTAAAGGGGGTAGCCATCAATTCCTTACAACGGCGTATCATCTCCTGCGGAGTGTCGGCGACGTAGCATAACGGTTGCAGCGCCGTTCCGGCAAGCATCAGGCTGTTGACGATGATATGCCTCCCTGCGAACAGGCTGTTCAGCAGTTTCAGTTTGAGACCGGTGTCCTGAAAGGTGACCAGCAGATGGAGTTGCGCCTCGTGTATCAGTTGTTCCATCCGTTCGCCCGTTGGGTTGGCTTCGATCCGGATATGGGGGAACGGGGCAGCGGCGGCTGTCAGTGCAGGCGAGGGGTTCATCCCGGCAATCACACAGGTATGGGATAGCTTGCTGAACACCTCCCTGATCAGGAACAAGGCCGCCCGTTCATTCTCTTCCACCGACAGTTTGCCATGATAGAGGATGAAATCCGATTGTCCCGCCAGGCTTTCCACCTGTCCGTAGGGATGGAAACACGGCATGTATTCCACCTGCGTGTTGGGGAATATGGTGTGCAGATAATCCCTGTCGGCTGCCGATACTGCCAGGATGGCGTCGGCATGCGATACGGCCTGTTGGTACCATTCGAAACGCAAGGCTTCCACCCTATAGAAACAGTTCCGGAACAGGTTTGTTCCCGAACGAGCCAGATGGCGGTAGTAATCATGCTCGATATTCGCTTCGCGATACAGTTTCATCCGGTTTTTCAACGCGGGATGTCCCAGGAAATAACAGGAATGCAGTCCCTCGAACAGGATCGGGCTGGCATCTTCCAACAGATGCAGCAGCAGCGCCGGATCCTTGCGGCTGTTCACATTATACGGTAACAGGCTGAGGTTGGAAAGCCAACCCGTCTGCCGTTTGTAGTAATATACTTTTTCACACAACCCTTCCAGCCCGGCCGCCTGTGGACGTTCATATTCGAAACAATGCAGGATAACGCCCACACCCAGCGCGTGCAACGTTTTCAACTTGTAATATACATCAATGATCCCGCCGTAATCCGGCGGGTAGGGGATATTGAATGAGACGATATGCAGGCGGTTATCCATGACGATTGCGGGACGAATGCAGTTCTGTGAACAGATGGATAAACTGTTCCGCCTGTTTTTGGCGGGAGAAAGATTGAACCACTTCCGTATCCACATCGATCGACGTATAGCCTACCCGTTGCCACTCGGCATAATGCCGACGCAGGAAAGGCAGGATCTCTTCCACCGTCCGCGCCGATAGCCCAGCCTGGACTTTGCGGATGGTTTCCGCGAGGTGGCTCTCGTCGCTGCGGACACAGAGGAGCGGTTTCCGTACAGCAAAGGCTTCGAACAGTTTGGTGGACATGATCCCTTTCGGGCCGTTCTCATCCATCCGGTTGGCGAGTTGCAACAGGATGGAGCTGCGGTTGAGGATGCCCGGGATCGCGTTCGCCGGCACATAACCGCCATAATCCATATAGGCTTCAATGCCGTATTGGGCAGCTATCGGGCGGATGAGCGTTTCCGACGCATCATCCATATACCACTGCACCCGGAACGTAGCCGGTTGGATGGCTCCTTCGTCGGCGAGGATGCGGATCGCTTCGAACAGCAGCCGGGGATCACGAGTGGCAAGGCTCACCATCCGCCCGGTGAATGTCAGCCGGAAGACGGGGGTAGGGATATGTTCGGGATAGAATAACTCGGGGTCGTAGCCATTATATATTAATTGTACGCGGGCGTTATACGCCTGCATCATGGATACGTGCCAGGGTGAGACCGTTGTGATACAGTCGGCCTTGCGGATCGCCCGGTTCCTCCCGCTGATCAGTTTTCGGCGGAAAGCCGAGATGATGAGTCTGTCTATCCACGGTAGGATCCGGACGGAGTGGGAGATGTATTCATTGCCTGCGAATTGCTCGACAATGTCGCGGAGGTCTGCCACGAAAGGGAGGTCGAAACGTTCGGCCACCCGTTGCGCCGCATTCAGGGGAAAGGTGCGGTAGGTACTGCATAACACGCCGGAATATCCGCCTTCGCGTGCTTTCCGGGCGGCGACCCGGTACATCTTCCGGTCTTTGTATCCGAAGAAGAAATCGAGGAACATTACCCACATCCATTCCAGCCGTTTGGTGATCCGTCCGGTAGCCGAATAGTAGGATACATAGGAGGCATCCACCGTTCCCGTCAGGAAAGCGAACATGTGCTCGTTGATCTGCTCGGTCACCACCACCGGTTCCCATCCGGCTTTCCGGAGGTATTTGCAGACATACCCCATGCGGGGTGCAAAGGCGGGAGGAAACATATCGCAGAGGATCAGCAGCTTCATACGTCTTTCAGTTCATCGGTGATCGTTTCGTACAGGGAACGGAACCAGGGTGTGGGCGACAATGCCGAAACGGTGTCGTTATGCCAGAGCAGCACCAGCTCGCCGTTCATCCGTGCCGTTTGCCTGATCAGTTCGCGGCAATGGGAGAGGGCGCAATCATAATCCAGCCCCATGTATTTGGCTTCGCTCAGCGCCACATCCATCACGGTAAGCGGATGCAGGATAAGCGGTGTGAGTCGTTTGGTGAGCGGGTTGATCCATTGTACCGGACGGCTGGTCCCGAGGCGGAACCCGACGGTGTCCGCGTAGCCCATCGTGAAATCGTCGGTAATCCCCGCTTTCCGTAGCCAGTCGGTATCTTCAGGCTCCCGGGAAGAGAGGTAATGATGGCGGTTGGATGTGATGGGCTGCCGTGTGATCCGTGCGAGCGCTTTCTGCTCGTCGGCGATCAACTGCGGATGGATGCCCGCATCGTAACTGCTGTGCAGCCCGATCGTGATCCGGTGTTCGTCGCACAACGATAACAGCGTCTGCCCGTCGGGCGATTGCAGGTTATAACCGGGCTTGTCGAATACCGACCGTCCACCGGCTTTCAGGAAAAAGACCGATTCGCATCGGCTACGGCCTGCCGCCTCACGTACCGCCTGATCCCGTTCGATCAACCAGGGAAAAGTATAATACGGATCTTTGGCCAGTGGCTGTTTCCACATACGCAGGGCTTTGCACAGCCCTTTGCCTTTGACTGTCTCCCGCGCCACATGGCGGAAGGTACGGCAATAGAAGGGGGCATCCACATCATGTGTCAGCCATATTTTCCGGATGCGTTTCTCCGGATCGGGCAGGTGAACACCGGCATTGCGTAACCAGCCACGCAGCAGGCAGCCATATTCATCTACCACCGGCCGCATCAGAAAGCCTGCCCTGGCAGGGAGTGATTCCCTGCCGGGAAAACGCCCATGGCTGTCGCGCAGGTCGCGCCGCCTGATCTCTTCATAGCGGGATACCAGGAAAAAAGCGGAGGCGATGATATCGGCATGGACCACCAGCGTATCATCTACCCGTTCGATGTCGGGTGTGCCGAACAACAGCGGGACGCCGCCTATTTCCGGCAACGGAAGCTCCGGCATGGACGCCGCTGTGCCGTAGCAGTTTTCATTGAAAAAGGGGGAGGGGAGGATCACTACCCGATACTTTCCGAATAACGCCGGATTGCGGGTATAACCCACCAGGCTGCTGAGCGAAACACTATGCTCACCGCCAATCAGGAACCGGATAATGTATTGCAGGGATTTCTCCATGTGTGTTCATTGACCGCATAGCTTGAGCCATGCCCTATGTACTAAACTCAATTTCCCGCGGGATATTGTGAAGAAAGGCGTTTGCAGAGCGCCAAATTCACGGAAGAAACGTTCCACACCCGGAAGCATCGATCCCTCGAAGTCGAATTGGGATACCCGTGCAGACAGGGCACCGATCGCTTCCCACAAAACCAGGCTGTGGGCGCCCGAGTCACGGAGGGACGGATCACCGCCTCCCGCCAGGTAATAAGCCGTATCGTCCTGCCAGACGATAAATGCCGCGGCATGCAATCGGTTGCCTGCCCCGCCGTATCCGCCCCAGATCTCACCCTGTCCGCGTTCGCGGCAGACGTCGATCAACCGCCGGAGCGTATCCGGATGCACCACCTGCTTTCCCTGACGGCCGAACGTCAGCTCGTTGAGGCGCATGAAATCGGCGGCGGGAACAGCCTGCTTTACATCGATTTGATGCTTGTCTTTCGCTTTGTTGATGTTCCGCCTCAGGTGTTGGCTCATCTGTTCCCATAGCCTGTCGGGCCGGCTGATGTCCGGAAGCAGATAGGTATAACGCGTGGTCTGGGTATATCCGCCCCAATAGAACGGCAACCAGTCGGTGATGCTGTGGTGGAAGTTCTGCATGAACCAGGGATAGGCTTTGAGTTGTTCGACGAACGAGGTGCAGATCGCCTGCCGGTCGCCCAACGCCGATGTGTATTTCGTGTCTTCGGATACCGGAGCGAACCAGGGTCCCATCGTCTGTGTATAAGGCGGCATGGAGATCACTTTCCGGCTACGGAAATAAAAAGGCAAGGCACCCCGGATGCGTCCATTCTCTTCCGCCAGCAACACATCCCAGTGATCTTCACCGCATACCGCATCCAGCCACCAGTCCCGCGAGAAGAGGGGAATGCTGCTTTCCGTGAGGCATAACGCCCGGTATTTGTCTTTGGATGGTCTCATGGGGAAAAAAGGAAGGGCGCTTTCAATAGCGCCCTTATACCGTTACTTATTTCTTCAGCGCGTTGGATATCAGCCCCGACAGCTCATCAGCCAGTTCCGGATTATCGGCCACACACTGCTTGGCGGCTTCACGTCCCTGCCCGAGCTTGGTGTCGTTATAGCTGAACCACGAACCGCTTTTCTTGATGATGTTCAGTTCCGTTCCCAGGTCGATGATCTCACCCGTGCGGGAGATGCCTTCGCCGAAGATGATGTCGAACTCTGCTTTGCGGAAAGGAGGCGCCACCTTGTTCTTCACCACTTTGACGCGTGTCTGGTTACCGATCACGTCTTCGCCGTCTTTGATCTGGGTGGACTTGCGGATGTCGAGGCGCACGGAGGCGTAGAATTTCAGCGCGTTACCGCCTGTTGTCGTTTCCGGGTTTCCGAACATCACACCGATCTTCTCGCGCAACTGGTTGATGAAGATGCAGGTCGTATTGGTCTTGCTGATCGTTGCCGTCAGTTTGCGTAGCGCCTGCGACATGAGGCGCGCCTGGAGCCCTACTTTGTTTTCTCCCATATCGCCTTCGATCTCAGCCTTGGGCGTGAGGGCGGCTACGGAGTCGATCACGATGATATCCACCGCCGATGAGCGGATCAACTGGTCGGCAATCTCCAACGCCTGTTCGCCGTTGTCGGGTTGCGAGATCCAGAGGTTTTCCACATCCACGCCCAGCTTTTCGGCATAGAAACGGTCGAAAGCATGTTCGGCATCGATGATGGCGGCGATACCTCCCGCCTTCTGCGCTTCGGCAATGGCATGGATCGCCAGCGTGGTCTTACCGGATGATTCGGGACCGAAGATCTCGATCACCCGTCCGCGCGGATAACCGCCTACGCCCAATGCCACATCCAGTGCCACGGAGCCGCTGGGGATGACTTCTATCTGTTCGATATTCTCGTCGCCCATCTTCATGATGGCGCCTTTGCCCGCGGTTTTTTCTATTTTTTCCACGGCGGCGCGGAGTGCTTTCAGTTTGTCTGCATTCACAGCCGGTTTGCCTGTGGTTCCCGTCGCTTTGTCCATTTCTTCTTTAGCCATTTGTTGATCTTTTGATAGTATATAATTAGTTAAGATTTCTCAGAATTCGATGTCTGTATTGAACAACTCATGCCAGGGTAAGCCTTGTACGTTCAGTTGCTGCATGAAGGGATCGGGATCGAATTCTTCCACGTTCCACACGCCGGGGCGTTTCCACTTGCCTTCGAGGAACATACGGGCGCCGATCATAGCGGGCACGCCCGTTGTATAGCTCACCGCCTGTGCGCCGGTTTCTTTATAGGCTTCCACATGGCTGCAATTGTTATATATATAATAGGTGAGTTCCTTCCCGTCTTTCACCCCGCGGATACGGCAACCGATTGATGTCTCGCCCGTATAGTTCTCACCCAGGTCGCCGGGGTTTGGCAGCACGGCTTTGAGGAATTGGATAGGTACGATCTCCACTCCATTGAACAGGATGGGGTCGATACGGTCCATCCCGATATTCTGGATCACGCGCAGGTGGGTGAGGTATTCCTGCCCGAAGGTCATCCAGAAACGGGCGCGTTTCAGTGTCGGATAGTTCTTGACGAGGCTTTCCAACTCTTCATGGTACATGAGGTAGGATTCTTTCGGGCCTACGTTCGGATAGTTCAGCGGACGGTGTACCGACAGCGGGTCGGTTTCTTTCCATTCCCCGTCTTCCCAGTATTTGCCGCGCTGGGTGATCTCGCGGATATTGATCTCGGGATTGAAGTTGGTGGCGAATGCCTTGTGGTGGTCGCCTGCGTTACAATCCACGATATCGAGCTGGTGTATCTCGTCGAAGTGGTGTTTCACGGCATAGGAGGTGAATACCCCCGTTACTCCCGGGTCGAAACCACAGCCGAGGATGGCGGTAAGCCCCGCCTGTTCGAACCGTTCCTTATATGCCCATTGCCAACTGTATTGGTATTTGGCCTCGTCCAGCGGCTCATAGTTGGCGGTATCCAGATAACTCACGCCGTGTGCCAGGCAGGCGTCCATGATGGTGAGGTCCTGATAAGGCAGGGCAAGATTGACTACCAGATCAGGTTGATACACGTCGAACAGGGCCACCAGTTCGTCCACATTGTCGGCATTTACCTGCGCGGTTTGTACTTCCATGTTCCTGATGTCGGCAGCGATCGCGTCGGCCTTGCTTTTGGTTCGGGTGGCCACCATGATGTCGGTAAACACATCTGCGTTCATTGCCATCTTCTTCACGGCAACCGTGCTAACGCCTCCGGCACCAATTACTAAAACTCTTCCCATTTACTCAAACGTATTATACTTGTTAGTACCTTAATTATATCGGCATATATACCAAGGAGCAAATATAAGGCTATTCTTCGGAATAAACGGGAAGAGCTTCGTAAAAAACGCACCCTTGGTTTACCCGAAAACTTTACGGGATTGTCTTTGTTATTATATACACCACATTGTTTGTGCTGTTATTAACTAAAAGATTGCCATAACTTAGATCGCCACAACTCTAAACATGAGGTCGGAACAGGATATACTGGCAGGCTTGAAATCCGGAAAGGAAGAAGCCTATAGATTTTTGTATGAGAGAGAATATCAGATTCTCTGTATGATTGCCTTCAAGTACACGAAAGACAAGTATGTTGCTGAGACGATCGTGAGCGATGTCATCTTCTCGATCTGGCTGAACAGGGAAAATGTAGAGATTCGCACGTCACTCCGATCCTATCTGACAAGGTCTGTGCGCAACAGATGCCTGAACTTCCTCCATTTCCAGGGACGTACGGTTCGTTTGGATTCACAGCCGGACGTCCAGGGGCAGGCAGATTTCTGCTGCAATGAAGCAGGGGAATACCCGATAGATATCCTTGTGGAAAAAGAACTTGATCTCAAAATAAGCGAAAGTATAGCGTCGATGCATGCTTTGACATCGCGCATATTCCATGAGAGCCGGTTCAATAGATTGAAATACGCTGAGATATCAGATAAATTAGGCATATCTGTAGATGTTGTCAAGTATCATATTAAAATTGCATTGTCCACGCTCCGGAAGGATCTGAAAGAGTATCTGCCTTTACTCATTTGTTTGATGTTGTTTTTTTAGCTGTTTTGAATTTATTTTCCACCTATAGGAACCAAAAGTTCTACCTATAGGAACATTTTGTTTCACCTAAAGAAACTTTTTGTGCCATCCGGATGAAACTTTTTGACACCGCGTGGCAGATGTGACAGCAAAAAGGCGAAAAAACGGATCTGCCACGGGTATCTGCCACACATTTAACCTATTCATAAACAATAAGATAACTCCTGTTGCGTGGCAGCGTGGCAGATGTTTTGCAAAAATAAACTCCGTGTAGGGATAAAGACGGCTCATGGAATCAGACGGTTGATCCAGATTCAAATCAGCTCCTTAGCAGATATTAACATAATCGGTTTACCCGCCATGTTCCTTTCCCTGTCATCTTTACAGGTGAATTTTATAAATTGATTGTACATTGGAAAACAAGGAGCATTGGGATAATCTGATAGTCGCCTATCTGAATGGGACTATTAACGATGAAGATAAACTGGCATTGGATGGATGGGTGTCTTATGACTCCGGGAATCAATCATACTTCCATGAAATAGAACAGTTGTGGTACCTCCTTGATATTACCCGGGGATGCGAACAGTTTGATTCGGAGCGGGCGTTCAGCCTATTCCAGGAGCGGATACGGCAAACCAGTATCCAAGGCCGCAAAGATCGGCATACCCTATCCTTGAACTATGCCATACACTGGAAATCGTTTGCGAAGTATGCCGCCGTCGCAGTATTCTGCTTGTTCATCGGATACAAATACCTTACTCCGGAATACAAGTTCCCAGACTATTCGGGTATCTCTCAGGTGGTGGTTCCGAATGGCGCCAAAACCGATTTGGTATTGTCTGACGGCACACGGGTTTCCCTTAATTCAGGTTCGAAAATAGAAGTGCGATCTGGTTTTGGAGATAAAGACAGAACGGTGAGGCTATGCGGAGAAGCTTATTTTGATGTCGCCCATGATTCACTTTGCCCCTTTTATGTGGAAACGGGAAATGACCTTAAGGTCAAAGTGTTAGGAACCCGGTTCAATGTCAATGCGTACGCTACCAATGATGAAATCCATGTAAACCTGTTTGATGGAGTGGTTGAGATGACGACACCCCAGGCGGATACCATAAGGCTCAAGCCGCAGCAAGTAGCGAGTTATAACCTGATGTCGAAAACGTTGACATTGAAACAGCAGCCAGACAATTCTTCGACAGGATGGATGGAAGATAAACTGATCTTCAATAATGAAACATTTGAGCAAATCGCATACAAACTGGAGCGTGAATTTGATGTAAAGATTAACCTATACAACACTTCGATCAGGTATCAACGGTTTAGTGGTGATTTTATTAACGGTGAATCAATTGGTCAGATATTTAAAATAATCTCTAACGACAACAAATGCAGATATGAAGAGACGGATGCCGGTATAAATATATATTAACCTAAAAAATATGCCTATGGACAATGCCTGAGAAACGACGAAGGATGATATTGTGTATTATCCTTATCTACGATTAAGCCAAATAATACTAAATCATTAATTTAAAATTTGAACAAATGTGCAAGGATAGAAAATGTATAAGGTGTTTATATGACTATTTCTTTTGCGGAAAATTGTTGAAATTTAAAAGAATCACTTCTTTGTTATGTTTTTTCATAATTTCAACATCTATTTCCGCTTTTAATGTGAAAGCTCAGATATCATTACACTTAAAAAATGAAAAAATGTCCAATGCTTTGGATTCCATAAAAAGGCAAACTTCCTATTCGATGTGGTATAACACCGAAGAAGTCGATCGGGAGCAGCCTGTAACTATCCATGTGGATAACGCTTCATTACCATCCATATTAGATGAACTTTTCAGCGGAAGGAATCTGGAATATTCGATTGAAGGCAAATCGGTTAGTATTGCAACTAAAGGTTCGCTGAAACAGGTAGAAAAGAAGTCCCGTGAACAACTTCGTCCGATCAAGGGGGAGGTACTCGATAATTCCGGTGAACCATTGATCGGGGTCAATGTCGCGCTTGAAGGCAATAAAATGACAGGGACGGTTACGGATCTGAATGGGAACTTCAGTTTAAATGTACCGGAAGGGTCGAAAATAGTGATTACGTATGTCGGATTCGCTCCTCAAACGATAGATGTCGGTTCAAAGGAAGAATTTACAATCAAACTGCAGGAAGATGCCCGGTTGCTGGAACAGGTTGTTGTTGTCGGGTATGGGACGCAAAAAAAAGTGAACCTTACCGGTTCGGTCGCTTCTGTCAACTCCGAAGAGATTGCGGCGATTCCCGCATCCAGCCTCTCCAACGCCCTGAGCGGGAGGGTTTCAGGGATGCTCATTACTTCCGCTGTGGGTAAACCCGGTGGAAGCTCGACAACGCAAATCCGCTCGGCAGGCACATGGAATAACAGCGACCCGTTGTATGTTATTGATGGTGTCGTCCGGGATCAGTTCGCTTTCGACGGCTTGGATGCCAATGAAGTGGAAAACATATCGGTATTGAAAGACGGAGCGTCTGCCGCCATTTATGGGGCAAGGGCTGCGAATGGGGTCATT
Organism: Tannerellaceae bacterium; assembly: GCA_031555735.1. Classification (GTDB taxonomy): domain Bacteria; phylum Bacteroidota; class Bacteroidia; order Bacteroidales; family Tannerellaceae; genus JAJDIA01. The sequence continues at coordinate 30,175 of JAVBUE010000007.1, forward strand.
CTGGTCACCACCAAAAAAGGGAAAAAAGGAAAGCCGGTTATCTCCTATACAGGTATGGTCGGATTGTCGGATGCAACGAAAATCCCCCAAATGATCGACGGCTACAATCAGGCGTTATTGATTAATGACGCGCTATCGATCCGGGGATTTGATCCCTCAAGCAGCAACTGGTTTACGGATGATGAGCTTGCTTACTTTAAAACGTTCAACTATGACTGGGTAGAAGAAGCATGGAAACAACCCATCGTAACAAGGCATTCGTTAAATGTCAACGGCGGTACGGACGTTGTTCGCTATTATGTCGGAGGGAATTATCTCTATGAAACGGGATCGTTCGACAATCTTTCTTTTAGAAAATACAATGTTAAAGGGAATATTGAAGCCAACATCACAAAAGACCTGATCGTAGGGTTGAACCTGGCTACTGATGTCAGAAACGATGATAAGCCTTTCTGGAGATGGGATGGCGACAGGGATGAAATGGACAACCTCTACCAAGGCCTCTTGTTCAGGTCGCAGATGGTTCCGGCCTATATCGATGGAAAGGCGCTGAGGGATGTGGGAGGCACCACGTTTGTGGAATGGAGCCCCATGGAGGTGATCAATGGAAATACGGGTTTCAATAAAAAGAAATATCTCACGTCGGAAATAACCGCCAACGTACTGTACAACGCCCCATTCCTGAAAGGGCTCAGTTTTAAGTTCCTGTATAACAGGATAGATAAAAGCACCTATAAGAAACAGTTTAACTTCCCCTATCTGATGTACAACTTCAAAGGGGCAGGCACGCACGGGCATATCCCGACCAATGAAGTGGTGGGTACATATACCCGGGACGACGGGAATTACCTGCATGAAGAACAACGTTACGACGACAGTTACCAGTTTGATGCCCAGGTTAATTATGCGAACACATTTGGAAAGCATGACCTGGGAGCGTTGTTTGTGTACGAGCAATCCGAAATAAGCGAGAATATGTTCTATGCGCGTGGTTATGATTACCCCTCGATGGATATTGCCCATCTGGATGCGGCAGGGAAGGAGACCATGCGTATTTCGGGCAACGGAATGTCATCCGCCCGTATGTCGTATATCGGACGGCTGAGCTATGGATACGACCAGAAATATTTGCTTGAGGCATCGTTCCGGTATGATGGCTCGGCCAAGTTTGCTCCGGGACACAGGTGGGGGTTCTTTCCTTCAGCCTCTGCCGGCTGGCGTGTGTCGGAAGAAGGTTTCTTTAAAGACAAGGTGAAATTTATGGATTACCTGAAGCTCAGGGCTTCTGTCGGTCTGTTGGGGAACGACGATGTGTATGCCTGGCAATGGTATCAGAAATACAAAATGCCCAAGTTGGATGAGACTGGTTCGGTATTCGGAGGAACTACCACTACGGGCGGTTTGATCCCTGATGTATTAGCGAATCCGGATATTACCTGGGAGAAAACACTGACGACAAATATCGGGTTTGATTCCAAATTCCTGTCCGAAAGGCTGTCGATGAGTTTCGATTATTTCTTCAAGCATTCGTATGATATCCTGGGCGACCGGTTGCAAAGCCTTCCCACCACATTTGGCGCCAAGATGCCGGCTGAGAACTATGCGGTGATCGACGGACACGGATGGGAAGCCGCGTTGGAGTGGAATCAACCGGTCAACAAGGACCTCATGTATTACGTCAGAGGGAATGTGGCTTTTGCCGTCAATGAGGTGAAAGTGTATGACGAGGCTGAAAACATCAGGCCATACCAGTCGTTGATCGGATACAATTACGACAGGAAAGACGGTATGGGTTATCTGGCTACCGATGTCATACGGACTCAGGCGGAGCTGGATGCTTTGCCCGAAGGCTATACTATTTTCGGGAGGAAACCGGAACTGGGTATGCTTAACTACAAGGATATCCGGGGAGCGAACAGCGATGCACCGGATGGGGTCATCGACGAATATGATCAGGACTGGGTGGTGAAAAACAAAATTCCACCCTATAATTTCGGTCTGGCCCTGGGAGGCAAATGGAAAGGCTGGTCGCTGGATGTCTTCTTCCAGGGTGTCGCCGGGAATGATGTCATGATACAACTCCGCGATCCGGAAACCCGTGCGGCTTCTACGACGTTCGATTACTGGAGAGACCGCTGGACTCCGGATCATGTGGATGCGAAGTTCCCGCGCATTACGGAAAACCAAGCTGGGGTTGCCTCTACATTCTGGAGAAGGGATGGTTCATTCGTTCGCCTGAAAAACCTGAGCCTGGGGTATAGCCTGCCTAAACGCATCACCTCGGCGCTGAAAGTCAGTGATCTCCGCTTCTTCTTTACGGGAACTAACCTTTTCCTGCTGTATGATAAGGTGAAGTACTTTGACCCGGAGTTGGGATCTAAAGACCGGAATATCGTGAACTATCCTTTAATGAAGAATTATGCTTTGGGAGTCAACCTTAGTTTTTAAACTGTTAGATTTGTAGTTATGAAAATGAAATATATCATTTCAGGCATGTTGATGTGCCTCCTTCTTGCCGGATGTACCGATTTTCTCGACAAGGAAGACGAAATGTCGCTTAATGATGACCAGGTATGGAATAATGAGCGGTATGCAACTGATTATTTGAATCAGTTGTATCGTTATAACGCACCCGTATGGGATATCGATATTTCCGGGAAATCGGATGAAGCGGAAAGATACGGGGATAAAGAATTATATGGCCAACTGATCCTTCAGGATCTGGACGATTTATGGTATTATGAAGGCATCAGAAACATCAATATCCTGATCAAGAAGATGGAGGGGAGCACACTGGATCAGGGGATCAGGGACAAATTGAAAGGGCAGGCGCTCATCCTGAGGGCATGGCGGTATTTTCAAATGGTTTGCCTGTACGGGGGTGTCCCGATGATACTGGAACCGCAGGAGCTGGGTGATGATATCTATGTCACACGGAATAAAACGTCGGAATGTATCGCTTTGATTGTGAAAGACCTGGACGATGCCTCCCGCCTGCTGCCCTGGAAATGGACGGGCGCTGATGAGGGACGATACACAAGGGCAGTGGCATTGGCGCTCAAGGGCAGGGTGTTATTGTATTATGCAAGTCCCCAGTTTACGCCGGTATCCGATGCCGGGCGTTGGACAAATGCCTATGACGCCAATAAAACCGCGATGACGGAGTTGCAGGGTGCAGGCTATGGTTTGTATCCCGACTATGCCAATATCTGGTTTGACGAAATGAATAAGGAAGATATCATGGTCACGCGGTTTTATGCCACAAGCGAAACCGTTGGTAATGGTAATTTCTGGAATGCCGCTACCCGCCCTTTGGATGAAGCGCAGAATTTTACAGGCTCCAATCATCCTACCTGGAACCTGGTGAAATCGTATCCGATGATCACCGGCGAACCGGTTGACGAGTCGGCTTTGTATGATCCGGTATTGTTCTGGAAAAACAGGGATCCGAGGTTTAAAGCCTCGATTGTGTATAATGGCAGTATCTGGGAACTGAGCGGGAAAGTCGGCAGAAAACAATGGACCTATCAGGGCGCCCAGGGAGATGCCACCACGCAAACCGGTTTTTATTGCAGGAAGGCGGTTGATACCAACCTGTCTCCGGCGCAGTCGCAATACAGCAGTACGGACTGGGTGGAGATCCGGTATGCTGAGGTGTTGTTGAATTATGCGGAAGCGGCGGCGGAATTGGGTAAATCCGATGAGGCGTATTCCATCCTGAAGCAAATACGGGAAAGAGCCGGTATTGAAGCCGGGGATAATGGCATGTATGGCTTGAAAACGGGGATGTCGCACGACGAATTGATCAATGCCATCATGCTCGAACGCAAAATCGAGTTTGCTTTCGAAGGAAAACGTTACTGGGATCTGCGCCGCCGCCGCCTGTTTGAGAAGGAACTGAACGGTACATACAGAGAAGGGATGCGCCCGAATTTTGTGGAGGGGATGAATGCCGATAAATTACTTGAAATCCAGCAAACGGCCGACTTCGAAAACAACTATGCGCAGTATTTTAAAGATGAAGCGTATAACACGGATAAAAAGTACGTGATCGATTATAAGGATAATTATTACTTCTTCGGATTACCCAGCAAACATTTGGAGACGAACTCCAAACTGGAACAAACGAAGGGCTGGAATAGTGGGACCTTTGATCCGCTCTTATAACTGAACAAGGTGACTCCATCTTCAAATGTGATTAATGTGAACATATCAACAAACAAAGCGATGAAGAGCTTATTGGCGCTTTCGCTTCTGCTGGCGGTTCTGCCGGGGAGATTGCATGCCCAGGAAACCGAAATTCCGTTGCCCTCCGCTCCCCAACTGCGTTGGCACGGGTATGAACGTGTGATGTTCGTGCATTTCGGCCCCGCCGCCTGGCAATCCCGTGAGTACGACAACCTGACCACCCCGCTCTCCCGTTTGCAGATGAAAGAACTGGATACGGACCAATGGTGCCGGGTCGCCCAATCCTGGGGGGCGAAGATGATCCTCTTTGTCGCCAAGCATTGCGGCGGCTTTTGCTGGTGGCAGACACAAACGTCTGACTACGGTATCAAAGAAACGCCCTGGCGCGACGGCAAAGGCGATGTCCTGCGGTCGCTCTCCGAATCATGCGCCCGGTACGGGCTCGACCTTGGCGTCTATATTTATCCGGGCGACGACCGTTGGGGTGCCGGTATCGGGAGCGGAGGCATCACCACCGATCCCTCCAAACAGGAAGCCTACAACCAGGTTTTCCGGCAGCAACTGACAGAGGTGCTCACCCTGTACGGTCCCATCAAAGAAGTATGGTTCGACGGGAACTGCAAGATCGAAGTGGGGGATATCCTGAAGAAGTACGCAGCCGACGCCGTCATCTTCCAGGGTGAATATGCCGATTTGCGCTGGGTGGGGAATGAAGACGGCTTCGCCCCCAATCCCAACTGGTACACCGTGCAAGAGAACGACCTGCGGACGGGCGTATCCACCGCCTTACAATCGGATGTGGACGGCAACCGCTATGCGCCGGTGGAAGTGGATGTTCCCCTGCTGAAAAAAGGTGGGCACAAATGGTTTTGGGCGCCGGGATGCGATTCCCTGCTGATGACGACAGACCAACTGATGACGATCTACTACAAATCGGTGGGGCGGGGTTCCGTCCTTTTGCTGAACTCGACACCCGACACCACCGGGCTTATTCCCCGTTCGCATGCCCGGGCTTATGCGGCGTTCGGGAAGGAGATCGCGGCGAGGTTTGATCATCCCCTGCAGGCGGTGTCCGGGACAGGCCGCGTGTATGAGCTCCGGTTCGATACGCTGACAACAGTGAATCATGTTGTTTTGCAGGAAGAATTGGCCGCCGGGCAACGGGTGCTCGCCTATGAACTCTCCGGCAGCCGGGATGGTGTGCAGTGGGAACCGATCCATACAGGCACCTCCATCGGCAACAAGCAGATCGATTGCTTTCCCGATGTGCGGCTGAAATTGCTGCGGATGACCGTCACCCGTTCGAAAGCCACCCCGCATATCCGTAACCTGGCGGCTTACCGGGTGGCAACGGATTATACCGGACAGATGGATACAGGGCCGGAAGGACACCGGCAGGTGGCGGGAACCTGGCAATCGGATACCTTTACCGCCGATGCCTGGACGGACTTCGAACTGGTCCTCACCCCCTATATGACAGCGGTGGGTGAATACGACATCGTCTTCTCCCGGCTGGCTTCCGATTATCTCAGCGGCAAACCTTCCGATCTGGAGGTGAAGGATGTGGAATTGACGATGTACGGAGGACCGCAGAACGCGCTGGTCACCTTCCTGCCGAAACAGCAAACCTTCCGGATCATCCGCTCCCAGCAAACACTCGGCGATTTTCCCATCATCCTGAAAGCCAAAGTGAAGAACAAAGGCGCCTCCTCCATGGGTGAGATCGTTGTCCGGCGGGTGACCTACTGACCCTTTCTTCCCGTCCGGAAGAACGCATTCCGCCCCTGAAAACGGTGCATGTACCTGCCTGCATTCGTTTTCAGGGGCGTTTTGTTCTTTTTTAGCCTGTTTATGGCGTGTAATGTTGTTTTTTTCCGCATGTTTGTACCGGTATAATAAAAATCTACTACTATATGAGCACAAAAGAATTTACCGGAGAGTTAGTGGGCTCCTTCATACTGGTGTTGTTTGGTTGCGGATCGGTGGCGGTGGCAACCTTGTTTGGCGAATACAACAGTATCCTGCAAATCGGACTGGCCTGGGGGGTGGGTGTGATGCTGGCTATTTATGCCACCCGCCATTTGTCGTGTGCACACCTGAATCCGGCGGTGACCATCGCCATGGTGGTGAGCCGGCGGATGAAAGCCCGTAAGATGCCGTCGTATCTCGCCGCCCAGTTTATCGGGGCGATCCTCGCCGGAATAGTCCTCTACCTGCTTTTTTCTTCATCCATCGAAGCGTATGAGAGTGCGCAAGGCATCGTGCGCGGATCGGCCGAATCGATCCGTACGGCGAAGATCTTCGGGGAGTTCTATCCCAATCCGGGAAGTACGGCGGTGGTGTCGATGCCGTTGGCGATCGGCGCCGAAGCATTCGGCACGTTTCTGCTGCTTACCTTTATCTTCGCGCTGACGGAAGGATGTAACGTGGGGCGTCCCAGCGATTCGCTGACGCCGGTCTTTATCGGGTTGAGCGTCACTTCCATCATTTGCTTAGTTGCTCCATTGACACAGGCGGGACTGAACCCGGCGCGCGACCTGGGTCCCCGCCTGGTAGCCTGGTTGGCAGGATGGGGCGACGCCGCGTTCCCGGATAGTTGCGGTGGCTTCTTTTGGGTGTATATCGCGGCGCCGGTAGCGGGTGGGATCGTGGCGGCGTTCTTCTTTCTTCATGTGATGGAACGGCTGATGAAAAAGCCCTCCCAACCCTGTGATTGTGACAATAAATAAGATTTAATAGCATATCGTATGAAATCAACGAAACTGATCCTCGCCGGTGGTTTTTTAGGAGCCGGTAAAACCACATTGCTGTGGGAAGCAGCCCGTGTATTGATGCAAAAAGGACTACGGGTAGGACTGATCACGAACGACCAGGCGCCCGAACTGGTGGATAGCGCCCTGTTGCAGCGGAACAACCTGCCCGTGGCCGAAGTGAGCGGCAGTTGTTTCTGCTGTAACTTCAACGGTTTCACGGATGCGATCCGTCAACTGCGTGCCGATGTGGCGGCGGATGTGATCATCGCCGAGCCGGTAGGCAGTTGTACCGACCTTTCGGCCACCATCATCCAACCGCTGAAACAATACCTGCAAACGGAGGTCGAGGTGGCTCCCCTTACCGTGCTGGCCGACCCTGCCCGGTTGTTGTCTATCCTTGACGGCGCGCAGGCGGAACTCCATCCCGATGCCGCGTATATCTACCGCAAACAGTTGGAAGAAAGCGATATGATCCTACTCACCAAATCCGACCTCCTGGAGGCCGATGCCCTCGATGCGTTACGGCAACGGACAGCGGAAGCCTTCCCCCAGGCTACCGTTCGCACGGCCAGCGCCCAGAACGGCGCCGGTGTCGGCGAATGGCTCGAAGAGGCTTGTGCGCGGAAAGATGCCGGTAAGCGGTTGGTGGAAGTGGATTATGATACCTATGCCAACGGCGAGGCGGTATTGGGCTGGCTCAACGGGACGGTCTGCTTGCGTGGCGAAACCACCGGCTGGGATGCGTTGGTGCATACGTATCTCACGCGGATGGCCGGCTGTTTCGATAGCGAAGGCCTTGCCGTGGGGCATGTGAAAGTGATTGCGGAGAACGGCAGGCAGTTTGCCGTTTACAACCTCACCGGAAAGCAATCGTCGCTCACCGTACGTGGTTCGGCAGGGGAGGGCGACGCGCTTAAGCTGATCATCAACGCCCGGGTGGAGACATCGCCCGGGCACCTCGACCGGATCGTATGGGAAACCCTCGAATCACTGATCGACGGGCGATATACTGCCGATGTGCTGGCCTGGAAGTTTTTACAGCCCGGCCGCCCGCAGCCTACGTACCGCTTTACCGAAGTGGTGTGACAGGAATAACCTGCGCGTAATACAAAGTCAAATGGAATCTCTCATTCAAAAATACTCTTTGTTTCACCTGGTGCTGATCAGTTTGTGCAGCACCCTGTTTCTCAGTTTTCCGAACATCGCCTGCATCCCCTGGCAATTGGATTTCCTGCCGAAGTCGGATTATACGCTCTATTTTACGTATTTCACCTGGCGGTTTGTATTCTTCTCGGTGCTCATCTGGTACATGTTGCTATACAATTTGTTTCGTATAAGGATGATGAATTTCAGGAGGCGGCTGGTTCGTAACCTGTTGATCGTCGTGGCGGCATTGGTGTTTTATAATGGTGTTTCATTCTTCGTCACCCTTGTCGCAAAGGATTTCATGACAACCATGCTTTCCCAGTTTTGCGTGATCTGGATCGGCGCCACCTTCGCCGGGCATATCTTTCTGATGTATTCGGAGAAACAGAACCGGGAACTGGAGATCGAACGGTTGAAAAACGAAAACCTCCAAAGCCGTTGTGACGCGTTGACCAACCAGATCAACCCGCATTTTTTCTTCAATTCCCTGAACGGCCTTTCGGCATTGATCCGGAAGAAAGACGACGCTAAGACGCTGGCTTACCTGAGTAAACTCTCCGACGTATTCCGGTATATCCTGCAAAGCGATAAAAAGGGATTGGTGACGCTGCGGGAAGAACTGGGTTTTGTAGATTCGTTCCGCTATATGATGGAAGTGCGTTTTGCCAATAAGCTGGTGTTTGTAGTCGATGTGCCTGAGTCGGCGATGGAACGGAAGATCCCGGCACTGTCGATCCTCCCGCTGATCGATAACGTGGTGATGCATAATACGATCGACAGCGACCACCTGATGGAGGTATCCATCCGGATGGGTGCCGACGGTGAACTGGTGGTGTCTAACCCCGTCTTCCCGAAACAGATGCCTGCGGATACGAACGGGACAGGGCTCCGGAACCTGGAAAACCGCTTCTCCCTCCTGATGGGCAGGCAGATCCGGGTGGATGCCAATGCCCATCTCTTTAGTGTCGGATTGCCCTTATAACAGGAAGAAGATGAGAATACTGATTGTGGAAGACGAAACGGTAGCCTGTGAGAACCTGGTGGCTATCCTGGCGGAGATTGATCCGTCGGTAGAAGTGGTGGGCAATACCGAAAGTATCAGCCAGACGATCCGCTGGCTGCAATCCTGTCCGCCGCCCGACCTGATCCTGATGGATATACACCTCTCCGACGGTTCTGCTTTCGCAATCTTCGACAGCATCCGGGTGGATACGCCGGTGATATTCACCACCGCGTACGACGAATATGCCATCAAGGCGTTTAAAGTGAATAGCATCGATTACCTGCTGAAACCGGTGAAAGCCGACGAGTTGGCGCAAGCGCTGCAAAAGTTCAGGATGCTGGCGCGGACGGATGTGACGCGGTATCTGGATCAACTGGCACAACTGGTATCGCCCGCCGTCCCAAAATACAAAGACAGGATACTGGTTCCCTGGAAAGACAAACTGCTGCCTCTCTGCGTGAACGAGATTTCCTGTATATATACCACCGACAAGAGTACGCAGATCTATCTGGCCGACGGGAAGCAATACCCGTATCAGAAATCGCTCGACCAACTGATCGCCACCCTGGATCCCGCCGGTTTTATCCGTGCCAACAAACAGTTTATCGTAGCACGTAACAGCGTGAAAAACCTGACGGTGTGGTTCGACGGACGGCTGTTGGTCACCCTCGACATCGAACCGCCCGAACGGATCTATATCAGCAAAAATAAAGCGTCCGAATTCAAAGCCTGGATCGTACGGGAGTAGTATGGGCAACAACCGTATCTACAGTTGCCGCCATATAGCGGATCTGTTGTCGCCCTACGGATGATTTAGTTGTTCCACCCGGGTGGAATATATGTTCCAGCCGGATGGAACATATGTCCCACCTTGGTGGAACACGTGTCCCATCCGGCTGGAACAACTAAATCATCCGTATGCCGGCAATAAAGGATACGGTTCTGTGTATTACATCTACCGGATGCTTAGAACAGTGTCTGGGGATATTCGCCCGCGTCAACAAGCGCCTGGATCTTGTCCACTACGCTCTGGCGGTCTTCGGCATAGGTAACGCCAAACCATTTGGAGGTGGTGTCGAGCACTTTCACACGGGCTTCTCCGGTGGTGATCAATTCGTTCACCATAAGCGGGATGAAGAATTCGCACTTCAGGTTATCGATATGTTGCGACAGGAATTGCTTGAAGAAGGTTTCCGAATGTTGGAAATAGTCGGGGGTGAAGCCCCACATATTCATCGACACGGGGGTGTTTTCGGCAAGGGTGACTGTCTGTCCGTTTTCGTCGGTAAAGCAGATGTCGCCGTTGATACGTTCGATGGCTGTCCGTTCCACTACGGTGGTGAGGAAGCCTTCGGCATTCGTTCCGCATACGCCGCGCGCTACCGATCCGCTTTCGCTTAAGGTATTTCCCACGCGGTAGCCTACCATGCAATAGTCGTTCACCGTGCCGGCCATCGCCATCAGTTGTTTGCCGAGTACGGCGAAGCTGTCGCGTCCGTAGAAGTCGTCGGCATTGATCACGGCAAAGGGTTCATGGATCACCCCTTTTCCCATCAGTACGGCATGGTTGGTTCCCCAGGGTTTCACGCGATCGGCCGGGCAGGTAAAGCCTTCGGGCAGGTCGTCGAGTTCCTGGAATACCACTTCCACCGGGATATGGTTTTCATACTTGCTGATAATCTTTTCCCGGAAATCCTGTTCGAACATTTTACGGATGACAAACACCAGTTTGCCGAATCCGCCGCGGATAGCGTCGAAGATGGAGTAGTCCATGATGGTTTCGCCGTTGGGACCCAGTCCGTCCAACTGCTTCAATCCTCCGTAGCGGCTGCCCATACCGGCTGCCAGAACAAACAAAGTTGGTTTCATAAAGCGCTTTTTCTAAAAGTGTTAATTGATTAAGCGCCACAAAGGTAATAGGGATTTGCCGGTTTGCGGGAAGAAAAGAGGGGTAGTTGTGTTAAATAACGTTTAATATGAAGGGCGGATAGCCGTGTTGTTTGTACGCTGGATACGTTATTGCGCACCTTGGACAACTGGATCAAGCCCTTAAAAAATGTGTAAAAATATGTTGTGCAACATATATTCCCTATCTTTGTACCCGTTATGTAAGCAGAACACGTTCCTTTAGCGAAAGGACAAACCCGCTTACCTGCCTGAAAATCAGGCGTCGGTTCAGTGATGCGCCGATAGAGTATAAACGTAAACAGGAAAGTATGAAAGTTAGAACTTATGTTCTCGTTGTTTCCATCGCTTTTACCATAATGGCTTTTGGGACAAGAAACGCAAGACCTACGGTGGGTATCTATCCGGGTGATCTTGCTCCGGGAATTGAGTCTTTCGAACAGGAGGCATCCATGAACCTCCTCAATGATTCGGGCCGATATACATTGGTGAATTTCTGGGCGGCGTACGACGCCGAATCCAGGGCGCAGAATGTACGGCTGCAGAACGAAGTACGTAAATGGGGTTCGGAGAGGATTGCATTTTGTTCTTTTTCGGTCGATGAAAAAGAATCCGTATTTGCCGAAACGGTGAAAACCGATCAGCTCGACAAAACGATGCAGTTCCACGAAGAACTGGGAAAGGAGTCGGAGCTGTACAAGCTGTATAACCGCAAAGGCGGTTTCAGCAACTGCCTGATCAACAACGAAGGTGTGATCGTAGGCAGGAATGTGACACCCGGCCAACTGACTGACATGTTAGCTCGCAGGTAATGACAACAACCCAACAAAAAAAGGCCGGTACCTCTGTAGGTAACCGGCCTTTTGTATGTGTAAGCCCCTCCTTTATCTGATTTTCTTTTTCATGCGGAACACGTTGCATCCCCGTTCCCGTTGGTATGTCACCTCATCCATGATGTTCCGGATGATGTAGATGCCTAAACCGCCAACCGGCCGGTTTTCCACCGGAAGGGTCACATCGGCTTCCTTCACTTGTGTGGGATCGAAGGCGATTCCTCTGTCCGTGAGGGTGAAGACCAGTTCGTCGCCCTGCTTCTCCACCCGGATACGGATCTCGTCCGCCTGCTTTTCCGGGTAGGCATACATAATTATATTAGAGACGGCTTCTTCCAGCACCAAGTTCAAACGCATGGCCAGTACCTCGGGGAGGCGCATCTCTTTCCCCGTCGTTTCCATAAATTCCGTGAGGCTGGAAATTTCGGAGAGGAGGTTTTTTATGACCAGTTGTCTGTGCATGCGGTCAGTGCTTATCGGCCGATGCGTTCACCCAGTTTTTCCAACATCTCACGCGTCATTGCGTCCAGGTCGTATTCCGGCTTCCATCCCCATTCCTGGCGGGCACAGGTGTCGTCGAGCGAGTTGGGCCATGAGTCGGCAATCGCCTGGCGCAGCGGATCAGGCGTGTAGCTCATCCGGAAATCGGGCACATAGCGTTTGATGTTGTTGGCAATGATCTCCGGGTCGAAGCTCATGGCGGTGACGTTGAACGCGTTGCGGTGGATCAGTTTCGACGGGTCGGCTTCCATGATCTCGATGGCGCAACGGAGGGCATCCGGCATGTACATCATATCCATAAAGGTACCGGCTGCCAGCGGGCAGTGGAATTCTTCCCCTTTGACGGCTGAGTAGTAGATATCCACCGCATAGTCGGTCGTACCACCTCCCGGAGGTGTCACGTAGGAGATCAGGCCGGGGAATCGTACCGCACGCGTGTCCACCCCGAACCGGATGTGGTAGTAGTCGCTCAGCAATTCGCCCGATACCTTCGTCACCCCGTACATGGTACGCGGGTTGCGGATGGTATCCTGCGGCGTACGGTCTTTGGGGGTATTGTTGCCGAATACGCCGATGGAGCTGGGCGTGAATACGGCGCAGCTCATCTCACGGGCTACTTCGAGCACGTTGAACAGCCCGTCCATACCGATCTTCCAGGCCAGTTGCGGCTTCGCTTCGGCTACGGCCGACAAAAGGGCGGCCAGGTTGTAGATCGTGTCGATCTTGTACTTAGATACAGCTTCGGCGATCTGCTGTTCACTGGTGATATCGACCAGGGCGGCAGGCCCTGACTCCAATAACTCACCGGTCGGTTTTGCTCCGGAGATATAACCGGCAACGACGTTACCACTGTACAAACTCCTTAATTTCATGGTCAATTCCGAGCCAATCTGACCGGTAGAGCCTATTACCAAAATATTCTTCATCTTGTTTTGATGTGATTTAAGTTTTTTCCTTGCAAATGTATGGAGAATTTTTACCGAGTCTGCAAAAAAAAGAGGATATTTGTCTGTCGATTTGCTCATAGTGAGCCTATCCATATCAGAAAAATACTAATAAAACAAAGCTTTATGTACGGAAAACTGCAAAACTTCCTGACAAAAGAACTGGAAGAGATCAAAGCCGCCGGTCTATACAAGAACGAACGGATCATTACCACCCCCCAACGTGCCGACATCCGGGTGAATGGCGGGGACGAAGTGTTGAACTTTTGTGCCAATAACTACCTGGGCCTTTCCAACAACCCGCTACTGATTGAGGCGGCCAAGCGCGCGATGGATACGCACGGCTACGGTATGTCGTCTGTCCGCTTCATCTGCGGTACGCAGGATTTGCACAAACAGTTGGAAGCGGCTGTCTCGGATTATTTCCGTACGGAAGATACGATCCTCTATGCCGCCTGCTTCGATGCCAACGGCGGTGTGTTCGAACCCTTGTTCTCGGAGGAAGACGCCATCATATCGGATGCCCTCAATCATGCGTCCATCATTGATGGTGTTCGGTTGTGCAAAGCCAAAAGATACCGTTATGCCAATGCCGACATGGGCGAACTGGAAAACTGCCTGAAAGAGGCGCAGGCGCAACGCCACCGTATCATCGTGACCGACGGCGTATTCTCGATGGACGGCAATGTGGCGCCGCTGGATCAGATATGCAACCTGGCGGAGAAATACGACGCGCTGGTGATGGTGGACGAATCACATTCCGCCGGTGTGGTGGGAAAGACCGGACATGGTGTGGCCGAGCAATTCGACTGCTACGGACGGATCGACCTCTTCACCGGTACGTTGGGTAAGGCGTTCGGCGGTGCCATGGGCGGATTCACCACGGGAAAGAAAGAGATTATTGATATGCTCCGCCAGCGCTCGCGCCCGTACCTGTTCTCCAATTCACTGGCTCCGGCGATCGTGGGCGCCAGCCTGGAGATGTTCCGCATGCTGAAGGAAAGCGATGTGTTGCATACGAAGCTGATCGGGAATGTGACCTATTTCCGGGACCAGATGCTGGCTGCCGGATTCGATATCAAACCGACGCAGTCGGCTATCTGCGCTGTGATGCTGTACGACGCCAAGCTGTCGCAGGACTTTGCCGCACGTATGCAGGAAGAAGGGATCTTCGTGACCGGGTTCTATTATCCGGTAGTGCCCAAAGGACAGGCGCGTATCCGTGTGCAACTCTCCGCAGGCCATGAAACGGCGCACCTGGATAAAGCCATCGCAGCATTTATTAAAGTGGGTAAGGAACTGAAAGTGATTTGAGGGTGCAGGCATGCAGTTGAGCAACTACCATAGTCATTGCACCTTTTGTGATGGGAGGAGCGCGCCGGAGGAATTTATCCGCTTCGCCCTCGCCCGGGGCTTCCGCGCCTACGGCTTCTCCTCTCATTCACCCCTGCCTTTCGAAACGTTCTGGAATATGTCGGCGTCCGATTTCCCGGAATACCTGCAGGAAATCGGACGGCTGAAACGGAAGTATGCCGGTCAACTGGAGATCTATACCGGGCTGGAGATCGATTACCTGGATGAGACCTATAATCCTTCCATCCCGTATTTCCGGGAGATGCCGCTGGACTATCGCATCGGGTCGATCCATTTCCTGCCCTTGTCGCCGGTACTGGAAGAGGCCAATATGGTATGCATCGATGGTCCTTTTGAAGAATACAAGGCGGCGGTGGACCGGTATTTCAACGGTGATATCCAGCAGCTTGTCCGCCGTTTCTACGCTTCCACCATGCGGATGATCGAGGCGGGCGGATTCGATATCGTGGGGCATATCGACAAGATCCGGATGAACGGCAACCGGTTCACACCCTTCTCCATGGAGGATTTGTGGTATCATACCCTTTTCTACGACTGCTTGGCGCTGATCGCTGAAAAGGGACTGATGGTAGAGGTCAACACGAAGAATATGCAACGGAAACAGGAACTGTTTCCGCATCATGAATACCTGTCCACCCTGCGGAAATTCGATATCCCTGTGGTCGTAAACTCCGACTGCCATTTCCCCGATCTGGTGAACGACGGGCGGGAAGCAGCCTTCGGACTGCTGAGGCTCGCCGGTTACCGCACCACCCGCGAACTGGTGGATGGCCGGTGGGAAGATGTCCCTTTTTAAACCATTCTACAGACAAAACAGTTACATTAAAATAGAAACGATATGAAAAGGTTCATTGGATTTATCCTGTTGTATATGAGTGTGACCGGTATGTATGCCCAATCGAATAACAATACGTTCACCACGCGGGTGGGGAACTTTCAGGTAAGCCTCCTCTCGGAAGGACAGGGGCAGGGCAACCCGCGTATCCTGATCGGCGCTACACCGGAAATGATGGAGAAAGCCATTCCGGATGGTACCTTCTCTAACGCAACGAACTCGTTCCTGATCCGTATGCCGGAACAGACCATCCTCGTGGATGCCGGATACGGTAAACTCTTGTTCGACAACCTCGCTTCCCTGGGTATAAAACCGGAGGAGATCAATACCGTATTGATTACGCACATGCATGGCGACCATATCGGCGGTATGTTGCGAGACGGTAAACCTGCCTTCCCGAACGCCACCGTCTATATCGCCACGCCCGAACATGCGCATTGGGCGGCCATCGATGGAGGAGCGAAAAAAGTAATCGAAGCCTACCAGGGCAAACTGCAACTGTTTCAACCGGAAGAGGCCGGCAAAGCGACAAAGGCATTGCTGCCGGGCATTTACGGGATCGCCGCCTACGGCCATACGCCCGGCCATACGGCTTTCCTGCTGGAATCGGACGGGAAGCAATTGCTGATCTGGGGCGACCTCGCGCATGCGATGGCGATCCAGATGCCATATCCGCAGGTGGCGGTCACCTACGATACGGATCCTGACCAGGCGATCCGATACCGGAAAGAGATCCTGGCGTATGTGTCGTCAGGTAAGATCCCCATTGCGGGTATGCATATTGCCTACCCGGGTATGGGTAGCGTGACTCTCGACGGTACGGGTTATCTGTTCACTCCGGCGAAATAAGGTTTGCGTATCTGTTTTTTTCTATACGCGCGTACATTTATTAATATATCATGAAAACAAAAGGAATCTATGTCCTTCTGCTTGCCTGTCTGTTGCCGGCGGCGGAAGCCAAAGTAAAGTTACCCGGACTCATCAGCGACCATATGGTTTTGCAACAGCAGGCGGCTGTCCGTTTGTGGGGGGAAGCGGCGCCGGGTGTGACCGTTTCCGTCAATGCGTCGTGGCTGACCAAAACGCCCGTCGAAGTACAGGCTGATACCAACGGCCATTGGGAAATGAGGCTGAATACACCGGCGGCGACGTTTGCGCCACAGACGATCTCCATCAGCGACGGCGAACCGGTAACGGTTCAGGATATCCTGATCGGTGAGGTGTGGTTCGCTTCCGGACAATCCAATATGGAGATGCCGCTGAACGGGTTTTGGAACTGCCCGGTTACGGATGCGAACAACGTGATCGCCGATGCAGGCAATCATCCGGGTATCCGTATGGCGACCATCGAACGGAAAGGAGCCGTCACTCCACTGCCGTATGCCAACGGGAGTTGGAAAGTGTCTGATCCGGTGAACGCGCCGGGGTTCAGCGCCACGGCTTACTTTTACGCGTTGACGCTACAGCGTACGTTGCATGTGCCCATCGGTATCATTGCCTGTGCCTGGGGTGGTTCGCGGGTGGAAGGATGGCTTCCGAAAGAGATCCTGGAAACGTATCCCGACGAAGACCTGCGTAAGGCGGGCAGCAGCGAAGGAACACAGTTCCTGCAGCCGATGATCATGTATAACGGGTTGTTGAAACCGTCTTCCCTCTATACTGTCAAAGGATTCATCTGGTACCAGGGATGCAGCAACGTGGGCAAAGCCGATGTGTATGCGGAACGGCTGGCTACGATGGTGAAGCATTGGCGCTCGCTCTGGCAGGACGATGAGCTGCCGTTCTACTATGTGGAGATCGCTCCGTACAACTACGAGAACGATGCCGACAAGATCAGCGGCGCCCTGTTGCGGGAAGCGCAGTTCAAGGCGCAGGCATTGATCCCGCACAGCGGCATGATCACCACCAACGACCTGGTGTATCCGGACGAAGAGACTCAGATCCATCCCCGGAACAAACAAGAGGTCGGTGAACGCCTGGGCTATCAGGCGTTGAATAAGACGTATGGTTACAAAACCATTGCTGCCGATTCTCCTTCGTACCGGGAGATGAAGATCGAAGGGAACACCATCGTCCTGTCTTTCGACCATGCCTCCGAAGGCTTTAGCCCCTGGATGGGTATTGAAGGCTTTGAGATCGCTGGGGCGGACCAGATTTTCCGACCGGCTACGGTGGTGGTCAACCAAAGCAGTCGTACGCTGGTGGTCTCGGCGGATGCCGTCAAAGCGCCGGTTGCCGTCCGATACTGTTTCCGTAATTTCCAGGTTGGCAACCTGCACAGCAGCCGCAACCTGCCGGTCATTCCGTTCCGTACGGATCACTGGTAACTGCCTCCGTTCGGGCTGTGCATGCAGCCTTGTACAAGTAAAAGGGGTTGTCCGTTTGTATGTTCCCATACAAGGACAACCCCTTGTTGATAGCCAGGTTAATCCATTAATGGCTACAATAGATACAATCGTGTGTCAGTACCCCGGGTTTTGGATGACTTGTCCTTTGCTCTCGTTGATGGCGCTTTGAGGGAGGGGCATTAGAACAAAGGCATCTTTGGTCGTGGTCGATCCTTTGTATATACGTGCGAATTCGATGTATTTGCCGTGACGGATCAGGTCGGCGCGGCGGGCGCCTTCAAACCAGAGTTCCTGTCCACGATTCAGGAGCATCTTGTCGTAAAAATCCTGGGTGCTGCTGAAACTGCCGGTCGTATATGGTTCGATACCCGCACGGAGGCGGATCCGGTTCAGCAGGTCAACCGCTTCCTGTGTTACGGCGTTGTTCTTGCGAACAATAGCTTCCGACAGCAGGGTGAGCACGTCGGCATACCGGTAAACCACCCAGTCCACCTGGCTTTCTTCACCCGTGGCTACCGGGTCTTCACCATATTTGACGGGCAATGCTCCCTTGATCAGGACTGTTCCGGGGGTGGCTTCGGTATAGTGGATACCGTCTGTCCCCTGGAAATCGCCGACCAGTACTTCCAGCCGTTTGTCGTTCTTGTCGAAGGTATTGTAGAACGCCCAGGGCATCCGGTAACCGCCCCATTTCTGGATGCTTTCGTTCCGGGTGGGATAGGGGCTGGACAGGACATGCGCCAGCCAGAGTTGCATATTTGTACTGCGTGTTTCGATGCAGGCCCAGATGATTTCTCTGTTGCGCTCGTTCTCAAGGGTGAAGATGTTTTTGTAGTCGGGAACCAACGCATAACCATATTTGGGATTCATCAGTTCGCGTCCGGCTTCTTCTGCCTTTGCCCATTCGCCTTCGTGCATATAGAGCTTCAGCAGGATGGTATATACCAGGCCTTTGGTGAAACGTCCGTAGTTGTTGTCGTGGGAGGCATAGACGTCGGGCAATCCCTTGAGGGCTTCTTTCAGTTCCGTTTCGATATAGGCTACCATCTCTTCTTTGGTAGGACGGGGGATGATCTTGTCGGCCATCGGGTCAGTCAGTTCGTCAACGGTGGCTACAGGTATCGGGCCATACAGGTCGTACAACAGGAAGGTGAGCCATCCCCGTCCGCAGTGGAGTTCGGCTTCAAAACGGCTTTTGACATCGTCCTTCAGGGGAACGTCTCTCATCCGTTCGAACGTCATGGTCATCTTGCTGATATCAGCCCGGTATTTGTAGAATTGGGTCACACCGCCGGAATTGGGTGTGAAGTTCTGGTAGAGGACATCCGGCCATACGGCATCGTTCCACTGGCATTCGCCCAGGTCGGTGCTCATTTCCGTGATCGTCTGAATACCGCCAGAGGCGACAGTGAAGATGCCGCTATACCAGGCGGATCGGAATGGACCGTAGGCGGCTGCCGTGACAAGCGCTTTCACATCGTCTTCCGTTTTGGGGAATATACCCGGGTTTATCTTGTCGTAAACTTCGGAGGTGAGGTCGGTACAACCGGTAAGTGTTGTGAGCGACAGGATTGTTGCTAATATCAGGTGTTTCATAGGTTTCATTTATACATGGATTAAAAGGTGATGTCTAAGCCTATACTGTAGCTGGTCACATTGGGATAGGCCCATACGGAGTCGTCTGTTTCCGGATCGAGACCGTCGTACGGGGTGATGACGAACGGGTTGTTGACATCGGCATATACCCGCATTTTGGAAAACACTTTGTTGGTTTGAGGCATCTGGAAGGTATATCCCAGCGTGATGTTCCGGCAGCGGATAAACCAGGCATCCTGTTTGAAGAAATCGCCTGTCCCGTAGGTGCTCTTGTCCTGGAAGAAACCGGGGCGCGTACCACCGGTATTGTCGTGCGACCATACTTCGACAGCCGTTGTCGGCATGTTATAGCCGCGATACATATTGGCGATACCCGTCATACCGGCCGATCCGGTGAGCCACAGGTCTTTGTATGAACCGTAGTTGGCCTTGTCGAACTGACCATAGAAATAGATGTTGAAGTCGAATTGTTTCCACTTGAGGGTATTGTTCAGCCCCATCAGGAATCCCGGGTCGTTGCTGCCGTAGAATACTTTATCGGCATCATTCAGTTTGCCGTCTGGCTCCCCGGTCTTGATGGGGAAGTTTCTTCCGTCCACCTGGATCGAGCCGTCGGGATTGTATTTGAACCCATCGATATCTTTGAGCTTCACTTGTCCGGGAACGGATCCGGGCATGTGATCCACCTTCTCTCCCGCCTGGATGATGCCGTCGGACAGGTAGCCGTAGCTCCCCCTGATCGGAGCGTCGTAAATGGAATAAGCCGCCGGTTTCCAGTAGGGGTCGCGTTCTTTCCACTTGTCACGGTAGAAAGAGAAGGTAAAGTCGGTATTCCAACTGAAGGCATCGGTAGCGATATTTTGGGTGTTGATTGTCAGTTCGAACCCTTTGCTCTGGGTCTTCCCGATGTTCGCCCAGATGGTGGATACTTCGTTGTACGACTGCAGGGCGCGTTGTTGCAGCAGGTCAGAGATGGTGCGGTTGAAGTATTCGGCTGTCACATTGATCCGCCCGTCATATATGCCGAGGTCCAGACCGAAGTTCCACTCGCCGGTAGTTTCCCATTTCAGGGATGGGTTACCGATCTGCTGGAGGTAAACGCCCTGTGACTCGGCATCGCCGAAGGTGTTATTATATCCTACGGCATAGAAACTGATGGCCCGGTTGCCGATATTGGATCGTCCTGTCTCCCCGTAGCTGGCGCGCAGCTTACCATTGGAAAGGATCCCTTGCAGGGGACTCATAAACGCTTCGTCGAGGAATCGCCAGCCTACGGAGAGGGAGGGGAAGTATCCCCATCGGTTTTCCGGTGCGAAGTTGGAAGCGCCATCGGCACGCAGGGTGGCGGTCAGCAGGTATCTGTCGAGGAACGTATAGTTGACCCTGCCGAAGAAAGAAGCCATTTCATCGGAGCTGGCCGACGATCCTACTCCGGGTTTGGCTGCCGCTCCGGCTCCCATATTATTGTACAGGAAGCCATCGATCAGGAACTTATTATTCGACATGGCCATACTTTCCCGTACGAATTTCTGGAACGAATACCCCACCAACGCCGTCAGGTTATGGTTGCCGAACGCTTTGGTGTAGTTGGCAGTAAACTCGGCGAGATAGTCCGATTCATCGTTTTGCGACAAATCCGCCTGTCCCCCTGATTTCTGTCCGTAAAGGGTTGTCTTGGGCAGGTAACTTCTACGTTTCTGGTAGTTCCGGTCGAGACCGAAATTCCCTTTCAGTTTCAGGTCTTTGATCGGTTCATATTCGATATACGCCACAGCCAGGAGGCGTTCTTTGGTCGTCTTATCGGTGATCTCAAGCAGCGACACCGGATTCGGAAGGAAAGCCGCTTCGGTATTCAATACATAGTCGCCGTTTTCATCCCGGATGGGTAACAATGGATTGAACTGGGCGGCGGAGACAAGGAGGCTGGCATATTCGTTCTGCCCGCTTCCCAACGGTACGTTATCGTAGTTGTTCCGCGAGATAGTGAAGTTGACCCCTGTCATGATGTGCCTGCTCAATCGTTGATCCAGGTTCAGGCGTCCGGTATAACGGGAGATGTCGTTATTCTTGATCACTCCATTCTGGTCGAAGAAGTTACCGGAGATCAGGTATTGCGTGCTTTCCGTCCCACCGGATACGCTGATGTTCTGCTGGGTCTGAAACCCGCTGCGTGTGACGGCGTCAAACCATTGGGTGTCGTAGGGCGGGTTGGCAATCTGGTCGGAGGTGTAGCGGGGCGCATATGCCGGTGCATCCGATTCGGATTTGTTGCCGTAGGGGGCGATCCCATTTTGTCTCAACCAGGCTTCTTTGGAGTAGCGGTTGGACTGGATCATGAAGTCGTGCGCGCCGAATACCTCATACTCGTCCGACATTTGCTGGACACTGACGGAGCCTGAATAGGTAACCACCGGTTCCCCTTTCTTCCCTTTCTTGGTGGTGATGATGATCACCCCGTTACCGGCACGTGCACCGTAGATGGCGCTTGAGCTGGCATCTTTCAATACCTCGATCGATTCGATATCGTTGGGGTTGATCGACGACAGGATGTTGTCCGTGCGTCCCGCTTTATATTTACCGGCACTGATGCCGCCGTTGTCGCTGTCTGAAGGATTGCTGACCGGAAATCCGTCGATAATCACCAGCGGGTCGTTCATGCCGCCTACGGGTGATGCGGCGCCACGGATACGGAAGCTGGTGCCTCCACCGGGTTGTGCGCTTTGCGTGCTTGCCTGGAACCCTGCTGCTTTACCGGCTAATACCTGGCTGACGGATGAAACGGTGGAGATCGGTGTGTCGCTCATCTTTACGCTGGAAACAGCGCCGGTCAGGTCGCGTTTTTTCATGGTGCCGTAACCTACAACGACCACTTCCGACAACGCCATCACATCTTCTTTCAATACCAGGTTGATTGCCTGTTGGTTGTTCACCCGGATATCCCGGGGCATGTATCCGATATAGGATACCTGTAAGGTGGCGTTTGCCGGTACGTCGAGCACATACTTCCCGTCGATATCGGTGATGGTTCCGTTGGATGTTCCTTTTTCCATCACGGTGGCGCCGATCACGGTTTCACCCGATGCATCGGTGATCACCCCGGATACCCGTATCGTCGGCTGTGTATCGTCCGGATTGGTGGAAGCCGCCTGTTTCGGGTTGAGGATGATCCGCTTATCCACAATCTCAAACTGGATGTTGAGGGGAGGGAGGACTTTTTTCAATACAACGGTCAGCGGTTCCTGGTCGGATCGAACGCTAATCGTCTGTTGGACGTTTACGTTGTTATGCATGACCGTAAAACCGGTCTGTGCTTCTATGGAAGAAAAAAACATTTCCAGTGGCTGGTTCGTCAGATCCAGGCTGACCCGGGGTGTCGTCTGCCCCCAGGTGTTTGGGCACACCAGAAAAAGAGCGAAGAAAACCAGCACATACTGTAATACCTTTCGTTTGAATGGTGAAATATCAGATTTAATTAATTGATTTAACATGTGTAATTTAGTTTCTATGGGAACGGGAATGCCCGTATCCCTGGCGTTTATACTTTAGTTGAGTCGCAAGTCGGGGAAGAATACGCTACTTCCGAATGGCGTATGTTATTGATACCTGACCATCACCTCCTCTCCGTTTATCCGGTACGTGATGGGGGTGATCCGGTTGATAAGGTCGAGCATCTCACGCAGGGATTCATTTTTCAGGGTGAACCCGTAATGCAGCGTGTCTGCTGAGTTCTCAAGACTGACATGGATACCGTACCACTGCTCCATCTTCCGGAATACTTCTTCTGCCGACGCATCGGTGAACCGGAGCATATGCTCATGCCAGATACCCGTCAGGGAAGCCTGGCAGGGTTGGTCGTTCCACCGCATGCTGACTTTGTCCACCGTCACAAGGTGGTTGGGTGTCATCCGGGTGATGAGGGTATGGTCGGTTTTGTTTTCCAGGGCTACCTTTCCCTGGTCCAGGGCTACCTCTATCACCGGATCGTCGGCATAGGCGGATACATTGAAGGTGGTACCGTGGACGATCACGTTTACTTTCTCCGTTTCGACCGTGAATTTCTTTTTAGCCGACTTCCGTACCTCAAACCAGCCCTCGCCATCCAGGACGACATGCCTGTCTTTGGCATTGAAGTCGGAGGTGTAGGTCAGGCGTGAGTTGGAATTCAACCATACCTCGGTGCTGTCGGGCAGGTGTATATGTGTTTTTTGTCCGGCTTCGGCAAGGACTGTGAAGGTGGCGGCCGGCCGTCCTTCGTTCAGAAAATAAGCCATAGCGAACAGGGCGGGGATGAGGATGGCGGCTACCCGTAATCCCTGGGCAAAGAGGGTATGGGGCGTTCGTCCGGCTTTCCGGCGGATCCGGTGAAGCATGGTTGTTTTTTCGGTGATATGGAGGCAGGGGCCATGTTCGTAGTTCTCCCACAACGGTTGAAGCGAACGGCTGACCGTATCGTTGGAGAGGACGGATAACCGGTCGGCGAGCGCAGCATACTCGTCCGGCTCCAGTGTGCCGGATAACTGTTTTTGTAAAAGCCCCTGCAAGTAGGGATCAGTCGTGTTCATGGATCATCGTTTGTAAGGTAATACGCAGGGAAGGGAAAGAAGTCCCGGCTTCTCCCGTATGTTATAAAGCATGTTTGGCCACTTTCGTTCAGGTAAACGGGTATATGAAGGTGAACAGGAGGATATGGTACCCCATCAATTCATTCCGCATTCTCTTGAGTGCCAGAGACAACTGGTTTTTGACGGTTTTTTCCGACAATCCGAGTTTTTCCGCTATCTGGGAGATGGAGAATCCTTTTTCCCGGTTCAACTCGAATATCTCGTACTGGCGGGTGGTAAGTTTCTCTTTCGCCAGGTTCACCTGCCGGCGGAATTCGGTGTAATTGATCTGTCTCTCGGTGTCGTTCTCACAGAAGTCCGGGAAATCGTCGCTGTGGATCCTGCTTCGGAAGTCCACCTGTTGGGTCCGCCTGCGCAGCGAGTCGATGATGAGGTTGCGAGCGATAGTGTATAGATACGACTTGAATGAAGCGTGTGGGTCAATCTGTTTGCGTGTCAGCCAGATCCGCAGGAAAGTTTCCTGCACAATGTCCCTGGCATTGCTTCTCGACCGGATCAGTTGGAATGTAAACCCGAAGAGCATATCGGCATAAAGCAGGTACAACTGATTAAAGGCGTCGTAGGATCCGGCCCTGAGTGATTCTGCCAACAGTATATTTTCGTTTTGCGCGTTCATAAGGTAAACAGGCTAAGGGTTCTTCTATGCTTTGTATATATATAACAATTGGGAAGCGGAAAGGGATAAACGGTAGCTGAGCGGATCGACCTGTGAGCGCTCTTTGCTGTACAAAAAAAGCTATCCCTTGGAGGATAGCTTGATGGAGTTGCGTGATATAAGCACTTATTCGGCGGCTGCTTCTTTTTCGTCTTCCGCTGTTTTCTCTGCCAGCGAGAAATCGGAAATGCCGGATGCTACCAGGAGGTTATACCAATTCAGCAGTTTCTTGATATCGCTGGGATATACGCGCTCGCGGTCGAAGTTGGGTAAAACAGTCGCAAGATAAGCACGCAATTCATCCGGCTTTGCCGTGGAAGGCGAAAGGGACGCCGGGTTACCTGCTTCTTTTTCCCTGATGCGGGAAAGTACTTTATACAGCGGCTCATCTTCTTCATTGGTGAAGATAGCGGTGTCTCTCAGGGAGATGACCTTGTCTTTAGCATATACGGGGCTTCTTTTCCCGTCGATGAGTGATTCAACGATCGTCATGTTTTTTCCCTGGGAAATCATCTTATATAATCCCGGTTTACCGGAAACAGACAAAATAGTCTTCAGCATAATACTTGTTTCTGTTTGAGTTTAACTTCAAAGGCGCAAATGTAACACAACTCAATTAAAAAACAGCAAGGCGGATGCAGAAAAAAAAGCGTTCAATGTATTATCTGTGACAGGACCCGGTTCATTTGGGGGATCAGGGCGTGGATGTCGTCGTTCAGGATGAGGTGGGTGGCCCGTTCTTTTTTTTGTTCGTCGGGCATTTGGTTGTCGATGCGGAGGATCACTTCCTGGCGGTTGGCAAATCCACCCCGCACCAGGGCTCTTTCGACGCGCAACTCAAGGGGAGCGTACACCAGCAGGCTGTAGTCAACCATCCGGTCGAAACCGGATTCAAAGAGGATGGCCGATTCGATGGCGCACATCTGACCGGGTTGTTGCTGGATCCACGCAAGGAAATGGCGGGCTACTTCCGGATGGATGATCGCGTTCACCTGTGCCAGCAGTACCGGATCAGGGAAGATATGTGCGGCGAGCATCGGCCTGTTCAATCCCGCAGGCGTATAAATACCGGTACCAAAGAGGGTAGTAAGCTGTTCGCGGATGAGCGGGGAGGTGTCGGTAAGCCGTTTGCTTTCCTCATCAGCGATATATACGGGTATTCCCATAACCTGCATAAGAGACGCTACCACTGTCTTCCCGCTTCCGATGCCTCCGGTGATACCGATCGTGATCATCTGTTTTGTTCGATAACAAATTCAATTTTGTTGGGTGTAAGCAAAGCGGTGGATACCCAGGATGGTTTTTGGGTAAGTTCGACGGCAACCACTCCCGTGAGATTTTGTTCCAGGGTGCTGAAGGGTACCTGGATGGCAAATTGTTTCTCCGTCAGTTCCTTGAAACGGGAGATGGGAATATTGCAACTTACCTTTACCGTATGCGGCATCAGGCGGACAGTATAGTTGGGTGGTACATCCGTACATTCAACGGATATATCCAATGATTTTTCGGAATACTCATCTACCGGGATGGTGATGGAAACACTTTCCGTGTCATACGACTGGCCGGCATGCTTGCGGAGTTGTACGTTGCGGGTGATGGTTTTGTTGATCGATTTGATCTCCGTAAATACGGTGCTGATCTCCCGGATCGAATCCAGTACCGCTTCAGTGGCATAGACGTTCACAAGAGCCGGATTGATCAGGATGTCGCCCGACAGTTGATAACCGGGTTCGAGGTTGATCTTCCCGTCGAATACCACCGGGATGGTTTTGTGGGCACGCTTGCCAAAGGAGACCTTGATCTGCGCAGGCTCGAATTTAACCAGTTTGGTGGTGGCGATCAGTTGTTTCTGTAACTGCGATTCGATTTCTTTCGTCGTGATGGTGAAGATGCCATTGGTGGGTTGTTGGTCTTTCTCTTTAAAGCTTTTCTCGATGGGGGCGAACTTGCGGCCGAAAGCATAGTTCATCAGTACGCTGCCTTTGTCTTTTACTTTGACGCGTACATGGTCGGGCGCCGTTTCGTTGAAGGCCAGGTCAACGGGCATGTTCTTGTATCGCACGGGAATGCTCAGTTCGATCTCGTATTCTTCTTGCATGCTTTGCAGCATCCAAAAGCCGAACGAAAGGAGCACAAAAGCCAAAAAGATTAAGACTTCTTTCCACTGTTGACGTAGTAAAAAAGCCTTAATCTTTTGGAAACCAGACTTGAATGAGCTGTTTTGTTGATCAAGTCCTGACATCATACCGTTGATTTTTATTTCTGTTTGGCATCTTCCGATGACGCGAATACGGATGACTTATCCACGCGTACACGTATCCCGTCGGCTATTTCGACGATCATGTAGATGTCTCCGATCTCTTTGATCTTGCCATAGATACCGCCGGAAGTAATTACTTTATCACCTACCGCCAACGCTTCGCGGGCTTTCTGGATATCTTTTTGTTTTTTCTGCTGTGGGCGGATAATCAGGAAATAGAAGATAGCGATGATTACTACCATCATGATTAATCCGGAATAAGGACTTGCGCCGCCTTCAGCTTGAAGGATAATGCTAAGAAAGTTCATGGTCTGTATTAATTTTGTGAATACTATAATCGTCTATTGCAAAGATATGAATAAATATCAGTCTTTAAACAATACCTTTTCTTTTTTTAGTTCGCCTACAATGGCATCCAGGATTCCATTGATAAATGTACCGCTTTTCGGCGTGCTGTAGTATTTGGCGGCGTCGATATATTCATTCAGCGTCACATTGATGGGGATGGAAGGGAAGGAGAGGATCTCCGCCAGTGCGACCTGCATGATGAGCAGGTCCATGTTCGCGATGCGTTCTGTCTCCCAATTCTTCATGTGGCGGTTGATCCGCTCGCGGAATTCGTCTTCTTTCAGCAACGATTGCCGGAGCAGTCTGATTGCGAACTCATGGTCTTCCTCGTCTTTGAACATCGGCAGCAACGGCTGTCCGGCGCCTGCTTCGGGTTCAAAACGTTTGATGGTCTTCAACGTGAAGGTTTCCACAATATCGATATCGTCGTTCCAATAGATGCTTTTATCTTCGAGGTAGTCTTCCACCTGTTCGTTGCCGCAGATATGTTTTTTGAAGAAGGCGCGCCAGAACTCCCGGTCGGTATCGTACGAATCGTCGGGATTGGCGATATAATCGGCATAGAGATCGGACGACAGCAGCAGATCGAGCATTTGGCGGACGAAGTCCTGGTCTGTATCGCTTCCCCACGTAAGGGTGTTGTCGGCACAGTATTTTTTCAACGCGCTATTCTCCGATAGTTGTCGGGTGAAGCGGTTGTCGATCAGGCGGGTGTTGGGATGGAGGTCTTCGTCGGTAGGCCGCAGTTTGTGTTTACGGCTGTCTGAAATCCGTTCGTAAAGGTTTGTTACATCGAGGATGAGAAGAAGGAGGTAATGATATAAGTCGTACGACTTTTGGAGGCTGAACAACAACTCTTTCTCAGCCAGGTTTAAATCTCCGTTTTTGTTTTGATAGAAAGAATATACTATCTGTAAAACTTTAATGCGGATTAAAATTCTGTTGATCATTTTTTGAAGGAACTTCTTGATTTGATTTCGTTGCAAAGGTAGTGAATCTTTTGGGAAAACGACGGAAAGACTGCCAACTTTCTTTTTTTACCGGGCCAATGTGGAGGATAATCGGATGAAATAAGCATCCCATCAGAAAAATTAACTTTTTAGGGCGGTTTATGAGGTGAAATGGTTGTTTTTTGTAAAAAAATTTGCATATTTGAGCAGGTTATGTAAAACGGGATGGATATTAACTAATGTTTGTTATCATGGAAGAGACGAATAGAAGGCATGTTGAAGGCGGCGATAAGGAAATTCTGTATTCGAAGGCGATCAAAGCCGGCAAACGGATCTATTATTTGGATGTGAAAAAGAATCTGAAAGATGATTTGTTTCTAGCGATCACCGAAAGTAAAAAGGTTCAGGCAAAGGAAGGAGCGCCTGTCACTTTTGAGAAACATAAAATCTTTTTATATAAGGAAGATTTTGAGAAATTTATGGACGGGATGAGCGAGGTGATCGATTACATCCGGCACAACCGAACCCCGGAAAGGCCGTCTTCCACCTTTGAAGAGGAGGATACCGATGATGCATCGGACGGGTTCAAACTTGATATTGAGTTTTAAGCGTACTCCCGGAAAAGAATAACCGGCTGTTTGCCTGTAGCAGGTGAACAGCCGGTTATCTTTATAGGCATCTATCTGATGAAGGCGAAGCCTATTGTCGTTCTTGCTGCCGGATTATGCCGGGTGAATCGCTTCTGTGGGACATACATCCGCGCAAGTTCCACAATCCGTACACATTTCCGGATCGATGGAGTACTTATCGCCTTCAGAAATTGCCCCTACCGGACATTCATCGATACAACTGCCGCAAGCAATGCAATCGTCACTAATTACGTAAGCCATTTTTTTAGGTTTTTTAATTGATAACTATAAGTACCTGCAAAAATAGGATATTCTTCCTATTTAAAAAACATCTCATCGAATATTTTGTTCAAATCAACTCATTTTCGCAATAAGTTCCTCTTTCCTTCGTTATTATCACAAAACAAAGCAGTGTGTTAAAGCGACTTTTCTTACTGTTGATAATGGGTTGGACGGCTGCAACAGGTGTGTGGGCGCAAAAGGAATTGGTAAAGATACAACCCTATGCCGATCATAAACTGTTCCACCTGGGTTTTCATGTGGGGATGCACGCACAGGATATGATACTGACACATTCGGGCGTTACGACGAACGGGGAGACCTGGTTTGCCGAGATCCCGTCGTATTCACCCGGCTTCAGTGTGGGCGTGATCGGCGATATGTTCCTCAATCCTTTCCTGAACTTGCGGGTGACTCCCACCCTGCATTTCGGGGATAAAAACGTTGTGTTCCGGGAAAAAGGGACAGGCGAAGAATTTACCACCAATGTACGTTCCAACTATGTCACCCTGCCGATCGATCTGAAATATACTGCGCTCCGGTTGAATAACTACCGCCCTTACCTGATCGGAGGGATCTATGGCGCGTTGGATATGGGCCGGAAAAAAGGGAATCCCTTATTACTGAAAGGTGTTGATTTCGGTTTGGAGATCGGATTCGGCTGTGATTTTTACCTGCCGTATTTTAAACTCTGTCCTGAACTGAAGTTCTGCTTCGGACTGGTTGACCTGCTTGAAAAAGACCGTCCCGACCTGGTGGATAAGGAGATGCTCAAATATACCGATGCCCTTTCGAAAGCTACTTCCCGGATGGTGGTGCTTTCCTTCAATTTCGAATAAACAGTTCAATGTACATGTAAGCGGCCGGGGTAGCGAGCAGGATACTGTCGAACCGGTCGAGCATACCGCCATGACCGGGGAAGAAGTTTCCCGAATCCTTAATCTTCAGCGTGCGTTTCAGCAACGATTCCGTGAGGTCTCCCCAGGTGGCGAATACAACCACCACGACGGCGAATAGCAACCAGGTAAGCTGTGAAACAGCCGGGTCAAAATAATGGAATACCTGCGAGGTAAGCATGGTCATGATCATGCCTCCGGCAAATCCTTCCCATGACTTCTTCGGCGAGATGCGTTCAAACAACCGGTGCTTTCCGAACAGGGAACCGATCAGGTATGCGCCCGTGTCATTCATCCATACAAAAATGAAGATGGCTAATACATATAATGGGGCATGTATGATGTCTCCTTGCCAGTCGGGGACGGCAGCGATGAAAGTAAGCAAGGCGAAAGGGCCGATGCAATACAGTTGCCCCAGGAAGACCGTTGCCCAATGCGAAATAGGGTTGGTTATTTCCCGGTCGTACATCACTGAAATCAGCGTATAAAGGACAAAAAGCAGGTAGGGGAAGAAGGCTGTTTTATCCATCAGTTCATTCGCATAAATGTAGGAGCCGACGTACAGGAGCCCCCCACCCATACTGCAGATGAACCGCTTGTTGTGGGATTCGCTGAACACGTCCAATAGTTCATAAAACTCTAACAATAAAAGGAGTGTGATGAAGAAAAACAAGGCGAAAAACAAAAGGGAATTCAAACTGATCCCGCTTATAATAACGATTACATACACGATACCGGTTATCGCTCGTTTGACTAGGTCTTTCATATGCTATGAGAATATGTGTGGTTTATATTCAGAATAACGACGGATAATCAGTCTTCGGTTTGCTTTTTATTTCCGTGGGCTGCTTTCCTTCGTCGATATCCTGTTTTGTTTCTTCCTTTTCTTCTTCTTTTACCACATCTTCGGCAGTAAAAGAGATTTTAAGTTCTTCTTCCGGCTTGCTGGCGGGCTTGTCGGCAACAGGTTTGTCGGTAACAGGCTCTACCGCTGCTGGTTCAGGGAGAACAGGCTCAACTACTGTAGGCTTGTCGACAGCAGGTGCAACGACAACGGGAACGACGGGCGGTTGTTCGGCGGGCGTTGGAGCTGATGCCGGATGAATATCGGCAGGTGTTTCTTTTTTAGGCCGAACGGCTTTCTTTTCCACCGGTTTGTCCGGGTTTGTCCGGGCCGGTTCGTCCTGCACACGGATCACTTCCGGTGCGGGGGCGGGTGTCGTCACTACCGGTTGGGCCGGTTGTTCCTTGTCGGTTCCTTTTTCCTGCTGTTTCAGCAATTCATCGGTACGGGATACCCAGGCGCGTTTGCCGAAAATATGTTCCACATCTTCCGCGTAGATCACTTCCCGGTCGAGCAGCACTTTGGCCAACTGGTTATGTCCTTCCGTATGGGTGGACAGGATGGCTTTGGCGCGAGTGTATTGGGTATCGATGATTTGTTGTACTTCCTTGTCGATCAGCTTTGCGGTTTCCTCGCTGTAGGGCTTGGTGAATCCCCAGTCCTGTCCCGTTGAATCATAATAATTCAGGTTAGGCAGGGAGTCGCTCATCCCGAAATAGACTACCATGGCGTAGGCTTGTTTGGTCACCCGTTCCAGGTCGTTGGATGCGCCGGTGGATATCCTGCCCAGGAACAATTCTTCGGCAGCCCGCCCTCCGAGGGTGGCGCACATCTCGTCGAGCAACTGTTCGCGGGTGGTGATCTGCCGTTCTTCGGGGAGATACCAGGCTGCGCCCAGGGCTTTTCCGCGCGGCACGATGGTTACCTTAATCAGTGGATTGGCATATTCGAGCAGCCAGCTCAGTGTGGCATGGCCGGCTTCATGGATGGCGATGCTTTTCCGTTCGGCGGATGTCGTGATCTTCGATCGTTTTTCCAAACCACCGATAATACGGTCCACCGCATTCATGAAGTCTTCTTTCTGGACAAATTTCTTTCCGCCGCGGGCGGCGATCAGTGCGGCTTCGTTGCATACATTGGCGATGTCGGCGCCCGAGAACCCCGGGGTCTGGCGAGCCAGGAAATCCGTATCCACGCTGTCGTCTATTTTGATCGGACGCAGGTGTACGCCGAATATTTCTTTCCGTTCATTCAGGTCGGGAAGTTCCACATGGATCTGGCGGTCGAAACGTCCGGCGCGGAGCAGCGCCTTGTCCAATATGTCGGCTCGGTTGGTGGCGGCAAGGATGATTACCCCGCTGTTGGAGCCGAAGCCGTCCATTTCGGTAAGCAACTGGTTGAGGGTGTTTTCCCGTTCGTCGTTGCTGTTCATGTTGGCGTTTTTCCCACGGGCGCGGCCTACGGCATCGATCTCGTCGATAAAGACGATACACGGTGCTTTTTCTTTTGCCTGGCGGAACAGGTCACGAACGCGGGAGGCTCCCACGCCGACGAACATTTCCACAAAGTCGGATCCCGACAGGGAGAAGAACGGTACGTTGGCCTCGCCGGCGACGGCTTTGGCAAGTAATGTCTTTCCTGTTCCCGGAGGGCCTACCAGCAGTGCGCCTTTCGGGATCTTACCTCCCAGCTCGGTGTATTTATCCGGGTTTTTCAGGAACGATACGATTTCTTCCACCTCCTGTTTGGCTTCCGCCAGTCCGGCTACGTCCTTGAAGGTGATCTTGCGGTCGTTGTCTTTATCAAATAATTGGGCTTTCGATTTGCCTACGTTGAATACGCCCGCTCCACCGGCTCCACCGCCGGACATGCGCCGCATCAGGAAGATCCATACGCCGATCAGCAGCAGGATGGGAACCCACGATACCAGTACCCCCCATATCATATCGTCACCTTCTTCATAGCTTACCTGGGCGTCGATATGGTTTTCGGCCACTGCCTTGTCGTAAAAATCGGAGAACTTATCGGCGGAGGGGATCTTGATCAGCGCCTTGGGTGAAGTGCCTGTTTTGGAGGTGTCGCCTTTGAATACGAGCCCGTTCATGCCTTTCTTCACAGTGGCTTCCACGGTATTCTTTTTGTTATAGACCACCATTTTTTCGAACACGTTCTCTTTGGCCAGCCGTTGGAATTCCGTCCATCCCACTTCTTTCACATCGGAAGCGTCGTTGGTCAGGTATAGCCCCATCAGCATGATAAAGATCAACCCATACATCCAATAGAGGTTGAACTTGAACATCTTTTGTCTGTTGTTCGGATTTTTATTCGGGATTTTATTATTGTTTTCCATAAACTAAATCAATTACATAAAATAGGTGCCTCAATCCAGATCCGGGATCGATGTGAGCTTTGCATCCGCCCAGAGATGATCCAGGTTGTAAAATGCCCGTTGTTCAGGCAAAAAGATATGTACAAGAACAGTGCCATAGTCCATTCCTATCCATTGCGCAGCTTGGTTACCATCAATGGAGAGGGGTTTTTCGTTGGCTTTCTTCCGGGCAAAGTCCCAAACCGAATCAGATAAAGCGGAAACCTGTGTGGGGGTGTTCCCTTCACAAATCACCATGTATTGGCAAATTGCGCCCGATAACCGGGTTAAATCAACACTTACGATATGTTTGCCTTTTTTCTCCTGAAGTCCCTCGATGACTGCTTCGACTAATTCTTTCGTTTGATCCATTTATTGTGTTTATGTGACATTGTTTTCAGAGTTGCAAATATACTCTATAAAATCGGTATGTGCCGCTTTTCTGCCTACAATTATATATAGGTGGCGTTTCCTATGCCTACTTTGTAAACAAAAGCAGGAGGCGGAAGGTTGTTTTTATGGAAAAAAAGTGCGTTTACTTTTGTTCGTATTTGAAAAAGTGTGTACATTTGCAACCGCAAAGGAAATTATTGGGCTATGGTGTAATGGTAACACTTCAGATTCTGGTCCTGACTTTCCAGGTTCGAATCCTGGTAGCCCAACGCAAGAAGCCGCTGAATAAGCGGCTTCTTTGTGTTTATGCGGGTTTGAATCGTGCGCCTGATCGGAAATGTCGGCATAAAAAGAAGCATTTTTCGTACGTATTTCGTACATTTATAAAAATGAACGAAATACGTACGAAAGTGGAAGATGTTTTTTACGGTATGTGTTCGACAAGCGGAACCAGGCAACGTCCCAGGCGGAGTCACTCAGCGGGAATTAAGTGAACGTTATGGGTTCGGTCGCAGCTAAGAAGCTGTTTTGAATCACAAAAATACCATAGAATAAACTGAATAGTATATACAGGGGATTTGCCTTTTTCCCTTCCACTGCTTCCACTGCTTCCACTCCCTTTCATAATCAGCTACTTACAGTGGAAGGACCCTCGTTTTTGGGCGTCTCCTTCCACACTTCCTTCCACTGGCTGGCTTCCGCCATTTGCCGGGGGCAAAAACGTGGTCAGAATCTCAATCTGCATCCAGACGTTGTGGATACGAGATCTATATGAAGATTTATCAACATCCGGTTGTTGGAAAAACTCCTGAGAGTAGTCGGCGCAACTCCCGGGTGTGATCAGTGTAATTTGTTAATCGCTGATAAAGAGGCTGTTAGGTGCTGAAAACTACCATAGGTGAACGTTTCAACAAACATAGGTGGATGTTCAAACAAACATAGGT
>JAVBUE010000037.1:0-43645 GCA_031555735.1 Tannerellaceae bacterium
GTAAGATTAATAACATAAACCCCACAGAATGGCTGACAGATGTCTTTCGCAGAATACCAGAATGTAAGACAAATCAACTAAAGGATCTTTTGCCGGGAAACTGGATGCGGAAATCATAGTGTGGTTCACCGTATGCTTACGTTGTATCCCTTTTTTCTCTGACCAGCAATCTGGCCAGGCCACCTTCAAATTTGCAAGCAGGTTACCGTCTTTGACGGTAACCGTTTCTATGAAGTGATCAATCTTTTTAAAACCGGCGCTAAAATAGCGTGTTGAAGAAGATCCTAAAAAAGAATCGGGCGTGGAGGCATGGGGGCGTTCAGCATTAGGTATTGTTTCCATAAGTTCTTTCTTTACGTAGCACAGAACCGTACATACGGTGCGAAGATATGAAGAAGAACAACAAATTCCAAACGCTATCCCATTTATTATGAAAATTGGGATAAAATTAGGATTTCATAGGACGGGAGGTTGTCGTTGGTGATTCTATTTACCGGACAAGGTGGAGTAGAAATACAACAACTCTTTCAACAGGAGTTCTGTATCACACCCTTTTTCTTCTTTTGCCGCAGCAAAAGCGTGTCCGTAATATATGTTTAGAAATAAAATGGCAGATAAGGAAGGGTCTGCCTCTTTACTGATCTCATTGGCATCCTGGGCTTTTTTTATAAGCTGTGTCCAGACTTGAATTTCAGTAGTTCGCATCTGCCGGGATAGCTTGTTGAACTGGTCATAGAAATAGAGGGCCTGTGACTCAATGTTGTAATGAGCCAGGTTTATATTTTTAATGCCATGTTTTGCCATATCTTCAATGGCTTCCTTACTCTTCCTTACAAACTCGATAATAAAGTTTTTCAGGGGTAATTTGTCCATTACAGGTATCTCAAGGAAAACGGTTCTTTTTAGAAGGGAGGATTCCACTACGGCATCAAAGATCTCTTGCTTTGATTTGAAATGATACAATATAGCTCCCCGGCTTAATCCCGTCGCTTTTTCAATATCCGTAAAGGTCACTTTATCATACGGCTTGTTACTGAATAAAATGAAAGACTTAAAAATCAAGTTCTCTCTTGTTATTCTTCCTCTTTCTCTGCTGTTCTCGTTTTCAAAGCTCATATCATATTGATTATCATGTTATTATAACACATAAGAATGTTTCTTGCGCAAAGATAACTCTATTGAACCAATAAAGCAATTAATAAAGCTTTTTTTGCAATGGATTATGTACGAAATGTGACAGTATATACTGTCGGTTAAGTCGAAAAAGCAACGCATAATGTCTGGCTTGTTCTTTTCGTATCCATGATATCCCGCCTTTTCAGGCACATTAAACGGTGCGCTCAACCATAGGACTGTACAAGGGCCTCCATGCTAATCTTTACGCCGGGTTAACGATCTCAAAGCTGGCTGCAAGGTGTAGCTTATATAATAATGTATAGACCTGCCTCCCACACAAGAAAAAATGTATTTGTTGGTCAATTGTTTGGTAGTTTCAGAAAAAGGGTGTAATTTTGAACCCGAAAAGTTGGACAGACATTAGAGAATGCCTGTAGGACAATCCGGGACAAATAAAAGGTACTAAATCGGTACCTCACTTTCGTGGAGAGTTTGGAATGTATTTGTTTATAACAATATAGCATTGATGGGTTAAAATCCCGTCTTTCGCTCAAAAACCGGGGGTGGCATGCGGCCGCCTTTAGGATTGTTGTGATGCCCAGGTGGCGGAATTGGTAGACGCGCTCGTTTCAGGTGCGAGTGGTTAATAGCCGTGCAGGTTCGAGTCCTGTTCTGGGCACCCCTTATGCGCAGGTGGTGAAATTGGTAGACACGCTACTTTGAGGGGGTAGTGCCGGTTACGGTGTGTGAGTTCAAATCTCATCCTGCGTACAATTTTTTCATAGTTAAGGTTTTGGTTTTTGGAAAAGGTTTG
The DNA here is from genome assembly GCA_031555735.1 of Tannerellaceae bacterium. Lineage (GTDB taxonomy): Bacteria > Bacteroidota > Bacteroidia > Bacteroidales > Tannerellaceae > JAJDIA01. The sequence goes on from JAVBUE010000037.1 coordinate 1,931, forward strand.
CCGTGAGGCAAGCCTTTTTTTTATATGCGTGTGTCAATCCGGAAAGACCAGCAACCGTTGTTCCAGGGGCAGGAATTCTTTCTGGCCCGGTTGGCCTGTTGGGACGCCGAAAGGCATCTGGGCGGTCAGTTTCCATTGCGGACTGATGTTCCATTCGCGGGCTATGGCCTCGTCGATCAGCGGATTGTAGTGTTGGAGGGAAGCACCCATGCCGGCCTCTGCCAGCAGCGACCATACCACGTATTGATGCATCCCGGCGGTGTGTTGCGACCAGACGGGGAAATTGTCTTTATACAAGGGAAATGCTTGTTGGAGCTTACTGATCGTCTCCTGATCTTCGAAAAACAGGATCGTGCCATGTCCGGAGGCAAAGGCGCCGTCGATCTTGGCTTCGGTGCCGGCAAATGCGTTGGCGGGGACGATCTTCCGCAGGGTGTCCTTTGTGATCTCCCACAAACGTTTGTGTTGCCCGCCCAGTAAGAGCACGACGCGCGTGGATTGCGAATTGAATGACGACGGGACATGCAATAGGGTGGTGCTGATGATCTCGCGGATTGCTTCTTCGGAAAGTGTAGACTGGCTGGATAGATCGTATCTTGTTCTGCGGTTGAGAATTAGATCTATTACTTCTTGCTTCATATCAAAATTAGTTTTTGTGTGATACATCGGTGATTAATGATTCTTTCTATAAAATAAACCGTCCGGGGATGCCTTTTGTTCCGGGAAACGGCCTGTTTTTTTTCTTTCGCTTTCTTGCCGTTGTACGGATTATTATACGTACATTTGCATGCTGCAAACAGAAAAAAGGGATAGCCCTTCCTGTCTGATCCTGATGCTGGGTTCCCGACGGAAAGAAATCATCTAATTTATGTGGGCGAAAATTTGCATGTGTGAATTTTTATGCTTTACTTTGCGCCCTGATTCCGAAAACAACAGCGAATAGAATAAAATAATACATAGAAGAGATGTCTAAGATTTGTCAGATTACCGGTAAGAAAGCAATGGTTGGCAATAACGTTTCTCACTCGAAAAGACGGACGAAACGGAAATTTGATGTAAACCTGTTTACAAAGAAGTTCTACTGGGTAGAACAGGATTGTTGGGTGAGCCTGAGTATATCAGCGAACGGCCTGCGCACGATCAACAAAATTGGTTTGGATGCCGCCATTAAGACGGCTGCCGAAAAAGGGTATTTAAACGTATAATTGGGAGGATATAGCAGATGGCAAAGAAAGCAAAAGGCAACAGAGTACAGGTGATCCTTGAATGTACCGAACACAAGGAAAGCGGCATGCCGGGCACTTCCCGTTACATCACCACCAAGAACAGAAAGAATACGACCGGACGTATGGAGTTGAAGAAATACAACCCGATCCTGAAACGTATGACTGTACATAAAGAAATTAAGTAATAGGAGATTAAACAATGGCAAAAAAAGCAGTTGCAACATTTAAGAAAGGTGACGGCCGTACTTTCTCGAAAGTGATCAAGATGGTGAAGTCTCCGAAGACCGGTGCATACATCTTCCAGGAAGAAATGGTGCCGAACGAAGCAGTAAAAGATTATTTCGCGAAATAAGCCGCGGAGATCGATATAAATGAAAGGCTTCCCCGATATTCGGGCGAAGCCTTTTTTTATGGACAAAATCGCTAAACTTTCAGGGGGATAGTTGGCGGCAACAAATAATTTTCTACATTTGTTCAGTTTAAAATTAAAAACAACAAGACATGAAATTTGATGTATCCAGCACTGCGTTACTGTCGCGTTTACAGTCGATCAGCAAAGTGATCGCTTCCAAGAATTCATTACCGATTCTGGATAGTTTCCTGTTCGACCTGCAGGGTGAAAAACTGACCATTACGGCGTCCGACACGGAAACGCGCCTGGTCACCTCTGTGGATGTATTCAACACGGAAGGCTCGGGACTCTTTGCCATCACAGCCAAGAACCTCACCGAACCGCTGAAAGAACTCCCCGAACAACCACTCACCTTCGAAATCAACGAATCGAACATGGAAGTGCTGATCCATTTCCAGAACGGTAAGTATAGCTTTATCGGACAGAAAGGCGATACCTACCCGCAACAGAAACCGCTGGCTACCGATGCCATCGAAATGAAAATAGACGCGCAGATGCTGCTGAGCGGTATCAGCCGTTCACTTTTCGCCACGGCCGACGACGAGTTGCGCCCCGTGATGAATGGCATCTATTTCGATATCCATACGGACGACCTCACCTTCGTGGCCTCCGACGGACATAAGCTGGTACGCCTGCGCAATACCGCCATCCAATCGCCCGAACGCGCCTCCTTCATCCTGCCGAAGAAACCCGCCAACCTTTTGAAGGGAATCCTGCCGAAGGAAAGCGATAAGGTGACCGTGAAGTTCGACGAAAACAATGCCTACGTCTGCTGTACCCATTTTGAAATGGTATGCCGCCTGATCGAAGGGCGATACCCGAACTACAACAGCGTGATCCCGCAGGAGAACCCGTACAGGGTGACGATCGACAGGCTGTCGTTCCTCAACGCCCTCAAGCGTGTATCTGTCTTCTCCAACCAGGCAAGCAGCTTAGTGAAGCTACAGATGAAAACCGGCGAGATGACGGTGTCGGCACAGGATATCGACTTCTCCACGTCTGCCGAAGAACGGATCACCTGCACGTACGATGGTAACGACCTGAGCATCGGTTTCAAAGCTACCTTCCTGATCGAGATCTTGGGTAACATCGCTTCGGAAGAGGTGACGATCGAATTGGCCGACCCCTCGCGCGCCGGTCTTATCCTCCCGTCGGAAAACGATGCGAACGAGGACCTGCTGATGCTCCTCATGCCGATGATGTTGAACGATTAAACCTACGCGATGCAGCTGAACTTACGCACACCCCTGGTCTTCTTCGACCTGGAGACTACCGGTATGGACATTGCCCGGGACAGGATCGTCGAGATCTCCTTGCTGAAGATCTCCCCCGACGGGGAGGAAGACAGCCATACGTTCCGCGTCTATCCGGAGATGCCTATCCCGCCTGAGGTGACGGCCATTCACGGTATTTCGGACGAAGACGTGAAAGCATGCCCCACTTTCCGGGAGATAGCCAAAACATTAGCGGCGCTGATCGAAGGCTGCGACCTGGCGGGATTTAATTCCAACCGCTTCGATATCCCGTTGCTGGCGGAGGAATTCCTGCGTGCCGACGTGATGATCGACCTCAACCATCGTAAGTTTGTGGATGTGCAGACCATCTTCCATAAGATGGAACAGCGCACGCTTACCGCTGCCTATAAGTTCTACTGCAACCAGACATTGGAGAATGCCCATACGGCGGAAGCCGATACGCGGGCAACGTACGAGGTGCTGAAAGCGCAGCTCGACCGTTACCCGCAACTGCAGAACGATATCGCCAGCCTGTCGGAGTTTTCGAGCTTCAAAGACCACGTGGACTTCGCCGGGCGGATGATTTATAACGAGAAAGGGGAGGAGGTGATCAACTTCGGCAAGTACAAAGGCCGGCTTGTCACCGATGTGCTGGCTACGGATCCCGGCTACTACGGCTGGGTGATGGCTGGCGACTTCCCGCTGAATACGAAGCGGATGCTGACCGAGATCAAACTCCGTAACTTTAACGCCAAGTGAAGGAATGAATAATTTCGAATTTTATAATCCCGTCAGGGTGGTGTTCGGACGTGGCATGATCAGCCGCCTTGCCACCCTTATCCCCGCCGGTAGCAAGGTGATGCTGCTGTATGGCGGAGGAAGCATTAAACAGAATGGGGTCTATACACAGGTGACGGACGCGCTGAAAGCCTTCGATGTCGTCGAGTTCGCCGGTATCGAGGCCAACCCGCACTATGAGACCTGCCTGCAGGCTGTCGCCCGGGTGAAGGATGAAGGCGTCACCTTCCTGCTCGCTGTCGGTGGCGGATCGGTGGTGGATGCTACCAAATTCATCGCCGCCGCCGTGTATCAGGAAGGTGATCCGTGGGATATCCTCGGCAAGGGAACGCAGATATGGCAGGCGATGCCGCTCGGCGCCGTGATCACCCTGCCCGCTACCGGATCGGAAACGAATGAACGGGCGGTTATCACCCGCGTCGCCACCACAGAAAAGCTGAACTTCGCCAGCCCGATGGTCTTCCCCCAATTCGCGATCAGCGATCCGGAGGTGACCTATTCACTGCCTGTGCGGCAGGTGATCAACGGGGTGGTGGACTCTTTCGTGCATGTCATCGAACAATACCTCACCTATCCGGTGAACGCCAAGGTGCAGGATTCCTTTGCCGAAGGACTTATGCGGGTGATCGTGGAAGAGGGGCGGAACGTGCTGATCGACTCTGGTGATTACGACGTACGCGCCAACCTCATGTGGGCTGCCACGAACGCGCTGAACGGATGGATCGGACAGGGTGTTCCCCAGGACTGGTCGTCGCACCGTATCGGCTACGCGCTCACGGCGCAGTTCGGCCTCGACCATGCGCAGACGCTGGCAGTGATCCTGCCGGGCGTCATGGCGCACATGCGGAGAGAAAAGGCAGCGAAGATCATCCGCCTCGGCGAGGTGGTATTCGGCATCACCGCCGGAACGCCTGCCGAACGGGTGCAACATACCATCGCCGCCTGCGAAGAGTTCTTCCAGGAGATGGGGATGCAGACACACCTGTCGGACTACGGCATCGGCGAATCCGACCTCGACGCCCTGACCTCGCAGGTGCGCGCCATGAACTGGCTCCTCGGCGAACATGGCACCATCGACTGGAAGGCCACCCGCGAAATATTAGCTCGCCGCTTATAATAGAAACCCCGGTTGTGCGTTTAATTACAGTATGTGCTTACAAGACAAACATATCATCCTGGGCATCACCGGCAGTATCGCTGCCTATAAAGCCGCTTACCTGGTGCGCGGACTGGTGAAGAAAGGTGCCCGTGTACAGGTGGTCATGACCCCTGCCGGGAAAGAATTTATCAGCCCGCTCACGCTTTCCACCCTGAGCAGTAACCCGGTTATCAGTGAGTTTTTCTCCAACCGCGACGGTTCGTGGAACAGCCATGTGGATATGGGGCTATGGGCGGATGCCATGCTGGTCGCTCCCGCCACGGCATCGACCATCGGCAAGATGGCGAATGGCATCGCCGACAATATGCTGATCACTACGTACCTCTCCTGCAAAGCTCCCGTGTTTGTCGCCCCGGCGATGGACCTCGATATGTTCGCCCATCCGGCCACGCAGCAGAATATCGACCGGTTGCGGTCGTACGGAAACCGGATCATCGAACCTGCCGAAGGCGAGCTGGCCAGCCATCTGGTGGGCAAAGGGCGCATGGAAGAGCCGGATGTGATCATCGCCCACTTGGAGGCTTTCTTCGGGCAACAACAGGAACTAGTGAACCGGAAAGTGGTGATCACCGCCGGGCCGACGTATGAGAAGATAGACCCCGTGCGTTTCATCGGAAACTACTCATCGGGAAAGATGGGTTTTGCGTTGGCGGAAGCCTGTGCGCAACGGGGCGCCGACGTGGTGTTGGTGGCCGGCCCTGTCTCCCTCACTGTCGCCCATCCACGTATCCGGCGTGTCGATGTGGAATCGGCCGAAGCGATGTATGCCGCTACCGTGGACGCATTCGAGGGGGCGGATGCCGCTATCCTTTGCGCCGCCGTAGCCGACTATCGTCCGGAGTCTGCCGCTGAGACGAAGATTAAGCGGGAGGCGACGGGTGCGATGACGCTCCGCCTGGTGCCCAACCCGGATATCGCCGCCACGCTCGGACAACGGAAGCGTCCCGGCCAGGTGCTCATCGGCTTCGCCCTTGAGACCACCGATGCGGAAGCCCATGCTGCCGAAAAACTCCGCCGGAAGAACCTCGATTGCATCGTGCTGAATTCCTTAGCCGATGCCGGAGCCGGATTCCGACACGACACGAACAAAATAACGATCATCGGCAAAGATGGCGCAGCAACCTCCTATCCCCTGAAAGAGAAGCGGGCTGTAGCAGCCGATATCGTCAACCACCTTGTGGCTCTCCTCCCATGAAACAGCTGATACGATCCCTGGCCGCCTGCTTCCTGCTGTGCCTGTTGCCCCGGGCAGTCCAGGGACAGGAACTGAACGCGCGGATCTCCATCAACAGCGACAAGGTGCAAGGATCCAACAAACAGGTATTCACCACGTTGCAATCGGCATTGAACGAATTCGTCAACAACCGCAAATGGACGGATGCCACTTTCAATGTGAATGAGAAGATCGATTGTACCTTCACCATCATCGTAAACGAGCTGACGGAGAATACCTTCAAGTCGGAGATACAGGTACAGTCGCGGCGCCCGGTCTATAACGCGAGCTATTCGACGACGATGCTCAACTTCCGTGACCGGGAGTTCAACTTCGACTATGTGGAGTTCGAGCAACTGGATTTTGTGGAGAACACGCTCAGCAGTAACCTGACGGCTACCATCGCCTTCTATGTCTATCTCATCCTCGGGTTGGATTTTGACAGCTTCGCACCGAAAGGGGGGGCGGCTTTCCTGCAACAGGCGCAACAGATCGTCAGCCTGGCGCAGGCGCAGATGGGATGGTCGGGATGGCGGGCGTTCGAGAGTACGAACAACAAACATGCCGTGATCACGGCGCTTACCGATAACACCTCCGACGCTTTCCGCGAGATGTGGTACACCTACCACCGCAGGGGGCTCGACGAAATGGCGGGGAACCCCGATCGTGGCCGCACCACCCTCATCGGCGCTCTTCCAGCGCTGGAACAGATACGGAGCGCACGACCCTCGTCGGTCGTCCTCCAGATGTTTGCCGACGCGAAGCTCGATGAGGTAGTCGCCGTTTATTCCAAGGCCACCGCGCAGGAGAAGCAGGAGGGGTTCAAACTGTTGTCCACCCTCTTCCCCACGGAAACCACCCGCCTGGAAGCGCTCAAAAAGTAAGGAAACGACCGTATGCTGAAATCATTGCTCATTCAAAACTATGTCCTGATTGACGGGCTGGATATCCGGTTTGGCGAAGGATTGTCGGTGATCACCGGCGAGACCGGGGCGGGTAAGTCCATCATCCTTGGCGCCCTGTCGCTCGTGCTTGGCCAGCGTGCCGATGCGAAAAGTATCGCTCCGGGAGCGGAACGATGCGTGATCGAAGCCGTGTTCGATATCGCCGCTTACGGTCTGGAAACTTTCTTCAACGATCAGGATCTTGAATATGATGCCGCCTGTTGCATCCTCCGCCGTGAGCTGCTGGCTTCGGGGAAATCGCGGGCCTTCGTCAACGATACGCCTGTCTCGCTTTCCGTACTGAAGGAACTGGGCAGCCGGCTGATTGATATCCATTCCCAGCATGAGAACCTGTTGTTGGGCGATAACCGTTTCCAGTTGAACGTGGTGGATGTGATGGGACGGAACGAAGCCCTGCTGGCCGGCTACCGCGACGCGTATCAGCACTGGCAGGCGGTCACCCGCAAACTGTCGGCTCTCCGCGAACAGTCCGCCCGTTCCCGGCAGGAAGAAGATTACATCCGTTTCCAACATGAACAGCTTGCCGCCACCCGCCTCGAAGCCGGTGAACAGGAGCGTTGGGAGGAAGAGCAGGAGATGCTTTCGCATGCCGAAGAGATCAAGGCGGGCTTGTACCGTTTCGCATCACTCCTGCAGGACGACGAACGGGGATGCTTGCCGGTCGTCAAAGAGGCGCTCAACACGGTTTCGGCGCTTGAACGGTATTTCCCGCAGGCGAAGGAGATGGCCGAACGGATGCGGACGGCTTATATCGACCTGGGCGACCTGGCGTCGGAAGCCGATTCGCTCCAGGATCAGGTGGAGTTCAATCCCGAACGGTTAGCTTGGGTGAATGATCGCCTCAATACCCTCTATTCGCTGCAGCAGAAGCATCATCTGGCAACAGTCGATGAACTGCTCACCCTGCAGGTCGATTATGAAACGCGCTTGCAGGAGATCGATTCTTCCGATGAAGCGATCGGGCAGCTCGTCAGGGAGCAGGAAGTGGCGTATGAAGCGCTGCTGACGATCGCCGCACGCCTCAGCGACCAACGGCGGGGTGTGGCGGGATCTATCGCTACGCAACTGATCGCCTTGATCGCTTCCCTTGGTATTCCCAACGCGCGCTTCCAGGTGGAGGTATCCCCGAAAACGGAACCGGGTCCGGATGGCCGCGATGATATCCGCTTCCTGTTCTCGGCCAACAAGAACGGAGACTTGCAGCCTGTGGCGCAGACGGCGTCGGGGGGTGAGATCTCCCGGCTGATGTTGTGCATCAAGGCGATGATCGCGGGCTTCACCGCCCTGCCGGCTATTATCTTCGACGAAGTGGATACGGGTGTATCCGGCGATATCGCCAGCCGGATGGGCGATATCATGCAGGAACTGGGATCGAAGATGCAGGTGATTACTATCACACACCTCCCGCAGGTGGCGGCGAAGGGGAAAATACATTTCTTTGTGTATAAAGAGGATACTTCGGATCGTACCTTTACGCGCATCCGGCTGCTTGATGGAGATGAGCGCATAAAGGAGACAGCCCGCATGCTGAGCGGCGCCACGCTTACCGAAGCGGCTATCGCCAACGCGCGGGAACTGCTGGGGTGATTTGTTAGTTCTTGTTAAACTTTTATCGTGTTCCGGGTTTCTGTTAAACTATCCGGAGGTGGCATAGTCAGATATAAAACAAGCGAACATAGTTTAGTCTTTCACTTATTAAAAACGAAGAACCATGAGACGATTTAGATTGATTTCCCTGATGATAATGGTTGGCAGCATCGCTGCGTATAGCCAGATATGGATCGCGTTCGGATGGAACGACACACACTGCCGGGAGTGCGAATGGATGGAACACTCGCTGCGGATGACCGGCCGGCAGGCACATGATTACCACCATATCGTACACCAGTACGGACAGAAAATCGAGAAGGAAGCACGGAAGGAATACCGCCACTGGGATAAAGCGTACCGGAAAATTTTTGACCTGCGCATGGATCGCGACCGCAAACTGCAACGGGTTCTTTCCCCGCAACAGTTTGGCCTCTATGTCCGCCTCACACGGGAGGAACCGTACCGTATCCACGACTACCGGGGATGGTATGAGAACCCGCGGTACTATGGCTATCAGATACGGCCCGACTGGCGGAGGTATGAAGACCGTTACTGGTCGTTCCATTGGGATGGACGCGACTACCGGAATTACCGCTGGGATGCACCGGGACATTACGACCGCCCGGCTCCTCCGCGCGACTACCGGTACGACAACCGGCCTTCATCCAATGGGCATCGCGATGATCATAACTACCGAAACAGCCCGTCTAAGCCGCCGCACAATAACGATAACTTCCGGTCCGAACCGCCCCGCAACCAGTCGTCTCCCGGCAACGGAAATAACTACGGCCGGTCCAACCCTGGAAATAATAAGAACAATGCCGGAAACGATAAGGCGAACCCAAATAATGGAAAGGGAAATGCGGACAACGGTAAAGTGAATTCGAACAACGGTAAGGATAACCGCAGCAACAACAACGGCAATCCGGATTTCAAATCCACCAGCAATACAGACAACAAATCCGCCAGCCCCCGTACCGGCCGCCGCTAATCCTGACGTACCTCAAACCATTCAGAAGGAGACTCCTCACAAAGTCTCCTTTTTTTATGGGACAGATTAAAAAAAGTATTACATAACCTCATCTATTTGTTGTATTTTTGCCAGAGGAAGTAATATACATACCGATGATCAGCGAAGAACAAGCTTTTCAGTTGCCTGGCAGGGGCAGGATTGAAGTGATCTGCGGGTCGATGTTTTCGGGAAAGACCGAAGAGTTGATCCGCCGCCTGCGCCGCGCCCGCTTTGCCCGGCAACGGGTGGAGATCTTCAAGCCCGCGATGGATACGCGCTATGCGGAGGCGGAGATCGTTTCGCACGACAGTAACTCCATCCCCTCTACACCGGTGGATACATCCGCCAGTATCCTGCTGTTCACTTCCGAGATCGATGTGGTGGGCATCGATGAGGCGCAGTTTTTCGACGAAGGACTGGTCTCCGTATGCAACCAACTGGCGGACAACGGGATCCGTGTGATCGTGGCCGGACTGGATATGGATTATAAAGGTGTCCCTTTCGGTCCCATGCCCAACCTCTGTGCCATTGCCGATTCGGTATCGAAGGTGCATGCCATCTGTGTCCATTGCGGGCAACTGGCATATGTGTCACACCGCACCGTAGCCGACGAGAAACGCGTCCTCCTCGGCGAACAATCCAACTACGAACCTCTCTGCCGTGCCTGCTACCATCAGGCCACCCGGAAAGATAACACGCAACAAGCATAATCCCCATGAAAGAGAACGAGATGATTTTCGGCATCCGTGCCGTCATCGAAGCCATACAGGCAGATAAGGAGATCGATAAGATACTGGTCAAACGCGAACTGCAGGGCGACCTGTCGCGTGAACTGTTTGAAGTGCTCAGAGGGCGAGACATACAGGTGCAGCGGGTCCCCGCCGAACGCCTCGACCGCGCCACCCGCAAGAACCACCAGGGAGTGATCGCCTTCATCTCCGCCGTTACGTACCAGCGGCTCGAAGATATTATCCCCTTTGCCTACGAGCAGGGGAAGAGTCCCTTCATCGTGCTGCTCGACGGAGTGACCGACGTCCGTAACTTCGGCGCCATCGCCCGCACCTGCGAGTGTGCCGGGGTGGACGCCATCGTGATCCCTGCACGGGGAAGCGTGACGGTCAACGCCGACGCGGTCAAAACATCCGCCGGCGCATTGCATGTCCTGCCGGTATGCCGGGAGAAGAGCATCACCCAGGCTATCCGCTTCCTGCAGGAGAGTGGTGTCAAAGTATTCGCCGCCACCGAAAAGGCTGCCGACCTCTACACACAGGTCGCCTACGACGGTCCCGTCGCCATCGTCATGGGAGCCGAAGACGTTGGCGTCTCCACCGACAACCTCCGCCTCTGCGACGGCCTGGTGAAGATCCCCCAGTTCGGCACTATCGGCTCCCTCAACGTATCGGTAGCCGCCTCGATCATGATCTACGAAGTGGTGAGGCAGCGAGGGATGGGGAATGGTTGATATGAACGAATCGGCTCCATCGTGAACCCGGAAGTTAGCGAAATTGTATGAGCAAAAAAGACAAAATAACCGTGCAAGGCACGGAAATAACCATTATTTCGGAGAAAAACAGCGATTATATTTCGCTGACGGATATGGCGGGCTATAAAGATGAATTGGATGCCCGTGTCGTGGTATCAAATTGGATGAGTACGCGGTTTACGCTTGAATTTCTTGGTATTTGGGAAGAAATGTACAATCCCAATTTTAACCGTATGGAATTCCATACGGTTAAAAACGCAGATGGTCGCTTGGTCCTTACACCCAAAAAGTGGGTGGATTGCACGAATGCTATCGGTATTTTTTCAAAATCGGGTCGTTATGGCGGTGGAATTTTCGCACACAAAGATATTGCCTTTGAGTTCGGCTCATGGTTAAGCGCAGCGTTTAAGTTCTATCTGATAAGGGAATTTCAACGCCTCAAAGAAGACGAAACACGCGCGAAATCCCTCGAATGGGACTTGCAGCGTACACTGTCGAAAATCAATTACCGCATTCATACAGATGCTATCAAGGACGAAATAATTCCTCAAATGGTTAGCAAAGAACAGATCATGTTTGTTTATGCCAACGAAGCCGATTTGCTCAACGTGGCGTTATTCGGCAAAACTGCCAAAGAATGGCGCGACGCAAACCCAAACGATAAAGGTAATATCCGTGATTATGCTACATTGGAACAGTTGGTTGTGCTGTCGAATATGGAAAGTATCAATGCCCTGCTCATACGGCAGGGACTTCCACAAGGCGAACGGCTTCTGCAACTCAATGGTGTAGCGATTACGCAAATGCGCTCACTGATAAACAGCAGTGGTTTGAAAAGATTGTAATTTAAAAATATAGTTTAATGAAGAAAGTAATCTCAACTGTCAACGCGCCGGCCGCTATCGGCCCGTACAGCCAGGCGATACAGGCCGGTAACATGCTCTTTGCCTCCGGCCAGTTAGGAATCGATCCCGTCAGCGGGAGCTTTATCGAAGGCGGTGTTCGCGAACAGACCATCCAGGCCTTCCGCAATGTCCATGCCATCCTGACCGAAGCCGGCTACACCATCGACGACGTGGTGAAAACCACCGTCTTCCTCGCCGATATGGCCGACTTTGCCGTGATGAACGAGGTCTATGCCTCCCGGTTCACCGGCACATTCCCCGCCCGTTCGGCAGTAGCCGTCAAGACCCTCCCGAAGAACGGGCTGGTGGAGATCGAAGTGGTCGCGGTGAAACTGTGATCCAGCGATTTGAGGCGCAGGCCTCACATGAACGAGGCGCCGGCCTCACCCCCTGCGAGGCGCGGGCCTCGCGAGCGTGAGGCCTACGTCTCGCGGAGGTTGAGGCCCGCGCCTTTTTTGTTATCCCGGCGGGCGTGTGTTTTTACGCTTCGATCGGCTTATACTTCGGGACAAGCGATTTCATGACTGCCCATCCGACCAGGTACGCGACGGCACAGATGGAGAAGATGATGAAGTAACCGGCGTTGATACCCTGGAAGCCCATGAACGACATATTGGTCTCAATCGAATGGTCGAACAGGATACCCGATCCGAAGTTGATGATCATCGCGCCGACCCCCCCCGCCATACCACCGATGCCCGTTACGGTAGCAATGGCCGATTTGGGGAACATATCACCTACGGTGGAGAAGATATTCGCCGACCAAGCCTGGTGAGCCGCCCCGGCTATACCGATGATGACAACCGGTATCCAGTAAGAAAGATGCCCCAACGGTTGTGCCAGCAAAGCCAACAGCGGGAAGAAGGCAAAGATCAGCATCGCCTTCATACGTCCGGCATAGGGGTTCATGCCTTTCTTTTCCACAAAGTAGGTAGGCAGCCATCCGCCGATGAGCGACAGCATCGTGATACCGTACAATACGAATATGGCCGCCCGCGCCTTCGGATCGGACGACGGCATCTGATACACCGAACTCAGGTAGGCCGGCGCCCAGAAGAGGTAGAACCACCACACCCCGTCGGTAATGAACTTACCGAAGGCGAACGCCCAGGTCTGCTTGTACCGGAAACAGTCGAGGAACGACAGCTTGACGTGCTGCGCCTGCTCCACCTTGCGTTCGACGGTGTTTGCCGACAACTCATCCTGCTGGATATACGCCAACTCGGCGGGCGACACATGCGGGTTCTGTTCCGGTTTCTTATATATGAATACCCAGAAGCCCATCCACACGAAGCCCAGGGCGCCGATCAGGATGAAAGCCATTTCCCAGCCATAGTACTTGGCGATGACCGGGATGCTGAGCGGTGCCAGCAACGCGCCGATCTGCGCCCCGGCGTTGAAGATACTCGTGGCGAAACCACGGTCTTTCTTCGGGAAATATTCGGCGGTAGCCTTGATGGCGGCGGGGAAGTTGCCCGCTTCACCCAGCGCCAGCACCAGGCGGGCGAAGATGAAGAGCATGACGCTGATGTGGATCACCTTGCCTACGTCGCCCACCGTTCCGATGGCTTCGCGGGCTCCTTCAAAGCCCACCAGCCACTGCCCGGTCAGGACACCCGATGTGGCGATGCCGCAGAAGGCATGGATACAGGCGCCGACCGACCAGATACCGATCGCCCAGAGGAACCCCTTCTTCGTGTCGAGGTAGTCCACGAACCGTCCCGCGAACAACATGCAGAGCGCGTAGAAGCCGGAGAAGAACGTGGTGATATACCCGTAATGCGTATTTGTCCAGTGGAACTCGGGTGCGATAAAGTCCATCCACGTCAGTGAAAGTACCTGCCGGTCGAGGTAATTGATCGTCGTGGCAAAGAAAAGCATGGCGCAGATCACCCAACGGTAATTCGTCATCCGGCCTTGTGAGGAATGTGTATGAGACATAGATTCAGGGTTTAATGATGGATAATGAATACGCGCACAGGTCGGAGATCTGTTGCCATTCTCCGGCTTCGATCACCGCGGCGGGGAAGAGGTTGGAACCTATGCCCACGCACATCACACCGGCTTTCTTCCAGGCGGTGAGGTTCTCTTCGGTAGGTTCCACGCCACCGGTCACCATCAATTGCGACCAGGGCAGGGGGGCTTTGATGTTGCGGACGAACGAGCCCCCCCCCACATTGCCTGCCGGGAATACCTTGCAGACATCACATCCGGCTTCCTGTGCATTGCTGATCTCGGTCACCGTTCCGCATCCCGGTATATAGGGCACGAGGCGGCGGTTGCACACGCGGGCGATCTCCGGGTTGAAACAGGGACCGACGATGAAGTTAGCGCCCAGTTGCAGGTAAAGCGCCGCCGTAGCGGGATCGACGATAGAGCCGATACCGAGGATCATCCCCGGACATTCCTTCGCCGCGAAACGAACCAACGCGGCGAATACATCCTGGGCGAAGTCGCCCCGGTTCGTAAACTCAAACACGCGCACACCTCCTGCATAGCAGGCTTTGAGCACGTTCGAGGCTGTTTCCACATCCTTGTGGTAGAACACAGGCACCATGGCTGTTTCCGCCATTGCCTGTAATACGTGTAACTTTCTATAGGTTGCCATATTGTTATCTTCTGTTTTACATGATTAACGGGATACGCGTCCGGAGGCATCGCCGGCCATGAGTTTTTCCACTTCATCAACGGTCACCTGGTTGAAATCGCCGTAAACCGTGTGTTTGAGGCAGGAAGCCGCCACGGCGAATTCGAGTGCCTGTTGGTTGTTACCCGGATAGGTGTTCAGCCCGTAGATAAGACCGCCCATGAAGGAGTCGCCGCCACCCACGCGGTCCACGATGTGGGTGATGTCGTAGCGTTGCGACTGGTACAACCGTCCGTCGGCATAGAGCACGCCGCCCCAGGTGTTGTGGTTGGCGTTGATCGCTCCCCGCAGGGTGATGATTACTTTTTTTGCGCGTGGGAAGCGGGCTTGCATCTGGGTGCATACGGATTCGAACTCCGCCGCGTTCACTTCGCCATGCGTTGCCGTTACGTCGAATCCTTCGGGTTTGATGCCGAACACCATCTCACAGTCTTCTTCATTGCCGAGCACAATGTCGCAACCTGCCACGAGGGCGGGCATCACTTCAGACGCTTTCTTGCCGTATTTCCAGAGGTTCTTGCGGAAGTTGAGGTCGCACGAAACGGTTACCCCCATCCGGTTGGCTGTCTCTATGGCTTCGAGGCAGGCATCGGCGGCGCCCTGCGAGAGGGCGGGGGTAATGCCGGTCCAATGGAACCATTTCGCATCTTTGAAGATTTCTTCCCAGTTTATCATCCCCGGCTGTATCTCCGAGATGGCACTGTGGTCGCGGTCATATACTACCTTGCTGGCGCGGGCTACGGCTCCGGTTTCGAGGTAATAAATCCCCACGCGATTACCGCCATAGACGATATTCCCCGTACCCACGCCGTATTTGCGCAGTTCCTGCACACAGGCGCGAGCGATGTCGTTCTTAGGCAGGCGGGTGATAAACTCCGTATCCATGCCATAGTTGGCCAGTGATACCGCCACGTTGGCTTCGCCTCCGCCAAAGGAAGCGTTGAACTGTTGCGACTGGTTGAAACGCAGATAGTCGGGCGTTGCCAGGCGCAGCATGATCTCTCCGAAAGTAACTACTTTATTCTTCATATGATATTCTATGTAATTTAATCAAACCTGAAATAGCGTTTCGCGTTGTTGTAGCAGATATCCTCCACCATCTGTCCCACGAACGGCAATTCGGACGCCGGTAGTTCGCCGTTGGTGATGTCGGTGCCGAGCAGGTCGCACAGCGTTCGGCGGAAGTACTCGTGACGCGGGTAGGAGAGGAAGCTGCGCGAGTCTGTCAGCATCCCTACGAAACGGCTCAGCAGGCCGAGCGCCGACAGGGCGTTCATCTGTTTCCGCATCCCGTCTTTCTGGTCGAGGAACCACCAGCCGGAGCCGAACTGTATCTTGCCCGGCACCGTGCCTTCCTGGAAGTTGCCTATCATGGTGGCGATCACCTCGTTGGCGCAGGGGTTGAGGTTGTAGAGGATGGTCTGTGTCAGTTTGCCTGCCGTATGGAGGCGGTCGAAGAAACGCGACATCGCCTTGGCGGTGTTGAACTCGCCGATGGAATCGAAGCCGGCGTCGGCGCCCAACAGGCGGAACATCCGGGTGTTGTTGTTGCGGATCGTACCGTAGTGGAACTGCTGTGTCCAGCCTTTCTCCCAGTCCATTTCGCCGAAGACGACGAGCATGGCCGACTTGAACTTCCGTATTTCTTCGGCGCTAAGCTCCGTGCCGCCATATATTTTGTTGAAGATGGCCTTCACCTCTGCCTCCGTATAATCCTCGGCGTAGAATTCTTCGAGGCCGTGGTCGGACAGGCGGCAGCCGTTGGCTGCAAAGAAATCATGGCGGTCGCGCAGGGCGGCGATCATATCGTCGAACGTGCTGATCGACACGCCGCTGGCTTGCGACAGCGCCTCTATATACGTACGGAAAGCGGCGGCCGACTCTACGGCCATGGCCTTATCCGGTCGCCAGGTCGGGAGCATCCTGATCTCGAAACCCGACTCGCGGGTTTGTTTGTGGTAGATGAGGCTGTCGATCGGGTCGTCGGTCGTACAGACTACTTCCACCCGGTATCGGCGCATCAGTCCACGGGCGGAATAGCCGGGCTGGGCCAGTTTCTCGTTGCAGGCCTCGTATATCTCACGCGCCGTCCGGGGATTAAGAATCTTATCGATGCCAAAAGCGGTTTTCAGTTCGAGATGAGTCCAGTGATAAAGGGGGTTACGCATGGTGTAGGGCACGGTCTCCGCCCATTTCTCAAACTTCTCCCAGTCGGACGTGCCGGTGCCGGTGATGAACCGTTCGTCCACTCCGTTGGTGCGCAACGCGCGCCATTTGTAATGGTCGCCGCCCAGCCAGATCTCCGTCAGGCTGCGGAAGCGGTAGTCGTCGGCTACCATCCGCGGATTGAGGTGGCAGTGGTAGTCGATGATCGGCATCCCGGCCGCGTGGTTGTGGTACAGTTCCCGCGCGGTGTCTGTCGCAAGCAGGAAGTCTTTGTCCATAAATGCTTTCATATATATACTGTTCGTTTATAATGTTACTCCGGTTTTAAAGATGGCGATCTCACGGTAGCCGTTTTTCTCGTTGCAGGTGATACCACCTCCGGCAATTTCCCTCACAAAGTCGATGAATCGCCTGCCCAACTCCTCCATCGGCTCACCTTCGAGCAGGGAGCCTGCGTTGAAGTCGATCCAGTTGGGCTTGCGGCTAAAAAGCGCTGTATGGCTGGAGATCTTTATCGTGGGCACAAAGGTTCCGAAGGGTGTTCCCCTTCCGGTGGTGAACAGCACGATATGGCAACCGGCGGCCGCCAGTGCAGTACTTGCCACCAGGTCGTTGCCGGGGGCACTGAGGAGATTCAGCCCGCAGGTGTGTAACTGTTCGCCGTACGGCAGCACATCCTGTACGATGGATGATCCGGCTTTTTGCGTACAGCCTAATGATTTTTCTTCCAGTGTGGAGATACCACCCGCCTTATTGCCGGGGGATGGATTCTCGTATATCGGTTGTTTGTTTTCGGTGAAATAGGATTTGAAGTCGTTGATCAGGCGCACGGTCTTGTCGAATACCTCCTTCGAGGCACAGCGGTTCATAAGGAGGGTCTCGGCGCCGAACATCTCGGGTACTTCGGTCAGCACGGTGGTGCCTCCCTGTGCCACCAGATAATCTGAGAAGACGCCGAGTAACGGGTTGGCGGTGATGCCTGAAAAGCCGTCCGATCCACCACACTTCAGCCCGATCCGTAGTTCGGAGAAAGGAATGTCGGCACGTTTATCCTGCGAGGCGATATGGTATAACTCGCGCAGGAGTTGCATGCCGGCCTCCAGTTCATCGTCCACCTGCTGCGTTTCCAGGAAGCGGATGCGGGCGGGATCATAGTCGCCCAAGAATTCACGGAAAGCGCCGATCTGGTTGTTCTCGCAACCGAGACCTACGATCAGCACGCCTCCCGCGTTGGGGTGAAGCGTGAGGTTACGCAGTATCCTGCGTGTATTCTCATGGTCGTCGCCCAGTTGCGAGCATCCGTAGTTGTGCGTGAAAGCAACGATGGCGTCCACGTTTCCTCCCTGTGTCTCCTGCTGTAGCCTGTGGGCGAGTTGGGTCGCGATGCCGTTGATACAACCCACGGTGGGAATGATCCACAACTCGTTACGTACACCCACCTGCCCGTTGTCGCGGCGGTAGCCCTTGAAGGTGAGCGGTGTCCCAGGCACCGGAAGCAGGGGCGCCGGTTGCGGGTTGTATTGATACTCCCGCAAGCCGTCGAGGTTGGTGCGGATATGGGTCTCGTTCACCCATTCGCCTGCGGCGATGGGGCGGGTAGCGCGACCGATCGGGGCGCCGTATTTGATAACCGGGTCGCCTTCGGCCAAGTCTGTCAGAGCGATTTTATGACCGGCGGGGATATCCTCCCGGAGGATCACCGAATAGCTGTTTGCGGACACACGAACACCTGCGTGAAGGTCTTCCACGGCTACCACTACGTTATCAGCGGGGTTTATATAGATATGTGTGCGCATCAGAGTATCTCTTTTACGGTGTGTAACATGCCGTTTGTGGCGATACGGTCGAGGTAGTATGTCAGCAGGACGGTGAGGCCGGGTATGTTGTTTAAGTCTTCGCCCCAGATGGAAGAGGCGCGAAGCACGCTTTCGACCACGCCGCCCGTAGATCCGGCCGCCCAACAATCCCGCAGCAGGCGGAGGATGTCCGGGGCATCAACGGGTTGGCTGGTGCATCCGTCTGCCCGGGTAAAGCCGTTATAATAGGTGATGATTGCCGCCAGTCCGAGCACCAGCCCTTTGGGCAGCTCACCTTTGCGGGCGAGGTATGTTTTCAGTCCGGGCAGGTCGCGGGTGGCGTATTTGGAGAACGCGTTGAGCATGATGGAGGCGACGGCATGATCCACGAACGGGTTGTGGAACCGTTCGAGCACGTCGTGGCTGTACGGTGCGAGGGATTCTTTGGGAAGATCGAGTGTCTCCGTCAATTCATCGAACATCACTTTATGCACGAACGCGCCCAGAACCGGGTGTTGGCATGCGTCGCGCACGATGTTCACGCCCGACAGCCAGGCTACGGGAGCCAGGACGGTGTGCGGGCCGTTGAGCAGCGTCACTTTCCGTCGGTGGTACGGTGTTTCGTCGGCGACGAACAAGACGTTCAGCCCGGCTTTGTCCGCCGGGAATTCGTCGGCCACCGCTTGCGGCGCTTCGATCACCCAGAGGTGGAACACTTCGGCCTGTACCACAAGATTGTCGTTGTATTGTAAAGTCTCCTTGATCGCATCAATCTCTTTGCGAGGAAAACCGGGAACGATGCGATCCACCAGTGTGGCATACACGCCGCAAGCTTCGGTAAACCAGGCGCGGAAGTCGGCACCGAGACCCCAGTGGTCGATGTATCGACAGATGGTATCCTTCAGCGCCTGTCCGTTGTGGAAGATCAGTTCGCAGGGGAAGATAAGCAGCCCTTTGCTGCGGTCGTCGCCGAATGTACGGAAACGGCGGTAGAGCAGTTGGGTGAGCTTTCCGGGGTAAGACGCCGCCGGCGTATCTTCCAACCGGCACGAGGGATCGAAAGTAATCCCTGCCTCTGTTGTGTTGGAAATCACGAACCGTATCTCCGGCTGGTCGGCCAGTTGCAGAAAGGTGTCGAAATCCGCATAGGGGTTGAGGGCGCGGCTGATGGCGTCGATGAGGGTGAGGCTGTTCACCTGTACTCCATCCGCCAGTCCCTGGAGGTTGACGTGGTAGAGGCAGTCCTGGCGGTTCAGCAGATCGGTCCTCCCCTGTGCAATCGGTTGCACAACGACCACACTGCCGTTGAAATCCGTCTTTTCGTTCATCTGCCGGATGATCCAGTCAGCGAAAGCACGGAGGAAGTTCCCTTCGCCAAACTGTATCACCCGTTCGGGACGTACTGATTTGGCGGCTGTCCGCTTGTTTAATTCTCTCATGGTAGAAGCCGTATCCGCGGCTTTCCGCATTTTGGGGGACTAAGGTAACGGAAAATATGACATTATCCGCGTGAATGGGTGGTTTTTTCGCGGGAAAGAAGCGGCAGTTGCCTCCTATTTTCGTATCATTGCATCCTGGACAGATAAACTTAACACACGTATGGTACAATTTTCATTGCAAGGAAAGACGGCGCTGGTTACGGGAGCGTCTTACGGGATAGGGTTCGCCATGGCCACGGCATTAGCCGGAGCGGGCGCGACCATCGTATTCAACGATATCAACGCCGAACTGGTGGAGAAAGGATTGGCGGCCTACCAATCACAGGGCATCAACGCCCATGGCTATGTGTGCGACGTGACGGACGAAGAGCAGGCGCAAGCCACCGTGCGGCGCATCGAAGCCGAAGTGGGGGTGATCGATATCCTCGTGAACAACGCCGGTATCATCAAACGCATCCCGATGCATGAGATGAGCGCGGCGGATTTCCGCAAGGTGATCGATGTGGACCTGAACGCGCCCTTTATCATGGCGAAAGCCGTCATTCCTTCGATGATCCGTAAGGGTGGGGGTAAGATTATCAACATCTGCTCGATGATGAGCGAACTGGGACGCGAAACAGTCTCGGCTTACGCTGCTGCCAAAGGGGGACTGAA
This sequence comes from Tannerellaceae bacterium, assembly GCA_031555735.1. Classification (GTDB taxonomy): domain Bacteria; phylum Bacteroidota; class Bacteroidia; order Bacteroidales; family Tannerellaceae; genus JAJDIA01. Next base: position 22,631 of record JAVBUE010000037.1, read on the forward strand.
AATGCTCACCCGCAACATCGCCTCCGAATACGGCGCCTTCAATATACAGTGCAACGGTATCGGACCGGGCTATATCGCCACGCCGCAGACCGCCCCGCTCCGTGAGCCGCAGGCCGACGGTTCCCGTCATCCCTTCGACTCCTTCATCATCGCTAAAACGCCTGCCGCCCGCTGGGGGAATCCGGACGATCTGGCCGGTCCCGCCGTATTCCTGGCTTCCGCCGCTTCCGACTTTGTGAATGGGCATATCCTCTATGTGGATGGCGGCATCCTGGCGTATATCGGCAAGCAACCGTAACTCCTTCTGCTTTACCATCTGCATCAGGTAGATCTGTTACCTTCATCCAAAGGATCTGTTACAAACATAATGACGCTCTTTCCGTTCCACAATTGTGGGAAGATATGCCCATAACTGTGGGAAGATGTTATCACAATTGTGGAAACATCTTCCCACAATTATGGAACGGAAAAGGGATTAGGTACTCGGGAATAAACGTGTAGGATGGTGATATGAAAACAACGGGATGTTGACAATAGCGCTTCGGGATGCCGGTCTGTTTATTTTCGCTTCCCACCGAACAGACGGTCGATCAGATCCTTCCGGTTCATCCGGCGGAGGGATTGCATGATCTGCGGGCGGGATTCGGGTTTGTACCAGAAGAAGAACTGGCGCTGGGCGAGCTTCTCATCCGGGGTACGGGCGGTATAGACGCGCTCCATCGTGTAGGGATGATAGCCGGTGTAGTATATCTCGGTAGCGAGGGTCATGGGAGTGGGGGTGAAGTCTTGCACCTGCTCCAGTTGGAAGTGGAGGCTTTTGGTGAGTACCGCCAGTTCCGCCATATCTTCCTCCGTGCAACCGGGATGACTGGAGATGAAGTAGGGGATGAGCTGCTGGTTGAGCCCCTGCGCTGCGTTGATGCGGTCGAAGTGTTTCTTGAACTGCCCGAACTGCTCGAAGGGAGGCTTGCGCATCAGCTGGAGGACACCGGGACGTGTATGCTCCGGCGCTACCTTGAGGCGACCGGATACATGGCGGGTGATCAGCTCTTCCATATACGTACGTGCCGACTGGTTCAGCGTTTCTTCGGCATAGCGATGGAGGAGAAGGTCGTACCGTATGCCACTGCCGACGAAGGATTTCTTTATCTCCGGCAGTGCATCCACCGCGGCATAGATGTTGAGCAATGAGCGGTGGTCGGCATTCAGGTTCTTGCATACTACGGGTGAAATGCACGACGGTTTCCGGCAGATGCGGCAAATGGATTCGTCATGACCCTTCATGGCATACATATTGGCGGAGGGACCTCCAAGGTCGCTGAGGTAGCCTTTGAAGTCGGGCATCTCTGCAATCGCTTTCACCTCCTTCAGGATAGATGCTTTGCTGCGCGAGGCGATAAACTTCCCCTGGTGTGCCGAGATGGTACAGAAGGCGCAACCGCCGAAACATCCCCGGTGGATATTGACGGAAAACTTGATCATATCGAATGCCGGGATCACCTTGTTTTTGTATTTCGGGTGTGGCAGGCGGGTATAGGGTAGATCGTAAGAAGCATCGATCTCTGCCTCGGTCATTGGCGGATAGGGCGGGTTGACCATGATCTTCTGTCCGGAAACCCCCTGGAAGATGCGGCTGGCCTCATAGCTGTTCGACTGCTCTTCGATATGCCTGAAGTTCTGTGCCTGCTTCTTTTTGTCGGCCAGGCATTCTTCGTGGGAGAAGAGGGTGATGTCGCCCGGCTGCACTTCTACGGAAGAAGTAAGGAGAGCCGTCTGCGGTATGTTGGTGAGCGAAGCGAAAGGAACGCCTGTCCGGAGACGACGTACCAGTTCTCGGATAGGTTGCTCACCCATGCCGTAGATCAGGAGGTCGGCACGGCTTTCCACCAGGATACCGGGTTTGAGCCTGTCCTGCCAGTAATCGTAATGCGTGAGTCGGCGCAGGGAAGCTTCGATGCCACCGAGGACGACGGGAATATCCGGGTATAACTCTTTCAGTATATTTGTATAGACAATGCTGGGGTAGTCGGGACGCATCCCGGCACGGCGGTCGGGCGTATAGGCATCGTCGCTGCGGAGCCGCTTGTTGGCGGTGTAATGGTTGATCATCGAATCCATCGCCCCGGCAGAGACGGCGAAGAAGAGGCGGGGAATGCCCAGCTTGGTGAAGTCGCGATGGTCGCCCCGCCAATCAGGTTGCGGCACGATGGCTACACGCAGCCCTTCGGCCTCGAGCACACGACCGATGACCGCCGCCCCGAACGAGGGGTGATCCACATAGGCATCTCCGGTGAAGAGGATCACGTCGAGGTAATCCCATCCACGGGCTTCTACTTCTTTCTTCGTGACAGGCAGCCAGGCGTCGGGTCGGCGTGCGCTCATTCTCCCGTCTTCCAGCGCTTCAGTTGCGGGAAGTACAGGTGCATCTGCGCACGGGCTTCCTCCACGGTGAATGTTTGTCCTGAATCCTTATTGAACTCATTCAGGTACTGCAGGCAGTGTTCGATCATTTCATCCATCGTACAATCGGCCGTAAAAGCACCGTCTTTGTAGCAATAGACACAATATTCCGTACTGGGACTGCCGTCGGCATTAGTCCCGAAGTCGCCGGCTTCCCTGAGGGGCATGCCGCAACTCTGACATTGACAAAAAGTTGATTCCATATAATAATGTGTTATCGGGTGACTGTTATCCCAGTCCACCTTCCCATACATAACAGTCCGGGAAGGCATCTTTGAGGGAGGTAGAGCTGTTGAAGAGTCCGAATACCGAAGAACCCGAACCCGACATCGCCGCATATTCGGCGCCACAGCGGTAGAGGTTGTCTTTGATTTCAGCGATCGCCGGATGGCGGGGGAAGATGCTTGCCTCGAAATCGTTTACCATCTGTTCCCGCCATTCGGATACGGGTCGCCGGATGATCTCTTTCAACGAGACGGCAGGTTGCGCGGGTGCGACCATCGCGTAGGCTTCTTTGGTGGAGACCGCCACATCTGGCTTCACTAAGCAAAGGTGGTAGCCTTTGAGGGAGAGATCGACGGGGCTGAATATATTACCCGTTCCTCCGGCGAATACCGGCGTGTTGCGGATGAAGAAAGGGCAGTCGGCGCCGATACGGGCGGCTATCCGTTCCAGTTCGCCCACTGTGAGACCGAGCTTGCGGTGATCATTCACCAGCGCCAGCATCCGGGCGGCGTCTGCCGATCCTCCGCCCAGCCCCGCCCCGAAGGGAATGGCTTTGCGGAGGTGTATCTCAAGCGGCGGTACGGGATATGTTTCCCGGAGGAGGCGGAGGGCTTTCATCACCAGGTTGTCTGCCGGATCGCCATCGACGGGGATACCCGTCTGTGTGAACGAATCGGCTTTGGCGGGCACGATCTCCAGCGCGTCTTTTACCGGGATGGGGTAAAAGACGGTCTCGATGTTATGGTAGCCGTCGGGACGTTTGGCGGTGATGTTCAGTCCCAGGTTGATCTTGGCATTCGGGAAACAAATCATAGCACGTTGTCTATTAGCTCTTGATGTTGGGCAGTTCCAGGCCAATCCCCTTTTTCTTATCCACAATCTTGAGGATAAAACCAAGGATTAAGGCGGCAACACCGAGGCAGGCAAGCATGATCAGCGGATTGGTGTAGTTGTACGACGTGGCCGCCACCTCGGGTGTCATGGAGCCGTCTTTCAACGCCTGCACGATGTCCGGGTTTGATGCGTCAAGTACTTTACCTATCAGCAGCGGGAACAGCCAGAGGCCGATGTTCTGGATCCAGAAGATCAGCGCGTACGCCGATCCGATCACTTTACTGTCCACCAGCTTGGGCACGGAAGGCCAGAGGGCGGCGGGTACCAACGAGAACGAGGCTCCGAGAACGAGGATGGTGATATAAGCTACGATCACACCCATATCGCTGCCCTTGAAGAGCGGTAATACGAACGCGAACGTCAGGTGGCAGATAATCAGCAGGATGGAACCGAACATCAGCATGGACGCCGCCTTGCCTTTGTTGTCCACATACTTGCCGAGGATAGGCGTGATACCTACCGCCAGGAGGGGGAATACTGCGAAAATAGTTTCTGCCGACTGGCGCATATAGCCCATGTAACAGAAAATAACAAGACAAACGACAGAGACGGCCAGCAACAGGCTTTTTGTTGTCCTTTTGCTGAAATTGCTGGCAAAAGCGGTAGCCGCCACCACCAACATAATAATATATTGTACGATCGTCACCGTGTTTGACGCCCAGAACGAGCCGGCAGGCACTTCCGTAAACGTCAGGTTACATTGCAGCATATTGACCGCGTATTTCTGGAAGGGGAAAATTGCCGAATAATACAACACGCACAGCAAAGCCACCAACCAGAAGCCGCTGCTCGACAGAATCTTGCCGATATCGCTTATCATGAACGGATCGTCTTTCTCTTCGGCTCCGCCTGTCTGCGCATCCAGTTTCTTATCCATAAAGAAATAAACGATGAACATGATCAGGGCGATCATCAGCAAGACCACGCCGAAGGCTACCGAACGCGACACATCAATCTGTCCGCCCAGCTTGGCAAAGACGGGGGAGAATATCATACAGGTGGCCACACCTAAACGAGCCAACGCCATCTCCGATCCCATAGCCAGCGCCAGTTCCCTGCCCCTGAACCATTTGACGATCCCGCGCGATACGGTGATACCGGCCATCTCCACGCCGCATCCGAAGATCATAAAACCGACGGAGGCGAATTTGGCGGAGGCGGGCATCCCTTCGTAGAACGGCGATATGCCTAACTCGTCGAAGCCGGGGATGTAGTTCAGGTTTTCGGTGAACCACTTCTCCAAACCGCTCCCCGTGAAACTTTCCGTCACGGCATACCAATTGATCGACGCACCAATCAGCATCACTGCGCCTGCCAGGATCGCCGTAAAACGGACACCCATCTTATCCAGGATGATTCCGGCGAAAATAAGGAAGAAAATAAAGACATTCAGAAAGGTTTCCGATCCCTGCATCGTGCCGAAAGCCGTGGAATCCCATCCGCGGGTGGATTGCATCAGGTCCTTGATCGGCGAAAGTATATCCATGAAGATATACGAGCAGAACATGGCGAACGAGAGGAAAAGCAAAGCGGTCCAGCGGATGGCGGGAGAGTCGCTCATGAGTTTGTGAGTCTTTTCTGTCATAACTATGTGTTTAATCGATGAGTAAATGCGAAGTAGTCGGCCACGATGAAGGTGCTGCCGCCGATAAACAGAAGGTCGTCTGTCCCGGCATCGGTGCGGGCGGCCTGTACGGCGTCGGCTACAGACGGATAGGTGTTCCCCTTCAGCCCGTGTTGGGCGGCTGTGGCTGCCAGTTCTTCCGCCGGGAGGGCGCGGGGGATGGATGCCTGCGTGAAATAATATACGGCGTCGGCGGGCATAAGCGCCAGTATGCCGTTGATATCTTTATCATTCACCATCCCGATGATCATCCGGAGGGCGGTATGCGCCTGTCGTGTTTCCTGGAGCTGGGCGGCGATGTATGTCCATCCGCCGGTATTGTGTCCGGTGTCACAGATCGTAACGGGGGCGGTATCCACCTGTTGCCAGCGTCCCATCAGTCCCGTGAGGCGGGTCACGCGGGCGAATCCTTCACGCACGGCTTCCGACGGTATTTGGACGCCCTGTTTCACCAGCACGCGGAGGGCGGTGAGTACGGTGGACATGTTGTATTGCTGGACTGCGCCCTGCAGTTCGCCGGTTACGGTTCCGAAGTCGGCGGTGTCACAGCTCCACCGTCCGTCCACTTTCCGGATGGATACGTGGGGACATAGCTCGGTGGAAGGGTAGAGGGGTGATCGTTCGGCGATGGCTTTGCGGATGAAAACCTCCAGCACGTCGCGGTCGTCCACATCCCCGGTCACCACCGGTACGCCGGGCTTGATGATACCGGCTTTCTCGGCAGCGATGACCGGAAGGGTATCGCCCAGGAACTGCATATGGTCGAAGCTGATATTGGTGATCACACTCAGGATGGGAGTAAGGATGTTTGTGCTGTCCAGTCGTCCGCCCAGCCCTGTTTCGATCACCGCATAGTCCACCTGTTGCGCCCGGAAATAGTCGAATGCGAGGGTGGATGTCAGTTCAAAGAAAGACGGACGGAGCGGTTCGAAGTGGCTACGCCACCGGGAGACAAAATCCACCACATACTGCTCGGCGACCGGTTGCCCGTTCACCCGGATCCGCTCGCGGAAATCCAAGAGGTGCGGGGAGGTATATAGTCCCACTTTGTAGCCCGCTTCTTGCAGGACGGCGGCCAGGAGATGGCTCACAGAGCCTTTGCCGTTGGTGCCCGCCACATGGATCGTACGGTAGGCCGTATGCGGATAATCGAACAGCTGGTCCAGTGCCAGGCTGGTGCCGAGTCCCGGTTTATAAGCGGATGGTCCGCTGTGTTGGAATACCGGGGTACTGCTGTATAGATAGTCGATCGTCTCTGCGTATGTCATTCCGTCGCCGTGTAATAAATGCGCAAATGTAACGATTATCTACGACCCTTACTCATCTTTTCCCCCGTATTGTGAGGGTAACACGCCGAATTCGTCTTTGAAATACTTCCGGAAATATTTCGGATTATTGAATCCGACCATATAGGCGATCTCCGAAACAGTGAGCTGGCTTTCCTTCAACAGTTGTGCGCCGCGTTTGAGGCGGACGACCCGGATAAACTCCACGGGCGACCGTCCGGTGAGCGACAATATCTTCTTATATAAGGTAGCACGGCTCATGCCAACCTCGCGGCTCAGTTCTTCTACCGACAGCTCGGGGTTCGACATGTGGGCTTCCGTATATTCGATCGCCTTGCGTATCAGCTTCTCATCCAGTGAGCTGACGGCTATTTTCGACGGCTCGATGCGTATCTGTTCCCGGAATGCTTCCCGTTTCATCCGCCGCCGTTCAACCAGGTTGTGTATCTTGACGATCAGGATGTCCATGTTGAAAGGCTTGGTGATATAGTCGTCGGCGCCTGCCGCCAGCCCTTCCAGTTTGCTTTCTTCGCCACTCTTGGCGGTGAGCAGGATGATGGGGATATGGGAGGTGCGGATATCGGCTTTCACCCGTTTGCTCATTTCGATGCCGTCCATGCGCGCCATCATCACGTCGGTGAGGATCATATCGGGTATCTCCTGTAGGGCGAGCTCGAGCCCGTCGATACCATTGGAAGCCTCGAGGATGGTGTATTGCTCTTTCAACCGGCCGGAGAGGTAGAGGCGGAAATCATCCACATCGTCCACGATCAGCAACTTCGGCCGTTCTTCGGGAATGGCGGGAGGAGTGATCAGCAGCAGGCCGTCTATGCCGTTGGTCTCCGCCGCCGGTTCGGTGTTACGTGGTTCGGCCGGTTTGGCTGCCGCTTCCTGCCGGGTGACGAAAGTATCCTCTTCGATGGGCAGCACTATGGTAAAGCGGCTACCTCCTGCGGGGATATTCTCCGCCCACATCTCGCCGCCGTGCAGGGTGACGAATTCCTTCGCCAGGTGCAGCCCGATGCCGCTGCCTCCTTCCTGGTGGTTCACCTCGTCGGTCTGCTTCACCTGGTAGAATCGTTCGAATATCCGCTCGAGCGCTTCCTCGGGAATGCCGATGCCGTTGTCCGACACCGTGATCCGCACCTTTTTCTCCTCCGGGATGGCCTGCATGAACAGTTCGATATGTCCTCCTGTGGAGGTGAATTTCTGGGCGTTGAACAGCAGGTTGACTAATACCTTGGCGATCTTGTCGGCATCGAAGTTCGTATAGAGGTGATCCGGCTCTGTGCGGATAGCCAGGGTGATCCGTTTGTTCGACAGCAGCTCGGTAAAGAGTTCGGACTGTTCGCGGATCAGTTCGGCCAGGTCGTTGAATGCTTTGTTGAGCGTATGGCCGCGTACATCCAGCTTGCGGAAGTCGAGGAGCTGGTTCACCAACTGGAGCAGTTGTTGCGCGTTGCGGTGGATGATGGTAAGCGTCACCTTGTCGTCCGGATCCTGTGTTTTCTTCAGCAGCCCTTCGAGGGGTGTGAGGATCAATGTCAGCGGGGTACGGAATTCGTGGCTGATATTGGTGAAGAAGCGGAGTTTCATCTCATGGATCTGGTGTTGCTGGACGGTTTGCATCCGTTCGCGGGCATACATCAGTTTCTTTTCGGCTTTTCGGGCCGTATATCGCCAGTAGTAGAGGAGGAAGCCTACTACCAACAGCATATACGCCATCCAAGCCCAGATGGTTTGCCAGAACGGCGGATGGATGGTGATGGGGAGGACGATGGGATATCCCCCGTCGGATAAGTCGTTGCTGATCGCTTTCAGGTGGAACACGTAGTGTCCCGGGCTCAGGTTGGTGAAGGTCACCTTCCGGCTTTCCCGGTCAGCCTCCAGCCATTGGTTGTTGAACCCTTCCAGCTTGTAGTAATAGCGTGCCCGCCCGGCATCCGTATAGTCGAGGGCGGCAAACGAGAGGGTGAAGTATTTATCCTTGTAGTTCAGCTCCAGCTCTTTGACCCGGGTGATGCTCTCTTTCAGGAGGTACCGTCCGTCGTACTTGATCCCCGGGCGGATCATGTTGTTGAAGATATGCAATCCGGTGAGTACGACCCGGGGATTGCCTATCGTATGCGTCACTTCCGACGGCAGGAACAGGTTGTATCCGGATATGCCCCCGAATACCAGTTCCTGCTTCGACGTGCGGAGACCGGCGCTGAAATTGAATTGCCGCCCGGTCAGCCCGTCTTCGGCGCTGTAATTGTTGATATGGTAGAAATAGCCGGGCTCTTCCATTTTGGTATAAACGCCGACGATCGACAGTCCGAGGTTGGTAGATACCCAGATGTTATGCGCTTCGTCTTCCTGGATATTCTGGATCAGGTCGGCTGCCAGCCCGTTGTTGGAATTGAACAGGTGATGCCTGCCCGAGAAGGGGTTGAACACAAACAGCCCGTTGCGTGTCCCGATCCATATCAACCCGCGGTTGTCTTCATGTAGGCTGCTGATGTCGTAACGGGTGAGCTGCACATCCCCTAGCGCCTCCGGTTCATAGGGTGCCAGCCGGTCTTCTTCTTTGTTGTAGATGGTAATTCCTCCCTGGCTTCCCACCAGTATATCGCCCGATTTCTTCTGGATGATGGCATAGGCCGATCCGTTGCAATCGAGGCGTTTCAGGCGTTTACCGGTGGAGGGATCGATCAGCAGCACGCCGCCGTTCAGCGTACCTGCCCAGAGGAGCCCGTTCTTGTCGGGTGTCAGTACCCAGAAGTTATTGTCGGTCATCCCTTCCGGATCACTGAGGTTCTGGCGGTAGTTCGTGAACCGCTGCCCGTCGTAGCAGTCGAGCCCTTCCAGGTAATAGCCGATCCACAGCTTGCCTGCCGCATCATACGCCATGCTCACGATCACATCGCCCGAGGGGGTTGAAGGATCTCCCGGACGGTGGGTGAACCGGGTATATGTGTCGAGCTTGCGGTCGTAGTAGATCAATCCGCCCCCGTTGGTGCCGATCCAGAGGTTGCCTTTCGCATCTTCCCGGAAGCAGTTGATATCGGGATAGGGGATCTGGCTCTTTTGATCCCGCGATTTGAACCGGAACATCCCATCGTAGTAATAACCTACTCCCTGTTTGTAGGTGCCGAGCCAGATGATCCCCTGGTCGTCGCACCAGATACTTTTGACCGCATCTTCGGGCAGGCTCAGGGGGTTGAACCCGTTATGGCGGATATATTCTTTCGTCCCTTTCTTTGGGTTGATCAGTGTGATGCCGCCATGATCCGATCCGATCCATATATTCCCTTTCGTATCTTCCGTCAGGGCGAAAACAATATTGGTCGGGATATAGAGGGGATGGGATGCCGGATAAGACGATGCATAAAAATTCCATGTATTGTTGAGCGCATGGAAGGAGGCCACGCCTATTTCGCTGTTGATGGCATATACCCACACATCACCTGTGGAGCAAATAAACAGGCGGAGGGTGGTGATGCCTGCCGCCGGGATCTTCTCCTGCAGTCCGGTGTATTGGCCGATGACTTTGTAGGTCTGCGCGTCCATACATTCCAGCAGCCCGTCGGTGTACAGGAGCCAGTACCGGTTTTCACCCTGCGCGATATCCACCAGCGTGTGCGGATTGGTTTCGCTCCCTTTGTGTAACGGAAGGACGGTATAGGTGTCTTTGTTGGGGTTGCGTAAGCGGATATCGTCGTCCGTGACGAACCAGTAATTCTTCGCTTTGTCGATATACAGGCGATGGAAGGCGGTCACACCGGCCAGTTGTTGTACCTGGGGGGTGATATCGTATTCGAAACGTTCCTGGTGCAGGTTGTAGATCGTGTAACCGAACGCCGTACGCATCCACAGCCTGCCATCGGAAGCCTCTTCGATACGTTCGATATCGTTATTGGCCGACCCTTTCAGCAAGCTCAGATCCTGGTTGATACGCAGGATCTGTCGCCCGTCATACCGGTTCAATCCCGACGGTGTCCCAAACCACATAAAACCGTTGCTATCCTTATATATGCATTTTATCTCACTGCTGGATAATCCATGCTCTGTGGAGATCCGGTTAAATTGGTAATCTCCCGACCCGGTGGCTTTGTGTGGTATGAATGTCGAGAACAAAAAAACACAGAGAAATGACATTATTCTCATAATAATTCTATCAGGTCAATTAAGTATCCACTGCAAACATACGTATAATTAAGGGAAAAGCGATGGGTGGAGGGAGCTTTATTTTGAATCAGGCGGCGCTTTTTTTCCTGTGTGTGCCGGATATTTTTGTTGCCTGATTTTCTATAATTTCCGACAAAAAATGTGCCTTTTCATGGAAAAAGCTATACATTTGCGCTCTTAATCAACGAAAAACTACACAGTTTAATAGATTATGACAGATAAATACTGGCAGAAAGACATCGAGACCATGAGCCGTCCCGACCTGGAACGCTTCCAACTGGAACGTCTCCGGCAAACCGTTGAACTGGCAGCGAAGTCGCCCTTTTACGGTAAACTGTTCGCGGAAAAAGGCATTACAGCCTCCGGTATCCGCTCGCTCGACGACCTGAAACGGATCCCTTTCACCACGAAGGAAGACCTGCGTAACAGCTACCCCTACGGGATGGCCGCCATTCCCCTGAAAGAGTGTGTGCGCCTGCACTCCTCGAGTGGGACAACGGGTAATCCCACCGTCGTGCTCCACTCTGCCGGCGATATAGCCGACTGGGCGAACCAGGTAGCCCGTTGCATGTATATGGTGGGATTGCGTGATACGGACGTGTTCCAGAATACTTCGGGCTACGGGATGTTCACCGGAGGACTGGGCTTCCAGTATGGCGCCGAGAAGCTGGGCGCGCTCACCGTACCTGCCGCGGCGGGAAATTCCAAACGACAGATCAAATTCATTACCGACTTCGGTACTACCTGCCTGCATATCATCCCCAGCTATGCCACGCGCCTGGCCGAGGTGATGTATGCCGAAGGGCTCGATCCGAAGCGGGATACCAAACTGCATACCATCTGCATCGGCGCCGAACCGCATTCCGAAGAACAACGCCGCCGCATCGAACAGTTGCTGGGCGTGAAAGCATATAACTGCTTCGGTATGTCGGAGATGAACGGCCCCGGCGTGGCTTTCGAATGTACGGAGCAGAACGGGCTGCATATCTGGGAAGACTATACGATCGTGGAAGTGATCGATCCGGTCACCCTCGAACCGGTAGCCGACGGTGAAACGGGCGAGCTGGTGCTCACCACCCTGCGGCGCGAAGCCATGCCGCTGTTGCGTTACCGTACCCGCGACCTCACCTGTATCCTTCCCGGCGACTGTCCCTGTGGCCGTACGCACAAACGCCTCGCCCGCTTCAAAGGGCGGAGCGATGATATGATCATCCTCAAAGGCGTCAATATATTCCCGATCCAGATTGAAAAGATACTGATGGCGTTCGAGGAGTTGGGAAGCAACTACCTCATTACCCTCGAAACCATCAGCAACAGCGACGAGATGCTGATCGAGGTGGAGCTGAACAGCCTTTTCACCGACGATTATACAGTGTTGCAACGGCTGACGAAGAGCATCACCCGCCAGTTGCGCGACGAACTGCTGATCACGCCCCACGTCAAACTGGTGAGCAAAGGCTCGCTGCCTGTATCCGAAGGAAAGGCGGTACGCGTGAAAGACCTCCGGAAACTTTTCTGATCGTTCAACCTCTAATATATCCGACGTTATGACAGTACATCAAATCTCCATTTTCCTGGAAAACAAGTACGGGACCATGAGTGTCATACTGGACCTGCTGGCCAGTGAGAACATCCGCATCATCGCGGCAACGGTGGCAGATACCATGGAGTTCGGTATCATGCGTATGATCGTGAGCGATCCGCAGAAAGCCTATACACTGCTGAAGGAACATAATGTGAGCGTGAACCTCACCGACGTGCTGGCAATCAAGACCGATTCGCAGGCGGGAAGCTTTGCCCGTGTGCTGGGCTGTTTTACGCAGGCGGGACTGACGATCGAGTACATGTATTGCTTCTCGATCAACGGCAGCTCCGTCATCATCATCCGCACCAATAACCGGGAGAGTGCCCGGGAAGTGATCCGCCGCAATAATCTGGATTACATCTGCGAAAGCGACCTTCTCCGGATTTGATCTGCGCATGAACGTAACTAACGGGCACCCACAAGGGGCGCCCCTACGAATCCTCATGTATCATTAAACATTAAACATTAATCATTTAATCATTCAAAACAGATGTTCGGCATCAACGACCCCGGTATTATCCTGGCCTACCTTCTGGGTATCGGCTGCCTGGTATTCTCCATCTGGTACGGAATAACCTGGTGGAACAGAGAAGACAACGATAGTAATAACCCTGAAAATACACAGCCATGAGTACATTAGTATTAGGGATCATTGTACTGGTTTATATGTTCGTACTGGCATTTCTGGGTTACCTGGGCTACCGGCGGACGAAAGACGCGAGTGATTACCTCCTGGGGGGACGAAAGACGGGCACGTTGCTGATGGCCCTGTCGTACGGAGCTACCTTTATCTCGGCGTCGGCCATCGTGGGCTTCGGCGGCGTGGCGGCTACCTTCGGGATGGGTATCCAATGGCTGTGCGTGCTGAATATGCTGATGGGCGTGATCGTGGCCTTTATCTTCTTCGGACGCAAGACACGTGCGATCGGGGCGCATTACAACGCCCGCACCTTCCCACAATTCCTCGGCATCCATTATGGGTCGCGAACGATACAGGTGTTCGTGGCTGCGATCGTTTTCATCGGTATGCCGCTCTACGCGGCGGTGGTGATGAAGGGGGGCGCGGTGTTTGTGGAACAGATGTTCCAGGTGGACTACGATTTCGCCCTGCTTGTCTTCACCCTCGTGGTCGCCGCCTATGTGATCTCCGGCGGATTGAAAGGGGTGATGTACACGGATGCGCTCCAGGCCGTGATCATGGTGATTTGTATGGGCTTCATGCTATTCTGGTTCTATCATATTATCGGGATGGGATTCACGGAAGCCAACCGTACGCTGACGGAGATGGCGCCGCTCGTTCCCGAACGCTACCATGCCCTCGGGCACCAGGGATGGACGGCTATGCCGGTCACCGGATCGCCGCAATGGTACACCCTGGTCACCTCCCTGATCCTGGGGGTGGGCATCGGCTGCCTGGCGCAACCGCAACTGGTGGTGCGCTTCATGACGGTGGGTAGTAACAAGCAACTCAACCGGGGCGTGCTGATCGGCTGTCTGTTTATCTTCCTCGTGGTGGGGGCGATCTACCATATCGGTCCCCTTTCAAACATTTTCTTTATGGAGAAGCACGGGATGGTGGCGGCGGATATGACGAAGGATATGGATAAGATCATCCCGCTCTTTATCGATGAGGCGATGCCCGACTGGTTCGGCGCCCTCTTTATGCTTTGTATCCTGTCGGCCAGCATGTCCACGCTGAGCGCCCAGTTCCACACGATGGGGAGCGCTTTTGGTGCGGATATCTTCCCCCGGCTGGGACGTGTCAAAGACCCGAATTCGACGATGGGGATCCGCTTCGGCGTGCTTTGCTCGATCATCCTCAGTTATATCATCTGTTATGTGTTGAGCGCCAGTATCATCGCCCGCGGGACGGCATTGTTCATGGGGGTATGCGCCGTCACTTTCCTGCCGGCCTACTTCTGCTCGCTCTACTGGAAGAAGGCTACCAAACAAGGCGCCCTCGCCAGCTTGTGGACAGGGATCCTGTCCAGCCTCTTCTGCATGGCATTCCTGCATAGGGCGGAAGCGGCCCCGCTGGGGTTATGCAAGGCGTTGCTCGGCCGTGATGTGCTGATCGACGTCTATCCCTGGTTTGCCATCGACCCGCTGGTATTCGCCCTGCCGCTCTCTTTCCTGATGATGTATCTCGTCAGCCTGGCTACCCAGCCTAAGACGCACTGATAGCAGGATACGATAGAAGTAGTACGATCATTACTACGTTCTCTTGCAGGCATACTAATGTTTTAGTTGTACCACCCGGGTGGGACATGTGTTCCACCTGGGTGGAACGTATGTCCCACCTTGGTGGAATATGTGTCCCACCCGGGTGGGACAACTACTCCTTCCGCTTCGTGGTATGAGACCATTCGGTTAACGGTATTACTTCTGTGCGATCCCGCACATAGATCGTGCGGATGTTTTGTTTTACCATTGCCCCGGACGCCGGTCTTCGTATGGGATGTTGTCGTTCGGCGCGGGGACGGTGAGGCGCCGTTTGCGCATAAAGAGGTCGAAGAAATGGCTGAAGTCTTTCTTAAACAGGATGCCGACGCCCTGCGTGGTGAGGGATTGTTTGAACGATTGGTACATATCGTTGGCATGGTTGTAGGCTTTCAGGCGGATATCACCGGCCGGGGTCAACTTATACTCGAGGTCGAACTCACCCACGAACACGTTGCGTTGTTGCATGAGGCTGTTGCGATAACCGAAGTTGCCGTTGAAGAGCAGGCGGTTGTCGAGCATCTGGCTCGAAAGGAGCATCTCCACTTCCGTATCTTCGGCGAATCCGGCTTGTCCGGTACGGATATTGGTGCCGATCTGTACCTTGTCGGTGATGCTGTTCAGGATGCTGGACAGTTGCGAAGAGATGGCTGATGAGGCGGCGGCGCTGAATTCGCCCGACCGGTTCTGTCCGGTGTTGCTGGTATAATCGGGCGTATAGAATTTGTTCAGCACAAGGAGATAGACTACCTGGCGCGTCATCATATCTTCGGTATCGATAAAGCTGCGCACCTGGCGTTGCAGCTCTTCGTTGGAACTGGGCAGCTCGATGGCGAACGAGATAGCCGGATTACGCAGCATGCCGTCGAGGTTCAGCACGCAGTTGACGGGGATGTTGGCGCGTGAACTCTCTCGCAGCAGTTCCTGGTCGAGGTCGCCCAGGTTGGCCGTCAGGTTATAGATGGCGTTCACCCGCATATTGGCATTGAAGGGATCGCCGTTGAAGTTGATCGTGCTGCCCTCGCGTATCTTGAAATCGCGGTGGATGAGTTGCTGGAGACTGAAGTTGTAGCTGCCATCCACGATCTCTACGTTGCCATACATGCGCAGGTCGGTCTTGTTGCCGTATTCCACCCGCATGCTGCCGCTGGCGTTGCCTTTGATGCGGTCGCCACTGGCAGGATCCATGATGAGCTCGATGGTGGCGTCGGGGGTGATGTCAACCAGGAAGTTCATGCGCAGCTCGGCGCCTTCTTCGGTCGGGAAGGATGTCTGCGCGCCGCCGTTCCCTCCGTTCAACAAGCTGTCGATCCCGGTCGCCCGGCTCTTGTCCACAAAGGTGATGAAGCTGTATTCGTCGGAAGCGGTGTTGGTCATGAAGTTGAACCCGATGGATGTTTTCGGTCCGCTTTGCATGTTGATGTCGAAGTTCACCAGGTTCTTGTTGCCGCTGATATCCACCGATCCGCTGCCGAATACTGTCCCGTATATCAGGGGGCTGTTGCGTTGCGACTGGTCGTACACCAACATATTGTTGGAGTGGAAGCGGGCGTCGAAGTTGTATTCCTTGAAATGCTTGTGGTTGAACTGCAGGCTGGCGCGTCCGGTATTGCCGAATTTATCGTGTACGGCGACGTTGTTCAGCACCACGGCCGAGGGCGTGAGCAAAACCGAATCCGAAAAGGTATAGTAGGTATTGAGGAAATCGACCCCCATCCCGGCGTTTTCCACATAGGCTTTGCCTTCGACAGTCAGCTCTTTGAAGGGACCGAAGAGGTGTACCTGCCCGAATCCGTGTCCTTGCACGTTGGATACTACCTGTGCGAGGAAGGGCTGGAGGAAGGCGATGTTGATATCGTTCGCGTCGAAATAGAGCGATAGGCCTTCGTTGGGTTTGACGGGGAAGATGTATCCGCTTACATCCGTCCAGGTGCTGTCGTTCTTATAGACCGTTCCGAGCATGAGGATGCCGCGCTGCGCGTCGTCCCATTCGCTATAGAGGTTGAGGCGTCCGAGATCGATTTTGTTGAAAGAGAAGTTCTGCACCTCCAGGTCGGTGTTCAGCATCCGGCTGCCGTAAAGGTCGGACAGGTGGAAGGTTCCCGTGGCGCGCCCGCCGAACTGGAGGACGGGGATGTTGAGCGTTTCGAAGATATAGCTCAGTTCGATCTCGTTGAGGTCGAGGTTGAGGGTGTCGAGCGGGTCGGACGATACCACGCCGTTGATCGTCGCGTACTGGTGCCCGTTGCTGACGTGGAAATGGTCGATATTGACCTTGCCGTGGCTGAGGGTGATGGCGGCTGGTTCGATCTGCCAGAGGGTATCGTTCAGGATCAGCGCGCTGTTGTTGACGGATATCTCGGTGCGCAGCGAAGAGTTGCCGCGCTCGTCGGTATCGTTGGCAAAGAAGGCGGAGGCGAGCAGGTCGGCTTTGAACTGCCGCTCTTTGTTGTTGTGCCAACTGAGGAGGGAGTTGATGCGGTTATCCTGCGCGTCGGCGGTGAGCTGGATATGGTTGCGCAGCCCTTTGGTGTTGTAGTTGGCTGCCGTGAGGCTGAGTGTTACCTTTTCACCGGGGTTCTCACAGGTGAATACGCCGCCTTCGAACGTCGAACCGCCGAGTTTGAACCGGGGCATGAAGGCTTCGACGCGGAACTTATTGTACCGGTTGTTGTAATGCCCGGTGATTCGGCTTGGCGTGAGGTTGGTGAACGGCAGCTTCAGGGTGTTTGACAGGGTTTCGGTATTTCCCAGCGTGAGCAGGAGGGAGAAGTTGTTTTCTTTGACCGGCGACTGGTCTTGTGTAATCTTCGCCACGGAAGGGAGATAGAGATCCAGGGTACGGAACAGGCTCGGATAGATGGTGGAGAAGGAGTAGGCGCCGTCGATCTCCCCGTTCAGCAGGTCGGAGGCGATGGTGAGCTTGCGTTCTTCATCGCGTCCGGAGGCTGTGATCTCCATTTTTTGGAGGTAAAAACTGTCGGGCAGGGTGGTGAATGCGAGGCTGTCGAGCCGGAGGGTGCCTTCTACATTATCGATCGTATTGCCGGTGAAATCGGCATGGAGCGAAAAAGAGAGTTCGGGCGAATCGTATATATCGGTCAGGAATAACTTGTCGGGACGCAGTTGCCGTACGTCGGCCATGAAGTTGAAAATGGAATGTTGTCCTTCGTTCCGGATCATGCCTTCGGCGTAAACATGGCCGTTCGGGTCGTCCATCTGTACATATCCGTTGAAGCCGTTCGGTTGGAAATGGCCGGCCAGGCGGATGTTTTCATACAGGTATTTCTTGTATTCAACCTGTTCGATGTCTCCTTCGATGGCGCCGGCAAACTGTCCTCCCGCGGGTTTAGTGGCGTCGAGCTTCACCTGGAAGCGGGCGTTCCCGTAGGGGTTGCCGGTTTCGAACAGGCGGTCGATCGCCAGGTTGGAGGTGGAGATATGGCCGCTGAGGTAGGCGTCGATATGCTTCTCCCGGTTATGCCCGAATATCAGGTCGGTTTGGATAGAACCGACGGAGGTGTTGAACTTGCCGAAAGCGACGAGGTTGTCGAAGAAGCCGGATATCTCGCCGGTGAAGTTCACCGTACCCAACCGGGTGATGGCATCGGGCAGTTTGACGGGTAGGCTGCTAAAGTTGTTCACCAGGTCGCGGATGCCTTCGGTAGTGGCATGCAGTTGGTTTACTTTCCCGAAGAGGTAGGCTTCGCCGGGACTGGTGATGCCGCGCATATCCATCATGCCGCTGAAAAACAGTTTGTTGCTTTGACGGATGGTGAGCTTCTGGAGGTTGATGTGGTTGATCGTACCGGTGGCCTGGGCAACCAGCTGGATGGTGTCGTTGAAATGGGCGAAGGCGGGGATAAAGGGACTTAATTCCCTCAGGTTGATCTGCGAGGGGGCGATACTCAGCTCCAGGGGGGCGTTGTTGAGGAATGAGGAGATGCCGTCAACGGCGGATATATCCATCGCCGCCCGGTTGATGTGGATACGGGTCTGGGGCAGGCGCACTTCGAAGTTGTCGATATAGGCGCTGTCGTGGTTGCCGATGAGGTTCATGGAGAATCGGTCGAGCTTGAAGCCGGAGGATTCCTCGAAACTCAGGCGTTTGACATTCGCGTTGATGCTGTCTTTATTGAAGGCTTTCAGCGAGAGGTTGGCGCTGATATTGCGCACATCGACATGGGCGGGGTTGAACTTCTGCGGGGTGGGGTCTTCGCTGGCAATATGGTAGGTGATGTGTCCTTTGCGGAGCAGGAGGGTGTTGATCCTAAGGTCGATCTCGGGCGAGGGTTTGAGGGTGTCCCGGCTGGCAAAGGCATCGATCACGAACTGGAGATTGAGCGGATCGGCAGGCGTGGCTTTCCGCAGGTTCAGCGAGAAACCGAACAGGCGGGTGGTGGTGAAGATGATCTTTCCCCGTAGCAGGGGCATCCACTCGAAGCCGGCGGAGACGTGGTTGGCTTCAAACAGGGGATCGCCCGCCTGGTCGTTCAGGGATACGTTTTCCAATACCAACCGGTTGAGCCAGTCGATATCAATACGCTCCACCTGGACAGGAACACCCAGCCGGCCGGATAATTCTTCTACAGCTACCGCGGTTATTTTGCGTTGTACATAGGGTATGTTCACCAAAATAACCGGGACGATGTAGAATATCCAGACACCTGTCAACAGGATGATGATTATGTACTTGAGCCCTCTGATAACCTTCCGCTTGTATTTTAGGTACAAAACTACGTATTATCGCCGTAGAAATCATTAATTTTGCAGAAAAAATAGCGAGAGAATGAGTGTGACGATACTGGGCATTGAGTCTTCCTGCGATGATACGTCGGCGGCTGTGATCCGCGATGGCGTGATGCTTTCCAATGTGATCGCCGGGCAGGCTGTGCATGAAGCGTATGGAGGGGTGGTGCCCGAACTGGCTTCGCGCGCCCATCAACAAAATATCATCCCGGTGGTTTCCGAAGCGATCAAGCGGGCGGGGATCGACCGTAAAGAACTGGATGCTATCGCTTTTACGCGAGGTCCTGGTCTGATGGGGTCGTTGCTGGTGGGGACGTCGTTCGCCAAAGGGCTGGCGTTATCGCTGGATATCCCGATGATCGAGGTGAACCACTTGCAGGCTCATGTGCTGGCGCATTTTATCAAGGCGAAACCGGAGGATGCGGATCAGCCGTCGTTCCCTTTCCTTTGCCTGCTGGTGTCAGGGGGTAATTCGCAGATCATCCGGGTGAATAGTTATAAGGATATGGAGGTGATCGGTCAGACGATCGATGATGCCGCCGGTGAAGCGTTTGATAAATGCGCCAAAGTAATGGGGCTGGGATATCCGGGGGGGCCGGTGGTGAACCGGCTTGCCTATGAAGGTGATCCGAAGGCGTTTGCCTTCAGTAAACCTCATATCCAGGGGTATGATTATAGTTTCAGTGGGCTTAAAACGTCTTTTCTCTATACCTTGCGCGATCATCTGAAAGAAAATCCCGATTTCATCGAAGAAAACAAGAAGGATCTGTGTGCTTCCCTGCAGGCTACCGTGGTGGATATCCTGATGAATAAACTGCGGAAGGCGGCCAAGGATTTGGGTATCCATGAAGTGGCGGTGGCAGGTGGGGTGTCGGCGAATTCAGGATTACGGGATGCTTTCCTGGATCATGCCCGAAGGTATGGGTGGAAAGTGTTTATCCCGACCTTCGCTTTTACCACTGATAATGCGGCGATGGTGGCGATCACGGGGTATTATAAATTCTTGGATCGCGACTTCTGCACGATGGATGCGGTACCTTTTTCACGGGTAATATTATGATGTACGCGTAAAAATGGAAAATCAATTGTCAATCCAATTAGGCAAGGTCTTGTTGTTAAAAGGCTGGATGGTCGGTACGGCTGAAAGTTGTACCGGTGGATATATTGCTTCCCTGTTAACGGCGGTGCCGGGCAGTTCGGCTTATTTCACCGGTGGTATCGTGGCGTATAGCAATTCGGTAAAGGAAAATATCTTGGGGGTATCGCCTGATGATATCCTGCAGCATGGGGCCGTGAGCCGTCCGGTAGTTGAACAAATGGCGCAAGGAGCAATCCGGGCTTTGGGGTGTGATTGCGTTATGGCTATCTCTGGTATTGCCGGACCAACCGGAGGTACGCCTGATAAACCGGTCGGAACAGTTTGGATATCTGTCATTGCAAAAGAGATGATGCATACATGCCGGTTTCGTATAGAAGGTGGCCGTGAGGAGATTATCCATCGATCTGCCGAAACGGCTATGCGAATGTTACTTGTCCTGATTGCGGAGGAATTTGTTAATGAATGATAAATAGTGAAAAATAAGTAGAGGAATGTTTGGATGGTTTAAATCAAACCCCTTATCTTTGCACCCACGTTCGCTAAAAATTTGGCAGAAACGTAAAACGATCTTTGAATAATTGAACAACAAAGTAGTACAAGAGACGTACATGTATAGAAGGCCGTAAGGCTGAGGATACATGTTGAATTAATACCGTCAATTGGACACAATAAGTCGTCAGGGGCCAAGGAAAAAGATAAAAAA
>JAVBUE010000068.1:0-42972 GCA_031555735.1 Tannerellaceae bacterium
ACCATAGGTAGATGATCTGACAACCATAGGTAGATGTTTGAACTGCCATAGGTAAATGATTACACAATCATAGGTAGAAGTTTTGAGCTTTGCGGCACATTGAAAAACAAAAAAAGATGTCCATATTTCAATCTGCGTCCGGATGTTGTGCTCACAAGAGCCGGATGTTGTGCGGACAACGTCTGGATGTTGTCCGCACAACATCTACATGCAGATAGATCAACATCTACACGCAGATAGAAATGCCGGCTGTACCAGTTCAAAATGGGACACCCTACGAGATTGCCGGAGCAACTACCACACAGTGGAAGGAGGGTGGAAGGAAAGTGGAAGGAAAAACGCACCTCCCTTCCACTATCTAACATCGTGTAAGCCTGCATGATAACACCCCTTAGTGGAAGGTGGAAGCAGTTTCCCCCAAACTCCGTGTAATAGGTCATTTCACCCTTCGTGGCACTGTGCCATCATTGACAAAAAGCCCAGGTAATTCACTAATCCCTTTTTGGCAGATTTGGGAGATGTCAGCAATGCCAACTTCCGGCGCGCATTTTTTGTTATTGTAGTATATATATGTACTTTTGATGCGTTTTTGGGGCGTATGTCAGATGCGTTTGTCAGGAACGAAGGGAATAAATGGCTTATGAAACAGATGAAAACGTCCATACTACCTGTGTTGAATATGAGCTGCGCCGTTTGCGCCAATAGCGTGGAGCAAACGGTGGGACGGCTGGAAGGGGTGGAGCAGTCGGTTGTCAATTTTGCCACGGAAACCTTGTCGGTCACCTTCGATCCCCGGACGATCACCCTCCAACAGATACGTCATGCCGTATTGGAGGATGGCTACGACCTGGTGATTGAAGAAGAGAATCCTGCCGATATACTGGAATTCCTTGAGCGGAAGCGTTACGTGGTTCTTCGCCGCCGTACGATCGGCGCCTGGTTGTTGGCCATCCCCCTGCTGCTGTACGGCATGCTGTTCATGCATGCGCCGTATGCCAACGGGATCATGATGCTGCTGGCGCTGGCGATCATGGTATTCTGCGGCCGTTCATTCTTCATCAACGGTTTTCGGAAAGCGATGCACGGTAATGCCACGATGGATACGCTGGTGGCGCTGAGTACCTCGATCGCGTTCCTGTTCAGCCTGCTCAATACGTTCTATCCCCGGTTTTTCTATGAGCGGGGGATCGAGCCCCATGTCTATTACGAAGCATCGGGCATTATCATCGCCTTTGTCCTCCTCGGCAAGCTGATGGAAGACCGTGCGAAGCGGAATGTATCATCCGCCATCCGCAAACTGATGGCACTGCAACCGAAAACCGCCCGGCGGGTAAAAGACGGTCGGGAAGAAGAGGTGATGATCGCCCAACTGAACCTGCAGGATGTGGTACGTGTACGTCCCGGTGAAAAGATACCGGTGGACGGTCGGTTGCTGGATGGCGCCTCGTCGGTGGACGAGAGCATGCTGAGCGGCGAGCCTTTCCCCGTGGAGAAAGGGGCGGGCGACCGCCTTTTCGCCGGTACCATCAACCAGCAAGGCGCTTTCACGATGGAAGCCGAAGCGGTGGGGCACGCTACGGTGTTGGCGCAGATCGTGCGGATGGTACAGGATGCCCAGGGCAGTAAGGCGCCTATTCAACGGATAGTAGATCAGATCAGCCGTGTGTTTGTGCCCGTAGTGGTGTTGCTGTCTATCCTGTCGTTTGCCGCCTGGCTGATCGTGGGCGGGGCAGATGCCTTTTCATTCGCCCTGTTGTCTGCCGTATCCGTGCTCGTCATCGCCTGTCCCTGTGCCCTGGGGCTGGCCACGCCCACCGCCCTGATGGTGGGTATGGGCAAAGCGGCGGATAAGCATATCCTGATCAAAGACGCACAGGCGTTGGAGACCTTGTGCAAAATCAATACGGCGGTGCTCGATAAAACGGGTACGCTAACGGAAGGTCGTCCCGAGGTGAGCGACGTCCGTTGGCTGGTGCCTGCCGACCGCTCGTTGCTGGATATCCTCTATTCGGCCGAAATCCGTTCTGAACATCCGTTGGCGACAGCTATCGTCCGATGGGCCGAAAAGGAAGCCGCTTCCTCTTGCGACCTGGCGGATTTCGAAAGCCTCACCGGTAAAGGTGTGCGTCTGCGTGTCAACCAGGTGGAATACCGGATTGGAAACAAGAGCCTCTTTGAAGAAGACCAGTTGACGGCTGACGGAGCTTGGGGCGCCTGGCAGAAACAAGGCAAGAGCCTCGTCTATTTCGGACGGGGAAAGGAACTCCTCGCTGTGCTGGCTGTGACCGACCGGATCAAACCCACCTCGCAGGCTGCCGTCCGCCAGTTGAAAGAACAGGGCGTGGATGTGCATCTGCTGACGGGTGATAACCCCGATACAGCCCGGTTCGTCGCCGAATCATTAGGCATCGATACCTTCAAAGCCGGCATGTTGCCGATGGATAAAGAAAATTATGTACGCGTATTACAGTCACAAGGGCGGCGGGTAGCCATGGTGGGCGATGGTATCAACGACTCTCAGGCGCTGGCATGTGCCGACGTGAGCATCGCGATGGGAAAAGGGACGGATATCGCTATGGATGTGGCGATGGTGACGCTGATGACATCCGACCTGCTGTTGCTTCCTGAAGCCGTCCGTATCTCCCGGCAAACGGTTCGCCTGATCCGGCAAAACCTGTTCTGGGCGTTTGTATATAACCTGATCGGTATCCCGATTGCTGCCGGTGTGCTCTATCCCGCTTACGGACTACTCCTTAATCCGATGCTGGCGAGCGCGGCCATGGCGCTCAGTTCGGTGTCGGTGGTGCTGAATAGCGTGAGGTTGAGGTGGATGAGGTGATGGTTAATGATTAATGATTAGTGATTAATGATTAATGATAAATAGGGGGGGATGTGGTATATTTGTGGGATAATCAGTGGAAATAGATAAAAATAAGGGGAATGCCGTCAAGAAAACAGACAAGGGGGGAAGAGTTTGCCAATGTGGTTACGCATGGGGCGGGAATGTTGTTCGGGTTTATCGCGATCTGGGTGCTGATGGTCAAGGCGATCGGTACGGATGATCCCTGGGTGATGGGCAGCTTTGCCGTGTATGCGGTCTGCATGACCCTGTCGTATGTTACTTCCACACTCTATCATGCTTCGACGGCTGACGACCGGAAGTTGTTGTTCCGGCGTTTCGACCATAGCGCCATCTTTTTCCATATTGCCGGTACCTATACGCCGTTTACCCTGGTGACGCTCCGGCAGGAAGGGTATTGGGGTTGGTTGTTGTTCACCATCGTATGGGTGTCGGCTATCGCGGGTGTGTGGCTTAGTTTTCGCCACATGAAGAAGCAGAGCCTGCTGAAAACCGGCTGTTACCTGTTGATGGGATGGGTGGTGGTGATCGCATTCAAACCGCTGACGGAGGTGTTCCGGCAAAACGGGCAGATGGAGGTGCTGTACTTCCTGATTGCCGGCGGCTTGTTTTATTCGGTGGGAACGGTCTTTTTCCTGTTAGACAAACACCGGTTCATGCATTCCGTATGGCACCTGTTTGTGCTGGGCGGTACGGTATGCCACTTTCTGTCGGTTTATCTGCTGGTGTGAATCCTCGCTTACAACTTATCTGCCGGATAGACTATTCCCAGTTGCCGGCGTATTTCATCGATGATCTCCAGGGTGATCAGGGAATGTGCGTGGCTGTTAATGGCGGATTCGCGGTTGCCCGCCTGGATCAGGTCGATGAATTCGGCTAATTCATAGTAATACTCATCTTTCAGGGTAGGGGCGCTGATGTCTTCGGCTTCCGGCAGTGCTCCTTTGCCTGATGAGGGGGCGGGGCGGGGCGTGAAGCGTACGTTGCCGATGATGTTGATCTTATCAAGGGTGATATTCCCCTCTTCACCCTGTATCTCCGTCGGCAGTGCCGAGTTGGCAATCTTCGAATAAAGCACCGACGCGTTCAGGTGGTCGTACAGGAAGTTGACGGCGCCTTGCCCGTCGGCTCCCGACGAGAGGACGACGCCTGTGGCCTGTATCGCTTTCGGCCGCCCGAAGAGGACTACCATCGGATAGATCGTATATACGCCGATGTCCATGATCGCCCCGTTAGACAGCTCCGGACGGAAAGCGTTCAATACGATCCCTTCCTTGAATTTGTCGTACCGGGACGAATACTGGCAGAAGGAAGAAAAATAACAGCGGGGCAGTCCGATGCGGTGGAGGTTGTCGCGTACAGCCCTGAAGTTGGGGGTGAGCGTGGATTTCATCGCTTCCATCAGCGTGACATGATACTGCCGGGATGCGGCGATCATCTCACGCACTTCCCGTGCATTGGAGGCGAAAGGTTTTTCACAAAGGACATGCTTGCCGTGGCGCATGCACAGGATGCTTTGTTCGGCATGCAGGAAGTTGGGCGATGCGATATAGACGGCATCCACCAGCGGGCTTTGCGCCATCGCTTCCAGGGAGGTGAAGGTATAGGGTATGTGGTATCTGGCGGCAAAAGCGTCGGCTGTTTCCTGTGTACGGGAACAGACGGCGGTGAGTTCGAACCGTTCGTCCTGGCTGGCGCCGGCGATCACCCAGTCGGTAATAAAATTGGTCCCTACGATACCGAAGCGGATTTTTTCCATGTTATTCATCGTTTTTTTGCGGATACAAAGATAGATAATCCGGTGGCAGGTTTGCTTTGTTTTGTCCTATTCTGTAAAAAGTTGTTCTATTTCAGGGATAAATACCTGGAATGATACCTTTTATATGTAAATTATTTGACACTTCCAAATGTATTACCTAATTTTGTAGTAATAATAGTTAGGTTAGACAATTCGTTTTTTCGGAAGTGGGCTTGTGAAAGTCTGCTTCCGATTTGTTTTATAAAGAATAGTTGTATCTTTACCACCGGTAAATGCTAACTGTTAAAACTATGTCACTGAAGCGTTTTGGTGTATCGTTGGAGGATGAATTGCTGGAGTCGTTGGATAATTACGTGCTGAACAACGGTTTTGCCAACCGTTCACAGGCCATTCGTTTTTTAATTGAAAAAAATCTGGCGGAAACGAAGTGGCAATGCAACCACATCGTGGCGGGTACGATCATTCTCATGTACGACCAGAAAAAAAAGGAAATCGCGTCGCGGATTACGGCTGTGCAACAAAGCTATACGGATGTGATCCTTTCGTCCACGCAATATTATGTGAACCAGAATTTCTGCCTGCATATCGCGACGGTCATGGGTGAAGCGCATCGTCTCACCGACCTGTCCGACGGACTGACTACTATCAAAGGAATCAAACACGGGAAATTGGTGATGAGCCGCGCCGATTAACGGGGTGACACCTTTTCTTCGTTTTGTGACACGAAATAGCCGTTTTTGCGAGGTGAAAGTAACACAAATTAGTAAAATTGTGTTACTTTTGCCTCGTTGTTTTTTATAAGCATTAAATCTGTGATCAAATGAAAAAGAGGCTGTTGTGTGTTGTTTTCGCGGTATTACAAGTGGGGTCTGTAACGGGAAGTGCGATCGGATCTCCCACTGATCCTGATCGGATCGACAGCCTGGTCCATCTGCAAGGAGTGGTGGTGACGGCAAACAAGTGGCAGGTCAACCGCAACACGGTGCCGTTGTCTGTATCCGTGGTTGATCGCGGCGAAATAGAAGCCAGCAGCGAGTCGGCCTTGTTGCCTGTTTTGTCACAACGGATTCCCGGATTATTCGTCACCCAACGGGGCATAACCGGATTCGGTGTATCTTCGGGATCAGCCGGTGTGGTGAATGTGCGGGGAGTGGGGCAGGGAAACAAAGTGTTGACGCTGTTCGACGGTCAGCCCCAATGGGCGGGCGTGTTCGGCCATGCACTGCCGGATACTTATGTGGCCTCCGATGTAGAGCGGGTGGAAGTGATCCGTGGTCCCGGTTCTCTCTTATACGGTTCCAATGCCATGGGTGGTGTGATCAATATCATCACCCGCCAGCATACCCGTCCGGGACGGCGTACACAGGCCCGTGTCATGTACGGCTCCTACCAGACGCAGAAGTATATGCTCAATAACGGTTACAATACGGGTAATTTCAGCAGTTTTGTCTCTTTGAACCATGACCGTACGGACGGGCACCGGCCAAATTCCGCTTTCCGGATCACCAACGGGTTTGCCAACCTGGGCTTCCGGCTGGACGACCATTATAAGGTGAAGGGCGATGTGAGCCTGGCAAAGTACAAGACGCAAAATCCGGGATCGGAGGCTGCCCCGATGATCGACAACCTGATCGATGTGTTGCGGGGTACGGCATCGGTGGGGTTTGAAAACCGGTTCGAGCGGTCGAGCGGCGCCATCCAACTATTTTATAACTGGGGAAACCACGAGATCAACGATGGATATAAGGAAGGGGGGATGCCGCGCAGTTTCCTGTTCCGGTCGGACGACCATAATACGGGCGTGCTGCTTTACCAGTCGTTCCAACTGATTCAGGGTAACAACTTCACCGTGGGAATCGACTATAAGAACTGGGGGGGGCATGCATGGAACGATTCGATCAACGGTTCCATTGGGGAGATCGTGGATAAGTCGGTCAACGAAACGGCCGGGTATGTGGTGATGCAACAGGATCTGTTCGGCTTGTTGAGCCTAAACGGCGGTGTGCGTTATGAACACAGCAGCACGTACGGCAACGAATGGATACCGCAGGCAGGTCTGTCGCTCCGCCTGTTCGAAGGGAACGTAATCAAAGCCTCGCTTTCAAAAGGATTCAGGAGCCCGAACCTGCGCGAATTGTATATTTCGTATCCTCCCTATTCGAATGCAAACCCGGATCTGTTGCCTGAGAATATGATGAATTATGAAGTATCTGTGGGCCAATACTTTCTCGACAATACGTTGCGCGCCGAAGTGACCGCCTTTTATATCGACGGGAAAGACATGATCCAACCGGTGAAAGGTACCCTTACCAATATCGGCCGCTTTTATAACAAAGGGGTGGAGGCGGAAGCTGCCTGGATGCCCCTGAAACAACTGACGTTCACCACCAATTACAGTTACCTGCATACGAATAAAATAATTGTAGCGGCGCCCGAGCATAAGTTTTTCGCCGAAACGATGTACAGGGCGGGACGGCTGACGGCTTCCGTCAACGTGCAGTCGATCTTCGGACTCTATCCGAATACGACGGGTGATGATCCGAAGAAAGAAGACTATACCTTGTTGAATGCCCGGGTAGCGTATAAATGGGGCGGCGATGTCCGTTCGCTCACCCTCTTTGTCAAGGGAGAGAACCTGACAGCCACCCGCTATACCATCAACGACGGCTATCCGATGCCGAAAGCCATCGTGATGGGAGGAGTGGACTTTGTGTTCTGAGGTTACTTTTTGTGGTAGGCTCCCGGTTCGGTCACCGTCAGCTCAATCGCTTTAAGGACATCTTCCCCGTTTTCCTTTTCGGTGATGGTGGATATCTTCACTTTGTCCTCCTGCATGACTCCCGGAATCTTTTCAGGATCGGCATCCATGGTGCTGATGTGGAGGGTATCGCCTTTCTCGGTGAGCAATGTGATGTTGTTCGCTGACTTGTCGATTACTTTCCCGTTGACTGTTTGGGGTGACTTCTTCTGTTCGCATGAAGCGAATACGGTCGTTGCCAGTGTGATCACGCAGAATAATCGGATTAAAAATGAACTGTTACGCATAGTCTGTTGTTATTTTGATTGTCATATAGTAAACAGTAAAAAAACGCCATAAGTTTTGTTCATCAGTCGGATAGCCCTATCTTTGTTGTGTTTTTTAACTAAATAAAACGGTATGAAAGGAATTGTTTTAGCCGGAGGATCCGGTACGCGGTTGTATCCGATCACCAAAGGGATATCGAAGCAGTTGTTGCCAATTTACGATAAACCGATGATCTATTATCCGGTCTCTGTGCTGATGCTGGCGGGTATCCGGGAGATATTAATCATTTCCACACCTCACGACCTGCCGGGATTTCGCCGGTTGCTGGGCGACGGATCGGAGTTGGGCGTACGTTTCGATTATGCCGAACAGCCTTCGCCCGACGGTTTGGCGCAGGCATTTATCATCGGCTCCCGCTTTGTGGGCGACGATGCCGCCTGTCTGGTATTGGGGGATAATATCTTTTATGGCCAGGGATTCACCAAAATGCTGAAGGAGTCGGTACGCGTGGCCGAAGAAGAAAGCAAAGCGACGGTGTTCGGCTACAAAGTGAATGATCCCGAACGTTATGGGGTGGTGGAGCTGGATGCCAACGGGAACGCACTCAGCATTGAAGAAAAACCGAAAGAGCCGAAATCCAATTATGCCGTTACAGGTTTATATTTTTATCCGAATAAAGTGGTTGACGTGGCATCCCGGATCAAACCGTCGGCACGGGGAGAACTGGAGATCACTACCGTAAACGAAGTGTTCCTGCAGGCGGGTGAACTGAAAGTACAGGTGTTGAGCCGTGGCTTTGCCTGGTTGGATACGGGTACGCAAGACTCTCTTTCGGAAGCTTCCACCTTTGTGGAAGTGATCGAAAAACGACAGGGTAACATGATCGCCTGCCTGGAAGAAATCGCTTATACCAACGGTTGGATCGATGCGGAAGGTCTGAAGCAGGTAGCCGCCCCGATGGCTAAAAACTCCTATGGGCAGTATTTGCTGAACCTATTGAAAGGAGCGAAGTAAGGATGGACAAACAAGCGAAAATATACGTGGCCGGACACCGGGGATTGGTGGGGTCGGCTATCTTGGATAACCTGCGGGATCGGGGGTATTCCCGGTTTGTGCTCCGTTCGCATGCCGAACTCGACCTGACCGACCAGGCTGCCGTGTATGCCTTCTTCGCGGCCGAACAACCTGATTATGTATTTCTGGCAGCCGCCTATGTGGGGGGAATTCTTGCCAATAATACCTATCGCGCCGATTTTATTTACCGCAACCTGATGATCCAGAACAATGTGATCCATGCGGCCTATATGAATAATGTAAAGAAACTGCTCTTCTTAGGCAGTACCTGTATCTATCCGGGTGAAGCGCCGCAGCCGATGCCGGAAGATTGCCTGCTCACCTCACCGCTGGAATATACCAATGAACCGTATGCGATCGCCAAGATCGCCGGTATCAAATTGTGCGAGAGTTATAATATCCAATACGGGACTAATTTTATCGCCGTCATGCCCACGAACCTGTATGGGCCGAATGATAATTTTGACCTCGAACGTTCGCATGTGTTACCCGCCATGATCCGGAAGATCTATCTGGCACGTAGCCTGCAGGCAGGCAACTGGCAGGCAGTCCGTTCCGATCTCGGCAAACGCCCGGTAGAGGGTGTGGGGGGCACGGAACCGGAAGAGGTGATCCGGGTGTTGCTGGCGAAGTATGGCGTCGGTGCCGGTGAAGTGGCGCTTTGGGGTACGGGAACACCCATGCGCGAATTCCTCTGGAGCGAGGAGATGGCGGATGCTTCGGTCTATGTCATGGAAAAAGTGGATTTTGCCGACCTGAGAGGGAACGGTAAGCAGGTGCGTAACACCCATATCAATATAGGGACGGGGCGGGAACACTCGATCCGCGAACTGGCTTACCTGATCCGGGATGTGCTGGGTTTTACCGGCACGATCTCTTTCGATGCATCCAAGCCGGATGGTACGATGCGTAAACTGACCGACGTGACGAAGCTTCATTCGCTGGGCTGGCGCCACCGGATCGAACTGGCCGAGGGTGTGGAGCTATTATATCGTTGGTATCTTTCCCATTAATCTTTCTTCAAGAAACTTTCATCACTAATCACTGCATAATGAAAACAGCATTAATCACCGGGATCACCGGACAAGATGGCGCCTACCTGGCGGAATACCTGGTAAAAAAAGGATATATGGTGCATGGCATTAAACGCCGGGCATCGATGTTTAACACGGATCGTATCGACCATTTATATCAGGATCCGCATGTGGAGAACCGGAACCTGGTGTTGCATTACGGCGACCTGACCGATAGTTTGAACCTGACTCGTATCATCGGGGAAATACAACCGGATGAAATCTATAACCTGGCAGCCATGAGCCATGTGAAAGTGAGCTTTGATACGCCTGAATACACGGCGAATGCCGACGGGCTCGGTACCTTGCGCGTCCTCGAGGCGGTACGGCTGCTGAACCTGGTGAAAAAGACACGCATCTATCAGGCATCGACTTCCGAATTGTATGGGTTGGTACAGGAAGTGCCCCAGAAAGAATCGACTCCGTTTTATCCCCGCAGCCCTTATGCGGTAGCCAAACTCTATGCGTACTGGATCACCGTGAATTACCGCGAAGCGTATGGCATGCATGCGTCGAACGGGATCTTGTTCAATCATGAGTCGCCCTTACGGGGGGAAACGTTTGTGACACGCAAGGTGACCCGTGCCGTGTCCCGTATCGCGATGGGTATGCAACAAAAAGTGTTTATGGGAAATCTTTCTTCACAACGTGACTGGGGACATGCTAAAGATTATGTACGCGCGATGTACCTGATCCTGCAACAGGATGAACCGTCGGATTATGTAATCGCCACGGGTGTGACCACTTCCATTCGTGAATTTATCCGGATGGCTTTTGCGGAGATTGGTGTGGAGGTGATGTATAAAGGAAGCGGGGCAGAGGAAACAGCCGTGCTGCATGATATAGATCAATCAATCTTTTGCGAACGGGTCGGGGCTGATTATTATGAAAACCTGAAGGCGCGGCTCGGTGAAGAAGTAGTAGGGATAGATCCGCTCTACTTCCGTCCCACGGAAGTGGATTTATTGATTGGCGACGCGACGAAAGCCCGTACACAATTAGGCTGGGAGCCACGTTACGACCTGCCGGCGCTGATAAAGGATATGATGCAGGGCGATGTGAAAATAATGAAAAAGGAATCTTATCTGCGGGATGGAGGCTTCAAGATTCTGAACTATTTCGAGTGAAATGAAACAAAATCACGAAATGTTTTGTTATATTTTTAAAAAGTTATAATTTTGCACCTTGTGAGTGTTAAGCAGATAAATTGATTTTAATTTAATTTGAGAGAATATGAAGACAAAAGTATTACTTTTTGCGTTGTTGGCCGGGTGTGTTTTTGCGGCTTCTGCCCAGGAATACAAACCGCAGGTAGGTTATAGCAATGAGGCTGGTTACAAAACGAATTTCAAGAAAAACAAAGCCGGTGACAACTGGTTTATTTCTGTTGCCGGTGGCGCCAGTGTCTTGTTTGGTGATGATAATGGTGAGGCCGATTTCGGCAAACGTATCAACTTTGCTCCTCAGGTTTCATTCGGTAAATGGTATAGCCCGATCCTTGGGTTCCGTGTACAACTGAATGGCGGCCCGATCGTAGGTTTCGAAGATCGTGGCGGTTCCGACCTGTTCAAGCAGAAAAATAACTATTTTGCTGCTCATGCAGACCTGTTGTGGGATGTTACGAACTTGTGGGCTCCGTATAACGACGCCAAGGTGTTCCACCTGATCCCCTGGGTAGGTTTGGGTTATGCGCAACGTTTTGAAAACCAGGGTATCCCCCGCACGGAATCTCCTACGCTGAACGCCGGTATCCTTACCGCTTTCCGTTTGAGCAAACGCGTGGATCTGAATGTGGAAGTACAGGGCTCACTGCTGAACGAACAGTTCAACCGTGTTTCCAAATACCACCTTACGGATGGTATCGTACAGGCTTCGGCAGGTTTGACCTTCAGACTGGGTAAGACCGATTTCGAAGTGCTCGAACCGACCGATTATGCACTGTTGAACGACCTGAACAACCAGATCAACTCCCTGCGTGCTGAAAACGAACAGCTGAGCAAACGTCCGGTATCTTGCCCGGAATGTCCTCCCGCAGTGGCAGCCATTATCGAAAACAACATTATCGATAATGTGGTATTCTTCCGTCTGAACAGTGCTGTGGTTGACAAGAACCAGCAGATCAATATCTTCAACACGGCTGAATTCATGAAAGAAAACAACGCTCCGATCAAGGTGATTGGTTATGCCGATAAGAAAACTGGTAAGGCAGACTACAACATGAAGTTGTCTGAAAAACGTGCGAGAGCCGTTGCCAAAGAACTGATCGACAAATACGGTATCAGCTCTAACCAGATCACAATCGAGTGGAAGGGTGTGGAAGAACAACCGTATCCGGAAAATAACTGGAACCGCGTTGTTATCATGCGCGCCAACAAATAATAAACGTTTTCATATAGTAGAAAAAGCTGCCTTTCGGGGCAGCTTTTTTTTTGGATGCCACGATAATATGTTTACTTTTGCATAACTTAAAGCAATAAGGTATGGATTTCAGTAAGAAACAGGGTTATTTGATCCAATGGATGATCGGCATGGGTGACCTGCTTGTGTTGAATGGCCTGTTTTTTTTCGTGTATTCATTCCTGGGTCCGTTCTATACCCATGCCATCACGCCGCAGATGCGGGAAGTGGTGCTGTTGCTTAATTTCTGTTATTTCTTCTCGCTTTATTTTGTGCCGTTGCAAATCCATATGTCGGTCGTCTTTCTGGATAAGATCGTGCAACGGGCGTTTTTACTGGTTACCTTCCTGTTGATCCTTTTCTCCACCTGCCTGATGTTCCTGAACATCGGCGATTTACTGGCTACTTTCCTGTTGGTGTTTTATGTAGTCGCTGTTGTCGGTTTTTCGATCTGGCGTATCCTGGTTCGTATGCTGGTGAAGTATTACCGCCGGAAAGGGTATAGCTTTAAGAAGATTGTGATCGTGGGCGCCGGAAAAAACGGGATGGAACTATACCGGGTAATGAAAGACGATCTGGCATACGGGTTGCATGTGATGGGTTTTTTTGACGATAATATCTCGCTGAAACATATCTTACCCAATTACCTGGGTATGACGCACGAGGTGGAGAACTATGTGCTGGCGAACGATATCGACGAGATCTATTGCACCCTTCCCGGCACGCAGGATGATAAGATCCTCCGGATGCTCAACTTCGCTGAGAAGCACATGGTACGTTTCTATATCGTTCCTGAATTTTACCGGAATGTAAAGAAGAGCCTTGTGATGGAGGTACTTGAGTCGGTGCCTGTGCTGACTGTGCGCCGCGAACCGTTGCAATCGGCATACAACCGTGTCCTGAAACGGGCGTTCGACATCGTATTCTCCCTGGCTGTGTTGATTACTGTTTATCCTTTCTTATACCTGATTGCCGGGGCGCTGATTAAACTCTCTTCGCGTGGTCCGATCCTGTTCAAGCAAAAACGGACGGGGTTATACGGCCAGGATTTCGATTGTTACAAATTCCGGACGATGCGGGTCAATTCCGAAGCAGATACCCTTCAGGCGCAGAAAGACGATCCGCGTAAAACCCGGATCGGCGATTTCCTCCGACGTACGAACCTGGACGAATTTCCGCAGTTTGTCAATGTGTTGAAAGGGGAAATGTCTGTCGTTGGTCCCCGTCCGCATATGTTGAGACATACCGAACAGTATTCGGCCATTATCGATAAATACATGGTTCGCCACCTGGTAAAGCCTGGTGTGACGGGATGGGCGCAGGTGACCGGTTACCGGGGTGAAACCAAAACGCTGGAACAGATGGAAGGAAGGGTGAAACGGGATGTGTGGTACATCGAAAACTGGTCGTTTTTCCTTGATCTGAAGATCATCGTCGTTACCGTTATCAATATGTTTTCCGGTGAACGGAATGCTTATTAAGGATAATAATTGCACACTTTTCGACCCATTGTGTAATTGGTATCTGTTTTTCCCTTATATTTGCACCCGATGGGACGAATCATTGCAATAGATTATGGCCGGAAACGGACCGGACTGGCGGTGACTGACACGTTGCAGTTGATCGCAAACGGACTGGCTACGGTACCCAGCGGCGAAGTGGTTTCCTTTCTTTCAGACTATGTTGCCCGTGAGCCGGTGGACGCTTTTGTCGTTGGCTATCCCCTTCAAATGAACAACGAGCCTTCGGAAAATATGCGTTATGTCGAAGCGTTCGTGAAACACCTCACACGTACCTTGCCCGGAATCCCGGTGTATTATGCCGACGAACGGTTTACTTCCGTGCTGGCACATCGCGCCATGCTCGACGGGGGACTGAAAAAGAAAAAGCGACAAGACAAAGCCTTGGTGGATGAGATCAGCGCTGTGATTATCCTGCAAAGTTATCTGGAAACTAAAAAACAATCCTTTCGAATATGATATTACCGATTTATTTATACGGTCAGCCTGTATTGCGGGAAGAGGCGGGGCAGGTTCCTGCCGATTACCCCAATCTGCAACAGCTGATTGCGAATATGTATGAAACAATGTATAATGCCGACGGTATTGGATTGGCTGCTCCCCAGGTGGGCCTTTCCCTGCGTCTGTTGGTGATCGATGCCGATGCGTTGGGAGATGATTTTCCCGAATGTAAAGACTTCAAACGGGTGATGATCAATCCCTCTTTCCTGGAAAAGAGCGAAGAGACTGTCAGCTATGAAGAAGGTTGCCTGAGCCTTCCCGGTGTACACGAGAAAGTATCCCGGTCGAAATCGATCCGGATCCGGTATGAAGATGCCGGCCGGCAGGTATGCGAAGAGGTGATCGACGGCTATGCCGCCCGTGTCGTCCAGCACGAATGTGAACACCTGGAGGGGCATGTCTTTATCGACAACATCTCCGGTATCCGCAAGCAAATGAACAAAGGAAAGCTAAATGATATTATAAAAGGGACAGCCCGTTGTTCGTACCGGACAAAAGCTGTCAAATAAGTAAACTAATGATCTGAAACTCTGAATGTATGGCAGATTTATTGAAAAACATCCTGACACTACGCGAGAAAAAAGCGAAGGTGGAAAAGGGTGGCGGCGAAGCTGCAATTGAGAAACAAGTGGCAATGGGTAAACTCCCCGCCCGCGAACGTATCCTCTCCCTGTTAGACAAGAATTCATTCCATGAGTACGACATGTTTGTGCAACATGACGGTCGTGATTTTGGAATGGACAAAAAAGATTTCCCCGGCGACGGGGTAGTGACCGGTACCGGTACCATCTTCGGTGCTCCGGTATGTATTTATGCGCAGGACTTTACGGTGGCCGGCGGTTCGCTGGGTCTCCAGCATGCCCGCAAGATCACCAAGATCATGGATCATGCGCTGAAGATGAAATGTCCGATCATCGGAATCAACGACTCCGGTGGCGCACGTATCCAGGAAGGGGTAGGGGCGCTGGCCGGTTACGGTGAGATCTTTTACCGGAACACGATCGCTTCGGGTGTGATCCCGCAGTTGTCGCTGATCCTCGGACCCTGTGCCGGCGGTGCGGTGTATTCACCGGCATTGACCGACTTTGTGTTCGTGGTCGAGAATATCTCGAAGATGTTCATCACCGGGCCGAATGTGATCAAGACCGTATTGGGTGAAGACATCTCGATGGAAGACCTCGGTGGTGCCCGTGTACATGCGGAGATCACCGGTAACGCCCACTTCTATGCCTTGAGCGAAACCGAATGTTTCGATCAGGTAAAACGATTGGTCAGCTTCATTCCCTGGAACAACCAGGAAAAGGCGAAAGCGGTCAAACCGAAAGAACCGAAGGTGAAGATGAACATCGACAGCGTGGTTCCTTCCGATCCGAAACAACCTTATGATGTACGCGATGTGATCCGGTGCATCGTTGATGATTCCGACTTCCTGGAAGTACAGGAGCTTTGGGCTGCCAATATCGTGGTCGGCTTCGGACGCATGAATGGGGAAACCGTTGGTTTTGTTGCCAACCAGGCAATGTATCTGGCGGGTGTGCTCGACTGCGACAGTGCCGACAAGGCCGCCCGCTTCATCCGTTTCTGCGATTCGTTCAATATCCCCATCATTACGCTGGAAGACATGCCGGGGTATTTGCCGGGAGTGGATCAGGAGCATGCCGGTGTGATCCGTCACGGTGCCAAAGTACTGTATGCCTATTCCGAGGCGACGGTTCCCAAGATCACCGTTATCCTGCGTAAGGCGTATGGCGGTGGATATATCGCCATGAACTCACGCCACCTGGGAGCCGACTTTATGTTTGCCTGGCCGAGCGCCGAGATTGCCGTGATGGGACCGGAAGGCGCCGCCAACATCATCTTCCGTAAGGAGATTATGGAAGCGGATGATCAAGATAAGATGCGTCAGGAGAAGGTGAAGGAGTACATTGAGAAGTTCGCCAACCCGTATGTGGCTGCTGCCAAAGGTTTCATCGATTCGGTGATCGAACCCAAGGAAACCCGTTCGTTGTTACTGCACGCGCTCAACGTTTCTTCGCAGAAAGAAGAAAACCGTCCGCCGAAGAAACACGGTATCCCCCCGTTTTGATCCACCATTAAACCTGATTATATGGCAACAAAGACTGAAGAACAAACAGCGACACAGCCGGCGGGCAATTATGTGGACTTTATCGTCACTGCCCGTAAGTACAAGACGCTGCTTACCAATAAGTATATAAACCGTCCGGTATATCAGAAACCCATACCGGGCGAAGTGCAATCCAACCTCCCCGGCACCATCATCCAGTTAAAAGTGAAAAAGGGAGATAAGGTGAAAACCGGTCAGCTCCTGCTTATTCACGAAGCGATGAAGATGTTGAACCGTATCGTGGCGCCCTGCGACGGTATCGTGACGGAGATTTGTGTGAAGACCGGCGACCAGATCGGTAAAGGAGTACCGATGGTGCGCATCGAACCGAAATAAGTACACGCAGACGTGTGTGATGTCTTTTGAAAACGCCCTCTGAAGGGGGCGTTTTTTTATTTTTAAGAGATTGCTACTCTTCACGTTGGATTATTTCCTTATTTTTGCCTTTCATTCGCGTGTACCATGATGAAATTGAGTAAAAAACTGGCTATCTTCCTTCTTTTTTCAGGTTGTTGCTTGTCGATGTTCGCACAGGTTAATACAGAACGAGTGCTGGCGATCGGCCGGAATGCCCTGTATTTTGAAGATTATGTGCTCTCTATCCAATACTTCAACCAGGTGATCAGGGCCAAACCCTGGATTGCCGAACCGTATTTCTACCGGGCGGTGGCTAAGATCAACCTCGACGATTTCAAAGGGGCGGAAGAAGATTGCAACCTGTGCCTGGAACGGAACCCATTCCTTGTGCAGGCGTATTATGCCCGGGGTATCGCGCGGCAGAGCCAGGATAATTATGCCGGCGCTATTGCCGATTACAACAAAGGTCTGGAGTTTAAACCCGACGACAGGCAGATGATGGTGAACCGCGCTGTGGCATACATTCAGAAAAAAGACTTCCAGGGGGCCGAACAGTCGTTCGAACTGATCATGAAAGAGTACCCGCGCAGCTCCATCAGTTACCTCACCCGCGGAGCCATGTACTCCGAGAAAGGGGATACGGTGAAGGCGTTGGCCGATTATGATAAGGCGGTTCAGCTCGATCCCTATTATGCCCCTGCTTATGGTAACCGGGCAATCCTGCGTTATCAGGCAAACGACCTCAAAGGGGCGTTGGACGACCTGAACGAGGCTATCCGGATGGATACGCGCGAAAGCGGTTATTACATCAACCGCGGGTTGGTGCGATACCAGATGAACGACCTGCGTGGGGCGATGTCCGACTACGACCAGGTGATCGCCATGGACAGCCGTAACCTGATTGCCCGGTTCAACCGTGGGTTGCTCCGTTTCCAGGTCGGCGACTACAACCGTGCCATCGAAGATTTCAATATCGTGATCGAACTCGAGCCGGAAAACTATATGGCATATTATAACCGTGCGCTGCTCCGCCATGAGACAGCCGATTATCAGGGTGCGGTGAACGATTTCACGGTGGTGTTGAACAAGTACCCCGACTTCATCCCGGGCTATTACAGCCGTTCCGTATCCAAACGGAAGATGCGGGATACCGCCGGTGCCGACCGTGACCAGTGGTTGGCCTACGAAAAAGAAGAACAGTTGAAGAAAAACCGGTTGACCCGGCCGCAGACAGCCACCTCTACCGCTTCCACCCAGGATGAAGAGACTGCGGAAGAAAACAACACCCGCGAACAGTCGGATACGAATATCGATAAGTTCAACCGCCTTGTCGTTTATGATAAAGAGGAAGAACGCCGCAGCAAATACCAGAGCGAAGTGCGCGGAAGAGTACAGGATCGCAATGTACAGGTTGACCTCGAGCCGCTGTTCATCCTGACCTATTATGAGAAACCCGACCCGGTGAAGAAAATCACCTATTACAGCCAGATGGTGGAAGCCTTTAACAACCGGATGGTGCTGGGACGTAAATTGTTGCTCACCAACCAGGAAGCCGCCTTGAATGAGGCGCAGGTAGCCGCACACTTTACATCCATCGATACCTATTCGGCACGGATCGCACAGCATCCGGAAGATGCCAACGCCTATTTCGGCCGTGCGATCGATTATATGCTGGCGCAGGATTTCACGGAGGCGATAGCCGATTTTAACCGGGTGACTACTTTGGATCCGACTTTTGTCATGGCCTATTTCAACCGGGCTGTGGTACGCTATAAACAATTGGAATATACCTTGTCGCAGTCGCCGGAGTCGGCCTCCGATGATTTTGCCGCCCTTTCGATGAACCTGAGTATTGGGGGGAACGGACAGTCGATTTCCAAGACTGCCGATAAATCAATGACGCAAGCCCGGGATACCAAACGCGCGATGGAGCATGAGATGATCATCCGCGACTATGATACCGTGATCCGCCTGAATCCTGATTTTGTGTTCGCCTATTTCAACCGGGGTAACCTCCGTTGTGCTCAGCGCGACTACCGGGCTGCTATCCAGGATTATTCCGATGCGATCACCCGCGATCCGGAGTTTGCCGAAGCGTATTTCAACCGGGGGCTTGCCCGTCTCTCGCAAGGGGATGCCAGCCGTGGCATCGCCGACCTCAGCAAAGCGGGTGAACTGGGTATCATCAATGCGTACAATATCATCAAACGGATGACAAACCGTTGACATGCGTCTTCCGGTATGAACAACCTCAGCTTCCATATCACGGATATCGCCTCGAACAGTATCCGGGCGAAGGCGGCTGTCGTGGAGATCGCTATCCGTGAAGATGCCCGATGGATCACCCTATGCATCACCGACAACGGCTGTGGCATGGATGCCGGAACGGTAGCCCAGGTGCGGAATCCTTTCTATACCACGCGTACGACCCGGAAAGTGGGTTTGGGGCTTCCTTTCCTGATCCAGAACGCCGAACAAACAGGCGGACAGGTGGAAATTGTGTCGGAGCCCGGAAAAGGAACGACTGTAACCGCCCGTTTCGCTGCCAGGAGTATCGACCTGCCGCCCTGGGGTGATTTACCGGGCACGATCGCTGCATTGATGACGGGAAATCCCGATACGGACATTTGTTTCTCGTATGGGAAGGACGAAGAAGAACCCTTTACGCTCAGCACCCATGAAGTGAAAGAAGCGTTGGATGGTATGCCGCTCAGCTACCCTTCCGTGATGTTGTGGCTGCGGGAGATGATCCGGGAGAATGTTGTTTGTAGTACCCGTACCGGTTCATGACTTCTTCCACATAGTCGTACGTCTCCATGCCGCGCAGGTAACCATGCTTGCATACGGGGTCGTTGTAATAGGCGGGATCGCTTTTCAGGCGGATGTATTCGCTTACGTCCGACCATAACTGGGGGTTCTTTCCATATTTTTCGGCCAATCGCTGGGCATCGAATATGTGTCCGATTCCGGCATTGTAGGATGCCAATACGAACTTGATCTTCTCCTGCACATCGGTTATTTTGGAGAATCCCTGGCGGAAACGGCGCAGGCATTCCACGCCCGTACGGATGCCCACATCCGGATCTTTCAATTCGTGCGGGGTGACACCCAGGGCGCGTGCCGTGCTCGGCATGATACCCATCAGCCCTTCGGCTCCCACCCAGGATACGACATTCGGTTCGAAACGCGACTCCTGGTAAGCGATCGACGCCAGGAGTTGCCAGTCCCACCCGAGGGTAACGGCATGTTTACGGAAGAGGTCGTCGTAGGGAGAGATATGCCCGTCTTTCACCGGAGGCATTTCGGCTTCGACGGGGTGTTTGCTCAGTTCGAAATAGCGTTTGATCGTCGCTTTGTAGATACGTTTCCCTTCATTGTCTTCCGCCCACTGGTTGATGGCCTCAGCCAACGCGGGGCTGTTCTTCCGTACCGCCCAGGAAGCACGTTGCATGAAGCTGACGGCCAGGCTGATGTTGATGTTCCAGAAGTATGTCTTGTTCAGGCGGGCTGTATTATCGTCGGCGATGGTATAAGGGATATCTCCTTTGGATACCATTTCGATCAGGTCTTCGATGCTTGCCGAATCCGAAGGGAGCTCCCGGATGAGGATACCGCCTCCCAGTTCGTTGTTCAAATGGTCCAACCGTTCGGCGAAGCGGCTGGATGGGCGGACATACACTTCCTTACCGATCAGTTGGGTCACGTCGGTCAGCAACGTATCTCCTTTATCCGCACGCTGGACAAGTACCTGGGTGGAGAAGCTTTCCTGGCCGCAGAACAGCAGGTTGTTGTCTTCCAGTGAAGTGACTTGCAACGGATAGGCGGCCACATCGGCTTCACCGCTTTCCAGCATCTCCATCAGATGGTCGCTGTTGTCGGCCACCAGCATTTGCAGTTTCAGCTTGTGCTGGTTGGCAAAATCACGGATCAGGTCGTATTCATAGCCCATTGCCTGCATCTTATACAGGAAATAGGTGGTCGAACCATAGAGTGTGACGGCAGTGATCGTATCCCTCGCCTGTATCTCCGCCCAATCCCTTTGTTCAACCACCTTCTCCTCCCGGTGGATACATCCGGGCAAGCAGAAAAGAGGGAGGAAGAGGAGAGGAGCGAGTTTATACACGGGGGTAATGATGAATGATGAATGCTTAATGGGGACGTTGGGTGAGGAGGACGACGTTTTCCACATGGTGGGTGTGGGGGAACATATCTACCGGCTGTACCCTGGCAACGGTGTATTTGCTGTCGAGCACCGCCAGGTCGCGCGCCTGTGTCGCCGGGTTACAGCTGACATAGACAATGCGGTCGGGTTCGGCGGCAAGGATGGTTTGCAGCACATCGTCGTGCATACCGGCGCGGGGCGGATCGGTGATGATCACGTCCGGACGTCCGTGTTCGGCGATAAACGCCGGCGTCAGGATATCCTTCATATCGCCGGCATAAAAGAGGGTATTCTCTATCCCGTTCAAGGCCGCATTTACTTTCGCGTCTTCAATGGCTTCGGGCACGTATTCGATGCCGATCACCCGGCGCGATTGGCGGGCGACGAAATTAGCGATGGTACCCGTACCGGTATAAAGGTCGTACACCAGTTCCTCACCAGTAAGTCCGGCAAAGTCGCGGGCTATTTTATACAGGTTGTAAGCCTGTTCGCTGTTTGTCTGGTAGAAGGATTTGGGGCCGACTTTGAAGGATAGCCCTTCCATCTTTTCGATGATATGGTCTTTCCCTTTGAATACGATCACATCCTGGTCGGTGATGGTGTCGTTGCATTTCTCATTGATCACATACTGGAGGGAGGTGATCTCCGGGAACTGTTCCGCCACATACGTCAGCAGGGCTTCCCGCCGTTCGGTGTCTTCGTGGAAGAAGACGGCCACGACCATCAGGTCGCCCGTCGTCGCCGTACGGATCATCAGTGTGCGGACGAAACCGTGCTGGTTGCGCAGGTCGAAAAAGGGATAGCCTTCATGCGACAGGCAATAGTCTTTGATCGCCAGCCGGATACGGTTGGAGATATCATCCTGCAACCAGCATTTGCGGATATCGAGCACTTTGTCGAACATACCGGGGATGTGGAAGCCTACGCCGTTCATGCAATCAAATGAACGGCCGGAGGCTACTTCTTCATCCGTCAGCCATTTCTTGTTCGAGAAGGTGAACTCCAGCTTGTTGCGGTAGAAGGTCGTACGTTCGGAGCCCAGGATAGGGGATACGTCGCCGAGGGATACCTTCCCGATACGGGTGAGGTTATCTACTACCTGTTTATGTTTGTATTTCAGCTGTTCTTCGTAGGGCAGGTGCTGCCATTTACATCCTCCGCACACACCGAAGTGTTCGCAGAAAGGCGCTGCCCTGTTGGGTGAATAGGTATGGAAGTGAACGGCTTTCCCTTCGGCGTAGCTGTTTTTCTTCCGGGTGATCTGAATGTCAACCACATCGCCCGGGGCAACCCAGGGGATAAAAATAACCCGTTCTTCCACTTTCGCGATAGCCTTTCCTTCGGCGGCCACATCTGTGATGGTTACCCTCTCTAATACGGGTAACTGTTTCTTTCCTCTTGCCAATTTGTCTGTATTATAATGTAGTGTGGTGCAAAAATACGTATTTGCCGAAGAATTATGCTGTTTTATGTGGATAAAACACTTTTTTTTATGCCTTTCCTGCCGTGGCTGCATGAAATCAATTATCTTTGCACTTTGTAATGTGGAGTTTGCAAAATCGATACTAAGACAATCACAATCAAGTATTATTTTATATGGAGAAAAAAAGAGTTTACACCTTCGGAAACGGTAAAGCCGAAGGAAAGGCAGATATGAAAAATCTG
Organism: Tannerellaceae bacterium; assembly: GCA_031555735.1. Classification (GTDB taxonomy): domain Bacteria; phylum Bacteroidota; class Bacteroidia; order Bacteroidales; family Tannerellaceae; genus JAJDIA01. The sequence continues at coordinate 22,519 of JAVBUE010000068.1, forward strand.
CTTGGTGGTAAAGGTGCTAACCTGGCTGAAATGAACCTGATCGGAGTACCTGTTCCTCCGGGATTCACGATCACCACCGAAGTGTGTACAGAGTATTATGAATTAGGAAAAGACCAGGTGGTTTCCCTGCTGAAGGCCGACGTTGAAAAAGCCATAGCTGAAGTGGAAGTACTGATGAATTCAAAATTCGGCGATATTGAGAACCCCTTATTGGTATCCGTCCGTTCCGGCGCCCGCGCTTCCATGCCGGGTATGATGGATACGATCCTGAACCTCGGTCTGAACGACGAGGTGGTGGAAGGCTTGACGCGTAAGACCGGAAACGGCCGTTTCGCTTGGGACTCTTACCGTCGTTTCGTACAGATGTATGGCGACGTGGTATTGGGCATGAAGCCGACCAACAAAGAAGACATCGATCCGTTCGAAGCCATCATTGAAGAAGTGAAGGAAGCCAAAGGCGTTCACTTAGACAACGAGCTGACGGTGGAAGACCTGAAAGAACTGGTGGCTAAATTCAAAGCCGCCGTGAAACAACAAACCGGACATGATTTCCCGACATCCGCCTACGAACAGTTGTGGGGCGCCGTATGCTCGGTATTCGACTCCTGGATGAACGAACGCGCCATCCTCTATCGTAAGATGGAAGGAATCCCCGCCGAATGGGGTACGGCTGTGAACGTTCAGGCGATGGTGTTCGGTAATATGGGCGAAACATCGGCTACCGGTGTTTGCTTCTCCCGCGACGCCGGTAATGGCGACGATGTATTCAACGGCGAATACCTCATCAACGCACAAGGTGAAGACGTGGTAGCCGGTATCCGTACCCCGCAACAGATTACCAAGGAAGGATCGCTGCAGTGGGCACAACTCGCCGGTGTATCCGAAGCCGACCGTGCCGCCAAATATCCGTCGATGGAAGAGGCGATGCCCGTTATCTATCAGGAACTGGATGCGATCCAGACCAAGCTGGAAAACCATTACCGCGACATGCAAGACATGGAGTTCACTGTACAGGAAGGTAAGCTGTGGTTCCTCCAGACACGTAACGGTAAACGTACCGGTGCGGCGATGGTTAAGATCGCCATGGATCTGCTCCGTCAGGGCATGATCGACGAAAAGACAGCCCTGATGCGTATCGAGCCGAACAAACTGGACGAGCTGCTCCACCCGGTATTTGATAAAGAGGCTCTGAAGAAAGCCAGCGTAATGGCCAAAGGGCTGCCTGCTTCTCCGGGAGCAGGTACGGGACAGATCGTGTTCTTCGCCGACGACGCAGCCGAATGGTATAAAGCCGGCAAGCAGGTGATCCTCGTACGTATCGAAACATCCCCCGAAGACCTCGCCGGTATGGCTGTGGCCGAAGGTATCCTGACCGCCCGTGGTGGGATGACCTCGCACGCCGCCGTAGTTGCCCGCGGTATGGGTAAATGTTGCGTATCCGGTGCCGGTGCGTTGCACATCGACTATAAGAAAAGAACCATGGAAGTGGATGGTAAGGTGTTTAACGAAGGCGACTTCATCTCTGTGAACGGAACCACCGGCCAGGTGTTCGAAGGAAAGATCCCGACACAGGCCGCTGAACTGACCGGCGACTTCGGCGAACTGATGAAGCTCTCCGATAAATATGCCCGCATGCAGGTACGTACCAATGCGGATACTCCCCATGATGCACAGGTAGCCCGTGAATTCGGCGCCGTAGGTATCGGCCTTTGCCGTACGGAACACATGTTCTTCGAAGGCGAAAAGATCAAAGCCATGCGTGAGATGATCCTTGCCGAGAATGCCGAAGGACGCAAGAAAGCGCTCGAAAAGCTGTTGCCTTACCAACAGGCCGACTTCAAGGGTATCTTCGCTGCCATGCACGATTGCCCGGTGACTGTCCGTCTGCTCGATCCACCTTTGCACGAGTTTGTTCCCCACGATGAAAAAGGACAGAAAGAAATGGCCGACGCCATGGGTATCTCCGTTGAAAAGATCCGCCAGCGTGTGGAAACGCTGCACGAACAGAACCCGATGCTCGGACACCGTGGTTGCCGCCTGGGTAATACCTATCCGGAAATCACCGAGATGCAGACGAGGGCGATCCTGGGCGCAGCCCTCGAACTGAAGAAAGAAGGTGTGACGGCTATCCCCGAAATCATGGTGCCGCTGACCGGTATCCTGTATGAGTTCAAAGAACAGGAAACGATTATCCGCCGTACGGCGAAAGCCCTCTTTGAAGAATGCGGCGACAGCATCGACTATAAGGTGGGAACGATGATCGAGATCCCGCGTGCTGCGCTGACCGCCGACCGGATCGCCAAGCATGCCGAGTTCTTCTCTTTCGGAACGAACGACCTGACGCAGATGACCTTCGGTTATTCGCGCGACGATATCGCCTCCTTCCTGCCGATCTACCTGGAAAAGAAGATCCTGAAGTTCGACCCGTTCCAGGTGCTCGACCAGCGTGGCGTGGGACAATTGGTACAGATGGCTACCGAAAGGGGCCGTGCCGCCCGTCCGGACCTCAAGTGTGGTATCTGCGGCGAACACGGTGGCGAACCGTCGTCGGTGAAGTTCTGCCACAAAGTAGGACTGAACTACGTATCCTGTTCTCCGTTCCGCGTGCCTATCGCACGTATCTCGGCAGCACAGGCTGTGTTGGAGCAATAATCCGCTTCCCCGCATACGAAAGAAAGAGGATGTGCCGGTGGCGCATCCTCTTTTTGGTTCTATAAACAACAACGAGTAGATTTCGTACCGGCAACCGAACGACTTAATACCCCGATTCAGATGGTTTAATCTTCCCACCAGGCTGGAAACATCTTCCTACCAGGCTGGAAACATCTTTCCACCCTGGTGGAAATATCTTCCCACCAGGGTGGAAAGGATAAGGTATTAGGATGCGAGACATAAATGTACCGGATGGGAACAATACAGGGTACGCATCCTGTCGATACATTGTTCGGATGCGCTTCCTGCGGTTGTTTAGTTGAAATAAAAAAGGACATCCATGCAGGCGGATAAATAAAAAAGCGTATTTTTGTTCCTGTTGTGATAAAACGCAAATACATGATGGATCGATACCTTATTATTAAAACACGCGATGAACTATTGCGTATCAAAGCGGGACAAATACTCTATTTTGAAGCTGACAGAAATTACACAAAATTGTTATTATCCAATGGAATACAATTTACATTTGCCATTAATATCGGTAAAATTGAAGAAATTCTGGAAAAACAGTTTCAAGGTGGACAAACATTGCTGGTGCGGGTAGGGAAGAGCCACATCGTGAACATCAACCACGTGTTGCAGATCCATCTGCCCAAGCAGCGCTTGTTGCTGACCACGGACGAGGGGAAACCCCGCGAGTTGGTCATTTCAAAAGATCCGTTGAAGATTTTGAAAGAATTACTCGAAAACGAACTGGAGAAAAATACATCCAAAGAAAGTTGAACCAGCTATGGCAATTCGAATAGGAAAGGCGAACGATAATGATTTTATTGTCAATGACCCGCACGTCAGCCGGTATCATGCCCGGTTGACACCCGATGCCGATGGCGCCTGGCTGTTGGAAGACCTGGAATCGACCAACGGCACCTTCGTGAACGGCGACCAGGTGGTGAAACGCCTCGTTTCTCCAGTCGATTCGATCCGCCTGGGCGATGTCTATACGCTCGACCTGCATGAAGTCCTGGCATCCAACAACGATTACAGCGAAGCATTCGCCCGCCTGCGGACGGTATATGACGCTTACGCGGCGGCAAAGATCCGTATCCAGTCGGCAAATGTGTTTAAGACCCGGATCTACCAGTCGATACCCTTTGCCATGATCGGCCTTATCGGAGTGGTGATCGGTATCTGGGGCAAAGGCCACACGTCGGTATTAGTGGCAAGCCTGCTGATCGCCATCTGCGCACCCGTTGCCGGCATCTGGCTCGGCGCCCGGCAATCCGCCCGTACACCCCAGCAGTTGCAGGAACTGTCCGACCGTTTTAAAACAGATTATGTATGTCCCAAATGCGGTTCATTCCTCGGTGAAGTACCCTGGCAATCCTTAAAGAACAGGAAGCAATGCCCCGTTTCGTCGTGCAGGGCGCGTTGGGTGAACGATCTGCCTTTTCGTCCGTAAAAACGGCCTTTTTGTACATAAACTTCAAGGATAGGATTAGTAGGGCTTTTGAAGTTTTTGTAAATCAGATGCTTTTTCTACTTTTGCTTCAAATTAAAGGAGCGCATATTTATGAAGGAAGAAGATTATACTTTCGTCACGGTGGATGATGATGCCGGGACGACTGGTTGGTCGGATGCCGTTGTGATTGATTTGGACGGACAGGAAGACCTGGCAGGCGTAATTACTGTCGATGAGGATTTCCAGGGTTCAGACTTTATCATGCTGGCGGATGATACCGTTATGCTGTCGGATGCCGATATGATCGATATCAGTTCGATGGATATGGATATGGACGGTACGACCATCTCATTTGGCGTATGATAGCTGTCCGCTGTCCGTTTTGCCATGTCGGTCTGAAAGTGGATGAAACGCGATTGCCTGCGGATATCACTACTTTCCCCTGTCCGAAATGCAAGAAACTGATCCCGGTGACTGTGCTGGCATCCCGGGAAAACGCCCCCGAAGCGGAGCCTGAAACGTCGGTTATACGTGCGGCAAAGGCTTCTTCGGGGCAGTTGACGGTTGTCTCAGACGCCGAAACAAATACCCCTGCCCAGGTGTATCCCCTGCCGGAAGGGACGAGCCTGATCGGACGACGGTCGGACTCGTCGCGCGCCGCCATTGCCATCACTACGTCCGATCGCTCGATGAGCCGTGAGCATGCATGCATCGAAGTGAAAAAAAATGCGAAAGGAGGATATAAACATTCCCTTTCGGATAATAATAGTAAAAACCGTACGTTATATAATAGAAGATATTTAGAAAACGGGGAAATTGTCGTCTTACAGGATAACGACGAAATTGTACTGGGCAGGACGGTTCTCCGTTTCAATGAATAAACAGGAATCTCTATTTCGTACAAAATATGAACATAACGATAGGTAAACCATGTGCTGTCAGCGAGATCGGAGGGCGACAAAAGAACGAAGATGCGCTGTATCCCCCGATAGAGTATGTGAATGCTAATCAACGTTTGTTTATCGTATGCGACGGGGTAGGAGGTGCCGAAAAAGGCGAAGTGGCCAGTGCCTTAGCCTGCGAATCGATCCAGATGTACTTCTCTTCTTTCCTGGACGGTGATCCCACACCGGCTTTCATCAACAAGGCGATCCAATATACGGAAACACGTTTCGACGAATACAAGGCGCAACACCCGGACGCGCAGGGAATGGCTACGACCCTGACACTGCTGTATGTCGGCGTGTCGGGCGTTGTCCTGGCGCATGTGGGCGACAGCCGTATTTACCAGTTCAGGAACGGTAAGCCGGTATATCAGACTGCTGACCATTCCCTGGTGTATTCCCTCTACCAACTCGGAAAGATTTCGGAAGACGAGATGCACGACCATCCCCAGCGGAACGTGATCCTCCGCGCCATACAAGGCAGCGAACGTCCGATAGAAGCGGAAGTGGTCATGCTGAAGGATATCCAGGCCGGCGATTGTTTCCTGTTATGTACGGACGGCCTGCTCGAACGCTTTACAAACGAACGCCTTACCGCTGTCTTTGAGGAATATAAATCGACCGATCTGATCAAAGATGCCTTGTTGCAAGGGTGTACGGGAAAGACGCGCGACAACTTTTCATTCTACCTTGTGCCTGTCCACCAGGTACAGGAACATGTCGGCATCCGGCAAAATATTCTGTCTTTTCTTTATTCTTTTATATAAATAGTGTACATTTGGCAGATAATAGAGCAATGCAATCTTGTTAATGTACCTGCCTGACGGACATTTACTTCAAAGCGGAAAGTATAAACTTGGCAAAGTAGTAGGCCAGGGGGGATTTGGTATTACCTATCACGGGATATGGTTTACCGAGGTGAAAGGTTCATTGGGTAAATTGAAAACCGAAGTGCCGATCTGCGTCAAGGAATATTTCTTCAAGGATTATTGTTTGCGGGACGCGGGCACCTTTGCTGTCCATGTACATTCCGAAACCGGACAAATCCTGTTTCGTAAATTTAAGGAAAAACTGATCAGCGAAGCCCGTATCCTTTCCGAAGTGCATCATCCGTATATCGTGAATGTATTGGAGGTGTTCGAGGAGAACAATACGGCCTATATCGTAATGGAATACATCACCGGCTCTTCCCTGAAAGAACGGTTGGAAAAGCAATCTCCCTTATCGGAAAACAAAGCGCTGAAATACATCCGGCAGATCGGGGAGGCATTGCAGTTCGTGCACGAAAAAAATATCCTCCACCTCGACATCAAACCAAGCAATATCCTGATCGACGCGAAAGACAACGCGCGGCTGATCGATTTCGGCGTCAGCAAACGGTATGATATCGAACAGCAGGAAACGAGCACGACGATGCTCACCCTGTCCAAAGGGTTCGCTTCGATCGAGCAATACGACGACGAGGGAACGCTCCAGTTCTCTCCCTGCCCGGATGTGTATTCGCTGGGGGCTACGATGTATAACCTGCTGACCGGGAAGATCCCGACCGAATCGATCCTCAGGGCTACCAAAGAACTACCTGAACCCCGTGCACTGAATCCGGCTATCGGCGAAAAGACCAACACTGCCATTCTGAAAGCAATGGAGGTGGTGCCTGCCAATCGCTTCCAGACAGTGGCGGCGATGCTCGACGCCTTGGATTTGTCTGTGCCGGAAGAAGCGGATGATGTGCCGAAGGGATCGGCGGGAACGGAAAGCGGTGATGACACCACCTTATTGGATCCTGCCGCCGCCCGCCAGGCATCGGCGGATGACGCGGATGCAACGATCATTCATCATCCGGAAACAACACCCGGTCATCCGTCCGGACGAAAGAAAAAGCTGGCGCTGCTGTTTATGGCAGGCGTGGCCTTCGTGCTGGCATCGGTCAGCTTGGTTTATCTGCAAAAGGATCAGCCGAAGGAGAAGGATGACCTGCTTACGGCCGTACCGGCTGCTACCGATTCGGTCTCCATCATCGAAATGGCTCAGATTGGCTTGCCGGAAAATGAAACCCAACAGCAACGGCCTGAACCGGTTCGGCAGATACCTGAGGTGCAACGTCCTGTGGATAAACCGGCTTCATCCGGACAGAGGGACGGCACACCGGAACAGCAAACGGTCACCGGCAACGAGCAGGTGGCAGCTGTCCCGACAGCGGCCGAAAAGGATTCGGCTTATCTGGCATTGCTGGAGAAAGGTAACCGGATGATGGGCGAGTCTGATTTTGCCGGGGCGAAAGGCGCCTATCAACAGGCGGGCGAAATTAAGCCCTCCGGCGAACTCTTCAGCCTGATCCTTACTGCCGATGAACGGCTGAAGGAACAGCAGGTACTGCAAAAGAAAGCATTGTATGAAGAAAAGATGCCACTGGGATTGGGCGCTTTTGTGATCGTCCGGAAAAAAGCGACGGGTAAATACGGAGCGATCGACCATGACGGGAATGAAGTGATCGCCTGCAAGTACCTGAGTGTGGGAAGGGCGGACAACGGCAGGGCATTTTACAGGGAAGATAAACTCTACGACATCTATGATGATCAGGCAAAGTTGATCAGTGGGGGTGTTGCAAACTATTGAAAGGATGAATATGAAACGATATTGGTTGTTGATTATGTGCATGCTGCTGCCGCTGACTGTATTTTCCCAGCAGCGGACAGCGTATAACCAGAAAGGGGATGAGGCGATGGAACGCCGGGATTTCCGTGACGCGCAGATGTGGTATGAAGAAGGTGTGCAGTATTGCGACGCATATAGCATCGGCAAGCTTACTTCCCTTTGGGTGCAACAGGAGGATATGCGGCCTGCCATGTACAGCCTGATGATCAAATGCCTGGATTGCCTGAATGAGAAGGCGAACGAAAGGGATACGACGGCGATGTCTCAGTTGATCGTCTATTATAAGGAAGGGATCGGCACGCCTAAAAACGACCGGCAGGTGATGCACTGGACGGAACAGTTGGAATTGGGTCGCAAGCCGGCCGCTTACCAGCCTCCTGCGGCAGATCCCGATCCGCGTACGCCGATGCAGTGGTTTGCCGGGTATCATTTCTCTCCCGAAGCGCCGTATGGGATCACCGTCGGCGGAATCTGGAAGAAAGTGGGTTGGTATGCACGGGTGAAAACCAATTTCTCCCTGATGAACCATACCTATGATTGCGACAACGAAGGGAACCTGACTCCTGTGCCGCAGGGTGAGTCCACGCAATACGACAGCCGGAAAGGGATGAAGACAAACAGCCTGGCGGGAACGGCAGGTATCGTCGTACGGTTGACATCCTGGTGTTATCTGTCCACAGGTCTCGGATATGGCGAAAGAGCCTTGTTGTGTCCTTTTGTGCTGACCAAATACGATACCGGGGCGCAGCGCGAAGTATTGTGTTATAATAACGACTCTTCGTACAAGGGGATTGTTGCGGAATGCGACCTGATGGCGCGCTTTGGCAACTTATTCGTCAGTGGTGGGGTGAATACCATCAATTTCGACTATGTGGATTTGAATGCCGGTCTCGGCTGCTTTTTTTAATTGAATGCTCATGAAACGGATTATATATACTTTATTTGTCGCTTTTGTTCTTTTCCTTGTTCCTTCCTGCCTGGAAGATCCGTTGTTGCCGGATGATATTCGGAATGCGCTGCCTCCGGAACTGTCCACCGGTGATGTGTCGGATGTGACGGCTACTTCCGTTTCCGCTACCGGTGTGGTGGAGAAAAAGAACGGAGCGCCGGTGACGGTTTGTGGCTTTATCTGGGGCACAAAAGATCCGGTTACCTTCGAGAATATGGACGACAGTATGCATGTGTCGCTGAACGATACGCGGTTTTCCTCCATCGTATCGGGGCTGACGAATAATACGTCTTATTACATTGCCGCTTTTGCCGGAAACGTAGCGGGGCAGACGGTCGGATCATCCAAACCGTTCAAAACAAGAGACGGACTGGGTGTGATCGAAACGTTGCCTGTACTGGCAGATAGTGTGAAAGCCGAATCGGCCATCGCGGGTGGACGGATCAAAGATCCGGGAGAGCGTGAGATCGTACGGCGGGGTATCGCCTTCTGGAAAGAGGGCGCTTCTCAACGGGATACGGTATGGAGTACGATGCAAACGGACTCATTTACCTGCCGGTTGACAGGCTTGACACCCCATGCCAAATACTTTGTGCTGGCGATTGCTACCAATGTGTTCGGCACAATTGAAGGGAATCCGAAACAGGAATTTACCACCCCAGACGGCAAGGCGGAAATAGCCGCATTCGATAAGCTGGTGGTGGATTATACGTATGCCGACTTCACCGCGACGGTCTCCCGGGAAGGGGATGCGCCTGTGACGGAACGGGGCTTCTGTTACTCGACATCGGCTGATCCCACCATTAAGCAGGATACTGTCCTGTGTGGAGCGGGTGAGGGGGTGTTTACCGGCCGTATCCGGAACCTGCAGGCGAATACGACGTATTATGTCCGGGCCTATGCCGTGAACAACTACGGGGAAGCGTACAGCGGGACGACCATAGAGGTGATCACCAAAAATGACTACCCTACCGTTGTATTGCAAAGTGCGGAGCTGACTGCAACACCTGGAGTGATTCGGGTTAGCGGTGAAGTGAAGGATAAAGGCAGTTCAACGATCATGTCGGCCGGGATATGCTGGTCCACTTCCACCCAGAACCCTGTCCTCGGTACGGAGAATTATCAGGCTCTGACATCCGTGATGGAAGCTTTCAGCGGGGATGTGTCTGGTTTTAAGGGCGGACAGACCTATTATATCCGGGCGTATGCGTCCAACGGAACCAAAACATCGTATAGCAAGACGATGATTACAATTACTACTCCGGCTGTGTACCGGGAGATGGCTTCTTTTACGGACGGAAGCCGTACGCCGGGATCGGCCACTTCTTTCATGATCAGTAACTTTGCGTATTTCTTTGGAGGAGATACCGGTCCTGCTTATACCGGAAAGTTATGGCGTTACTCGGATTCGGAAGGGATGAGGGAGATGGCGGCGAACAACGATAAGATGGCATGGATGAGTGCCGTAACCGTAAACCTGGCGGCGTTTGTGCTTGGGGGACGCGACGAGAGTAACCAGCTTACCAATAACTTCTATAATTATTCCGGCCTGGATAACCAATGGACTAAACTGACGGTAACGAGCGGGCCTTCGCCCGTTGCCCGAACGATGGGTTGTATGTTGGATATGAAATTGTATTTTATCGGTGGTATCCGGAAGAACGCCGGAACAGAGGCCGTTTCGGATGAAATATGGCAATACAACGTGAATACAGGCGGATGGAGCCAACTGCTGTCTTTCCCGGAGCCACAATACGGAGGCGCATCGTTTACATATGGTAATGTTTTGTATGCCGGTTTCGGCATTACGAACTTGGGTACCTCGCCGACGCGTACGAATCGATTACTGAAATCGGCCAATACCGCTGCTTCCTGGGAGCCGGAGACAACCAAACCGGGGGGAAACGTAGTGTCGGCCGTGGTGCATAAGAACCTGTTGTATGTGGTGGATGATGCCCGGTATATCTGGCATTATAGTTTTGCGACGAAAACATGGACTATGAAGTCTCAGGTGCCCAGCCCGTATTTCCCTGTGCAGGCGATGTATTCCATGGGCGACGACATCTGCCTGTTGGGCATGGGCACGAGTAAAAAGCTAATCTCTTACGACCCGTCCTGGGATTTGTAATGCCTATGAACCGGACGGATATTCTTGAACAGATCAGGAAAAATGTAAGCATATTGTCGGATGCGGATGCTCCTGCCTGCCGGTATATCCCGTTGCATCAGAAGCCGTCGCCTTTGGTCTCCGCCCTGCAACAACTAATGGATGGGTTGCGAAAGGTGATTTTTCCGGGCTTCTTCGGCTCAGCACAGGAGGCGCAGGTCGATTCGATCCACTATTACCTGGGTGTGAACCTGGAGAATGTATATGATATCCTGCAGGAACAAATCTACTTCGGATTGTGTTTTGAACAGGAGGCTTGTTGTGATTCCCGGGATCGGGCGGTGGAGAAGGCGGTTGCGTTTATCAATCAGATACCCCGGCTGAAGTACCTGCTTTCCACGGATGTGAAAGCGTTGCTGGATGGTGATCCGGCAGCAAACAGCGTCAGCGAGGTGATCTTTTCATATCCCGCCATCACGGCGATGCTTCATCAGCGGGTAGCCCACGAACTGCTGTTGCTCGAAGTTCCGGTGGTACCGCGTATCATTACGGAAATGGCGCATTCGATGACCGGGATTGATATCCATCCGGGTGCGCGGATCGGCGAGTATTTCAGTATCGACCACGGTACGGGGGTGGTGATCGGCGAGACGACGATTATCGGTAACCATGTCCGCCTGTATCAGGGTGTCACACTGGGAGCCAGAAGTTTTACGTTGAATGAGGAAGGGCTGCCGATGAATGTGCCCCGGCATCCGGTTATCGAAGACCGGGTGGTGATCTATTCGAATACATCGGTATTGGGACGGATAACAATCGGTGAGGGATCGGTGATCGGTGGTAATATCTGGCTCACCCATGATGTCCCGCCATTCTCCCGGATTCTGCAAAACAGGGCTATCGACGAGTAATAATACGTATGAAAGAGATTCAATCATGGGGGAAATAGAAATCCGTATCAGGCAACTGCGGGAAGATCTGGTGTTGCATAATTACAACTACTACGTACTGTCCGCACCCACGATCTCCGACCGGGAGTTCGACAATATGATGAAAGAGTTGCAGGCATTGGAAGCGCAGTATCCGATGTATGCCGATCCGCATTCGCCTACCCAACGGGTGGGTAGCGACTTGTCGAACGATTTCGAACAGATCGAACATGCCTATCCCATGCTTTCACTGGGAAATACCTATTCGGAAGCAGAGGTGCGTGATTTCTATGAACGGACAGCCCGTGCGCTGAACGAATCGTTTGAGATCGTAACCGAACTGAAATACGACGGTACGTCGATCTCCCTTATATACAAAGACGGGCGTCTTACCCGCGCCATTACCCGTGGCGACGGTACGCGTGGCGATGATGTGACCGCCAATGTGAAGACGATCCGTTCCATTCCGCTTACCCTCCGGGGAGATAACTATCCACCGCTGTTTGAGATCCGGGGGGAGATTCTGCTTCCCTGGGAAGAATACGAACGGTTGAATAAAGAACGGGAAGAGCAGGAAGAACCGCTCTTTGCCAATCCCCGCAATGCCGCTTCCGGTACGTTGAAGCAGAAGAACCCTGCCGTGGTGGCAGCCCGTAAGCTGGATGCTTATTTCTACTACCTGCTGGGCGAACAACTTCCGGCGGAAAGCCATTACGGGAATTTGCAGATCGCCCGTACCTGGGGGTTTAAGATACCGGATGTCATCCGGAAATGCGGTTCCCTACAGGAAGTATTCGACTATCTGGATACGTGGAATAGCAAACGGAAAGAACTTCCCGTGGCTACAGACGGGGTGGTGCTGAAGGTCAATTCCCTACGCCAGCAACGTAACCTGGGCTTTACAGCCAAGAGTCCCCGTTGGGCAATCGCCTATAAGTTCCAGGCGGAAAAAGCTCTGACGCGCTTGATGTCGGTATCGTTTCAGGTCGGGCGCACCGGCGCTGTTACGCCTGTTGCCAACCTGGAGCCGGTATTGTTGTCGGGTACGGTGGTGAAACGTGCTTCGTTGCATAATGCCGATATCATTGCCGGGCTCGACCTGCATGTAGGCGATAGCGTATATGTGGAGAAAGGGGGTGAGATCATTCCCAAGATCGTGGGAGTGGATACCGGTGCGCGTACGATGATGGCGGGACAGAAGGTGGTGTTCATTCACCGTTGTCCGGTTTGTGGTACCGCATTGGTGCGTCCAGAAGGCGAAGCGGCGCATTATTGCCCGAACGAAACCGGTTGCCCGCCTCAGATCAAAGGGCGCATCGAACATTTTGTCACCCGTCGGGCGATGAATATCAACATAGGCCCTGAAACGGTGGAAGATTTGTATAACGCTGGCTATGTAGCGGATGTAGCCGACCTTTATACGCTGACCGTTCCCCAGTTGCTCCGCCTCGAACGATGGGCGGAAAAAAGCGCCCGCAACCTGATGGACAGCCTGCGGGATTCCCGGCAAGTGCCTTACGAACGTTTCCTCTACGGATTAGGCATCCGTTATGTAGGCGAAACGGTGGCGAAACGCTTGGCTTTTGCGTTTCCTTCCATCAACCGGCTGGCGTCCGCCACACTGGAAGAACTATTGGCGGTGGATGAGATTGGCGAACGGATAGCCCGAAGCGTCCTTGCTTTCTTCGCGGATGAAAAGAACCGGCGGATCATCGGCAGGCTTACGGAATATGGTTTGCAGGTATCCCTCTCGGAAGCCTTACTCGCCGACCGTTCGGATAAGCTGAACGGTCTGACGTTTGTCATCAGCGGCACATTCGCCCGTCATTCACGCGACGAATACAAAAGCATGATCGAACAGCATGGCGGAAAAAACGTCGGTTCCGTGTCGGGTAAGACCGACTATATCCTTGCAGGCGACAATATGGGCCCTTCCAAACTGGAAAAAGCCGTTAAACTGGGTGTGAAGATTATCAACGAAGATGATTTCCTCGCCATGATTGCCATCTAACTAACATAATTTGTTTATTTTTGCGATGCAAATTAAAAACAGGCAGTAACTCTCCTATGGCAGATATAAATTTGAAAGGAATGGGCGTGGCGCTGATCACGCCTTTTAAAGAAGATGATAGCGTGGACTTTGATGCGCTTGGCAAATTAGTCGATTACCAGTTACAGAATGGTACGGACTATCTGGTCGTATTGGGAACCACGGCTGAAACTCCCACACTGACAGAGGAAGAGAAAAAAGAAATCACACGTTTCATCATTACGCGTGTCCGTGGCCGTATTCCCATCGTATTGGGCGTAGGGGGAAATTGCACACATGCTATCGTCAGCAAGTTGAAGGCCGACACCTTCGATGGCGTGGACGCTATCCTTTCCGTTGTTCCTTATTACAACAAACCATCGCAGGAGGGAATATACCAGCATTATAAAGCCATCGCGGAAGCAACCCGCCTGCCGGTCGTATTATATAATGTACCCGGGCGCACGGGTGTTAATATGACCGCGCAGACTACCTTGCGGATTGCGCGCGAGTTTCCGAATGTGATAGCCGTCAAGGAAGCCTCCGGCAATATCACCCAGATGGATGATATTATCAAAAATAAGCCAGCTAATTTCAGTGTGATATCGGGAGACGATGGGATTACCTTCCCGTTGATTACCTTAGGGGCGGTCGGGGTTATCTCCGTCATCGGCAATGCCTTCCCGCGTGAGTTCAGCCGTATGGTACGCCTGGCGTTATCGGGCGATTACGACAGTGCGCGGACAATCCACCACAGCTTCACCGAACTGTTCGACCTTCTCTTTGTAGATGGCAACCCGGCTGGCGTAAAGTGCATGCTTCACATGATGGGCTTTATCACGAATAAGTTGCGCCTGCCTTTAGTGCCTACCCGTATCGCTACGTTTGAGAAGATACGCGACGTGCTGCGCCAGCTTAATATCAAGTGCTGATTACCGCTTTAAACACGGTACAAGGTTCGTAATTGTCGATTGTTATCCGGGTTTCTTCTACTACCTGGACGTCACACTGGGTCGTGGCATTAAGGAAGAATACGTTGCTTTCTTCATTCAGTGAGCAGAATACAATGACACCGCCGGGTTCCATCTTATTCACCAGGCGCTTGACGATATCTATGATCTTTCCTCCATGACCTCCGATAAAGACAGCGTCGGGCGGATCCAATAGCAACAGGTCGGCATCGCAAAAATCGCTGACGATGGTGTGGATGCCCGGTGTACCACAACGGCAACTATTGATCGCCAAGAGCTTTCTGCATTCATCATCCCTGTCAAAACCCGTCACATGCAGGTGGGGGTACTGCAATTGCGCTTCGATTGCCATGGATCCGGTACAAAATCCAATATCCCAGAAATGTTTCCGGTTCTTCAGATCCAGCATGCTGAGCGCAAGCAGGCGGATGGTTCTGGGCGTGATTTTCATCTCCTGTTCGGGTATGCGGCTGAAATAATGGTCGGGTATGCCTAAAGGTTGTGTCTGGTGCTCGTATTCTTTCATCAGGATGATACAATCCGGGTTGTCGAAATGACCGGATGAGGCGGATACAAGGCTGAGTTTGCGCACAGTCCTTAAACAAGGATCGTCCAGATGCTCCCCGGCATACATCACATAATTGTTATAGCCATAATCCATCAGACGTTCGGAAATGAGCGAAGGAGTAAATACCTTATTTGTCAGGATGCCTATTTTGGATTTCCCCTTAATAATCGCATAATCCAAATGTTGCCAGGAACTGTCGGCGAAATCAATGCTGAACATTCCCTGGAAGCGGATCATCAGATGACGGGCAAGTTTATACAACAAATCGTGAACGCGAAGTTCCACCATATTTACTTCCGGCAGGTATCTGGCGACAGCCGTTGTAAACCCTAAGTAGATGGGATCGTCGGATACAAACACGACAATGTCGAGGTCTTCACGGATAAAGTCTTTATAAACCGTAAAGATGTTGTCGAAGGGTGCTTTGATCTCAATCCATACGGCATTTTCAGGCAGAAAAGAACGAACAGCTTCATGCTGAAAATAGCCGCCGGAAAAAACGGTATTATTTGAGATAATGCCGGATACGTCCGCGGAGAAGGATTGCCTTGGAGTGTGTTTTAGCCAAATGATATAGAAGGTGCTCATAATACTATGCAATCCCAATTAGTTGGGATAACGTTCATTTCGGTATGTTAGGTTCGACAACTATATGCCAGTAATGCATATCGTTGTCACAAAGATAGATTTTTTTATGAAATAATTGCATAAATATGCATAATTATCTGCAAATTGTTACTTTGTAAGCAAATCCAGGTATCGGGATACCGCTTCGGTATCATGGGCGTCCGGGCTCCAGGGTGCGAAATCGGTATCCGCTAGCGTAGTAAACGGGCCTTGCTTCACTTCATAGACCACGGTTCCCGGTTCCAGTACCACTAAGCAATGCCACAAACCCGGTTCCAGGTCGGCACCATAGCTCCCTTCGTCCGGACCAAGCAGAATGCGGTCGGTGATCGTTCCCTTGTCGTCGAACAACAACAGGGCGGCTTTGCCTCGGAGGACAAGGAAGACCTCGTCTTTCGGCGGCGTCAGGTGACGGTGCGGACGGATGTAAGTACCGGGTTCCATCGCATTCAACATACGGTTTAGCGGGTCTTCCAGGTTTGTATGGAAGTTGTAATTCATCCGCAGGCGGGGCGACAGCCGTGCCTTGTTTGTGGTTTCATCGAGGAGGGCGTAGTTAATAATTTGCATAGTTGTCCATTTTTTTGCGAAGATACTACTATTTATGAAAAAATAACGTTGTTTTGGTCGATTGATCTGAGATGATTGGCATTTCCTTTGTTGCGAATAGAATGTATAAATAAGCGAACGAATACACGATATACATCTATACATATGAATCTGAGCAATTTTACCATCAAATCGCAGGAGGCTGTACAGCAGGCTGTTCAGCTTGTATCCACCCATAACCAGCAGGTGATATATCCTGAACATCTATTAAAAGCTGTCATAATGACAGGTGAGAGTATTACGAATTTCTTGTTCCGAAAACTGGGCGTAAATGTAGGAAACCTTCAGCTGGCGCTTGACCGACAGATCGAATCCCTTCCGAAAGTGACTGGAGGCGAACCGTATCTGTCCAACGAGTCTAACGCAGCCTTACAGAAGGCCATCGACTATTCGGGTAAGATGGGCGACCAGTATGTATCGCTCGAACACATCCTGTTGGCCTTGCTGACCGAACAAAGTACCGCCTCCCGTATGCTGAAAGATGCCGGTGTATCGGAAAAAGAGCTACGCCTGGCCATTGAAGAACTGCGGAAAGGGCATAAAGTAACCAGCCAATCGGCCGAAGATACCTACGACGCACTAAATAAATATGCCATTAATTTAAATGAACGCGCGCGTAGCGGCAAGCTCGATCCGGTAATCGGACGCGACGATGAGATCAGGCGCGTATTGCAAATCCTCAGCCGGCGGACGAAAAACAACCCGATCCTGATCGGGGAACCGGGTGTGGGTAAAACAGCCATAGCCGAAGGATTGGCGCACCGTATCGTCCGGGGCGACGTTCCCGAATCGTTGAAAACCAAACAGCTCTTCTCCCTCGATATGGGCGCCCTGATCGCCGGCGCCAAATACAAAGGCGAGTTTGAAGAACGGTTGAAATCGGTTGTCAACGAAGTAACCCAGTCTGAAGGCGAGATCATCCTCTTTATCGATGAGATCCATACGTTGGTAGGAGCGGGAAAGAGCGAAGGAGCCATGGATGCCGCCAATATCCTGAAGCCGGCGTTGGCACGGGGTGAGCTGCGTTCGATCGGCGCCACCACCCTCGACGAGTACCAGAAGTATTTCGAGAAAGACAAAGCCCTCGAACGCCGTTTCCAGATCGTGCTGGTAGAAGAACCCGACGAACTGGATACCATCTCTATCCTGCGGGGATTGAAAGAGAAATACGAAAACCATCAGAAGGTACGTATCAAAGACGATGCGATCATTGCCGCCGTGAACCTCTCGGCGCGGTATATCACCGACCGTTTCCTGCCCGATAAAGCCATCGACCTCATGGATGAAGCCGCCGCCCGTTTGCGTATCCAGGTGGATTCGGTGCCGGAATCGCTCGACGAAGTATCCCGCCGCATCAAACAGCTTGAGATCGAACGGGAAGCCATCAAACGGGAGAATGATCTCCCGAAACTCGAATCCTTAAGCCGGGAAATAGCCGACCTCAAAGAGGAGGAGCATAAACAGAAAGCCCAGTGGCAGAGTGAGAAGGAGTTGATCAACCGTATCCAGCAGCATAAGATCGATATCGAAAACCTCAAGTTTGAAGCCGATAAAGCCGAGCGCGAAGGAAACTACGGCAAAGTAGCCGAGATCCGTTACGGCAACATTCAGGAAAAAGAAAAAGCGATTTCCGATATCCAGGCCAAGCTGCATGCTATGCAGGGAGGCTCCGCCATGATCAAGGAAGAGGTGGATAGCGAAGATATCGCCGATGTCGTTTCCCGATGGACCGGTATCCCCGTCAATAAGATGATGCAAACAGAGAAAGACAAGTTGCTCAACCTCGAAGCCGAGCTGCATACCCGTGTGATCGGACAGGAAGAAGGTATCCGGGCGATTGCCGATGCCGTTCGCCGCAGCCGTGCAGGGTTGCAGGATCCGAAGCGACCGATCGGCTCCTTCATCTTCCTCGGAACCACCGGTGTGGGGAAGACTGAACTGGCGAAAGCGCTGGCCGAATTCCTGTTCGACGACGAGAATATGATGACGCGCATCGACATGAGTGAATACCAGGAGAAGTTCAGCGCTACCCGTCTCATCGGCGCCCCTCCGGGATATGTGGGATACGACGAAGGCGGGCAGCTGACGGAAGCGATCCGGCGCAAACCCTACTCGGTTGTCTTATTCGATGAAATAGAGAAGGCGCACCCGGACGTGTTTAACGTGCTGTTGCAGGTGTTGGACGACGGCCGGCTCACCGACAATAAAGGGCGTATAGTGAATTTCAAGAATACGATTATCATCATGACCAGTAATCTGGAATCTCACCTATTGAAAAAAACGCTCCGTCCGGAATTCCTGAACCGCATCGACGAGATCATCCTGTTTACGCCCCTGGATGAGGAAGAGATCCGGCAGATTGTTGTGCTCCAACTGCATGCCGTCCGGAAGATGCTGGCAAAGAATGGGTTCACCCTTGAGTTTACGGATGCCGCCATCCGCTTCATCGCCGAAGAAGGGTATGATCCCCAATTTGGCGCCCGCCCGGTGAAACGGGTCATCCAGAAATACGTGTTGAATGCCTTGTCGAAAGAGATCGTCGGTATGACGATCGACCGCAGCCGTCCGATCATCATTGATCGTGATACAAACGGTCTTATCTTCAGAAATTGATCTTTTTCAACCATTTTATAGGATGGTGAAGGATGATTTTCCGAATGAAATCGTACCTTTGCCTCGTATTATCTAATAAATAAACAGGCTATGAACGACGAAAAAGACGATCTGTTTTATGACGAAGAAGAATCTGTGAAGTTTATACAGAACTATCTTCCGCAGGAATTGAAAGGAAAATACAGTGACGACGATATCAACTATATCGTTGATCTGATCTATGAGTTCTACCAATCCAAAGGTTATCTGAGCGACGACGGTTCTGAAGGTGACGACAGAATAGAAATCGACGAAGAAGAACTGACGGCATTCGTAGTCAAAAACGCCGCTAAAGACGGAGTAGGTAAGTACGATGCGGAGGAAGTGCTCTTTATCGTACAGGGTGAACTGGAATACTGTGAATCCATAAACATGTTTGATTGATTGAGGGTTATATATTAAGTGTATTTAAAACAAAAAGAAGTATGAAGAATTTGAAATTATTCGCCGTATTAGTATTAGGCATGACAGTGGTTTTCAGCAGTTGCGGAACCTGGAGTAACACGGCAAAAGGAACGGCCATCGGTGTAGGTGGCGGTGCTGCCGTAGGTGCCGGTGTTGGCGCTATTGCCGGAAATACAGCCTTGGGTGCTGTGATCGGAGCCGCCGTGGGTGGTACTGCCGGTGCTTTGATTGGCAAAAAGATGGATAAACAAAAGAAAGAACTGGAAAACGCCGTGCCTGATGCAGCCATTGAATCGGTAAACAATGGTGAAGCGCTGAAAGTTACCTTCGATTCGGGCATCCTTTTCGCTACCAACTCCAGCACGTTGAGCGAAGCATCCAAGAACGCCTTGCGTAACTTTGCATCCAGTTTGAAAACCAATCCGGATACGTACGTGAAGATCGTCGGCCATACCGACAACACCGGTTCGGTGGATCTGAACCAGACATTGTCTGAAAAACGGGCGAAGAGCGTGGACGACTACCTGGTACAGCAAGGTGTAAGCAATGGCCGCCTTACGTATGAAGGACGCGGACTCCATGAACCGGTTGCCGACAACAGCACCGCTGCCGGTCGTGCAGAGAACCGCCGCGTGGAAGTATTCATCATGGCCAACGAAAAGATGATTCAGGAAGCCCAACAAGGCACGCTGAAGTAAGCGCATCGTTCTGTAAACTAATAAAGAGGCTGTCCCTTCCGGGATGGCCTCTTTTTCCTGACTTCGTCGCATTCGAATATTGTATTTTCCAACACATTGATAATTAACTATATGTATCTTTGCGCCACCCGTTTTTGGGTGGCGCGGAGCAAAAAAGTGGTTCATTATGTATGTAAGGAAGAAGATAAACAAATCCG
>JAVBUE010000017.1:0-52150 GCA_031555735.1 Tannerellaceae bacterium
TAGCCTCTTTATCAGCGTATAAGAATTTTCACTGATCACTCCCGGGAGTTGCGCCGACAACTCTCCGGCGTTTTTCCAACAACCGGATGTTGATAAATCTTCATCTGGATCTCGTGTCCACAACGTCTGGATGTTGTTCAATCAACATCCAGACGTTGACAGCACAACATCCAGATGCAGATTGAAATTCTGACAACGTTTTTGCTCCCGGCAAATGGCGGAAGTCAGCCAGTGGAAGGAAAACAAAGGAAGAAGTAGCAAGGTTAGGGAGAAGGGCGTTTGCTAAATCAGGCTGATCGATTGCAGTTCGGCACACAGATAACGCAGATTGGACAGATGACCACAGGTTTATGGACGGCAACAGGCCGATCTGTCGCCGTTAATAAAGGGTGCTACGGATCGTCAGCGTGGCGCTTGGCAGGCCATCGGCATCGGCGGTGAGGCGGATGGCGCCTGGCTTGCCATTGTTTTGCAGCACGGCGAGGGCTTTACCGTAGAAGGCTTTGCGCTCGGAGGCTTTGAAAGGCTCGTGGCTGATCTGGCTGCCGTTGTCCACCCCGGCGATGAAAGCGGCGCCTTCGATGGAGAAGCGGACGAGGTTGTCGGCATCCGGCACCAGGTTACCATCTTTGTCCCTGATCTCGACGGTTACGAAAGAGAGGTCTTTGCCATCGGCATGGAGGATGTTACGGTCGGCGGTGAGGACGATCTGCGCAGGCGTTCCGGCGGTGTGTATTTCCCGGGTTAACACTTCCCGTCCCTCTTTGCGTGAGACGGCTTTCAGGGTGCCGGGGGTGAAGGGTACGCGCCAGCAGACGTGGTATGCATCGTCCGTTTTCCGTTTCGCTCCGAGACTGTGACCGTTGAGGAAGAGCTCCACTTCGTCGGCATTGTTGTAGTATGCCCATATATCCACATCCTGCCCTTCCGTCCAGTTCCAATGCGGGAAGAGGTGCAGCACATCCTTGTCCGTCCATTCGCTCTGGTACATATAATACACATCCTTGGGGAAACCGGCGAGGTCGATGATCCCGAAATACGAACTGCGCGACGGCCACCAGAACGGCGTAGGTTCGCCCAGGTAATCGAAGCCCGTCCAGACGAAGAGTCCCGCTACATACGGCAGGCGTTTTACTTCGCGCCAGGTCTCTTCGTGCGTGGAGCCCCAGGGTACGTGGCAGTTGTCGTACGAAGAACAAAGGTGTACAGGCCGGTCGAACGGTTGATCCCACGATACGGGCCATACGTACATCGAATCCGACGGCATCAGGTAGTAACCGCGTGTCATCAGCGCTGAGGTGGATTCACTGGAGATGAGTTTCTTTCCCGGGAAGTTCTGCGGGAAGGGCGCATAGTCCCCGTGATGATAATTGAAGCCGTGTACATCCATCGCATCCGAACGGAAAAGGTGGTTGAACGTACCTGTTTCGTTATTGGCCGAAGTGATCACGCGGGTCGTATCGAGTTTCTTCACGATATCCGCCAGTTTGATGGCAATCAGCGAATTGACACTGTAGGTTCCTTCCTGAAGGACGGTTTCATCAATGGCATGGCCGAAGTTGAGCAGGATATTCGCCTGTTGCAGGTCGAGCGTATCCGCTCCGGCATGTGTCCACTGTTCGAGCACTTCATTCCCGACGCTCCACATGAAGACGGAAGCATGGTTACGGTCGCGCAGCACCTGGTCGGTGAGGTCGCGTTCGTGCCATTCGTTGAAGTATTGGGCATAGTCGTAGGGTGATTTGCGTTTGCGCCACATGTCGAAGCTCTCATCCTGTACCAGCATACCCATGCGGTCGCAGAGTTCAAGCAGTTCGGGTGCGGGCGGGTTGTGCGAGGTACGGATGGCATTGCATCCCATGGCTTTGAGGATTTCGATCTGCCGTTCGAGGGCGCGGGTATGGATCGCCGTGCCGAGGCAACCGAGGTCGTGGTGGTTGCATACGCCCAGCACCTTCAGCGGTTTGCCGTTGAGGTAGAAGCCGCTTTCCGCGTCAAAGCGGAAGCTGCGGATACCGAAGGTCGTTTCATAGCAGTCGGTTTCTTCCCCGTTCACATAGACGCGTGAGACGGCTTTATAGAGGGAAGGGCTGTCAACCGACCACAGGGCGGGACCGGTTACTCGGAAGGATTGTTTGATGATGGAAGAACTGCCTGTAGCTATTTCGGCCTCCATTTCTTCCCGTCCAGCTTCGTGGTTGGAGGGATCCACAAGGGTGGTGACGAGGCGGACGGCGGACGGCGCAGACGTACTGTTGCGTACCGTTGTTTCCACCTGTACGGCGGCTTCGGCTTCGGATACCTGCGGGGTGGTGACGTACGTCCCCCACTGATCCACATGTACGGGATTCACCTTCACTAACCATACGTTCCGGTAAATGCCTGCGCCCGAATACCAGCGCGAGTTGGGTTGGCGGGAATTGTCGGCTTTGACAACGAGCACATTCGCATCTTCCCCATAGCGGAGGTAAGGCGTAAGGTCGTAGCGGAAAGAGATGTATCCGTTGGGGCGCGTACCGAGCAGATGGCCGTTGATCCATACGCTGCTGTTCATATACACGCCGTCGAAATCGATAAAGAACAACTTGCCCCGGTCGGTTTCGGGAATGCTGAAATGCTTCCGGTACCACCCCGTACCGCCGGGTAAGGCGCCTCCGCCGGGTGTGGCGGGATTGTCTGCGCTGAATGTCCCTTCGATGCTCCAGTCGTGCGGTAGGTTCAGTATGCGCCAGGCGGTATCATCGTAACCGGCAGCCGATGCGTCGATGGTTTCGCTGAGGCGGAATGTCCAGTGGTTGTTGAACGAAAGGCGTTCGCGGGTTTGTTTCTCTCCCGAACAGGCGCTTAGGCAGCATGCCGATAGTACAAGCAGGAGGCTGAGGTGCAAAGTGGTCTTCATAGGTGTGCGTGTTGTTTACTCGTCGCAAATGTAACAACTTCCACCCACCTTCCCGGGTTTTATGTGTTTATTTTTCCGGCTGAAACACAAACCTTTTGCCACGGATCACCTATCTTTGCCTTTTATAGAATCAAACGAAACGTGACGAAGCAGATCATAGAGACGCCGCTGATGCGGCAATACTTCGATATCAAGGCAAAGCATCCGGATGCCATCCTGTTGTTCCGCGTGGGCGACTTTTATGAAATGTATGGCGAAGATGCCGTGACCGGTGCGGAAATTGTCGGTATCGTGCAGACAAAGAAAGCCAACGGGCCGGGACAGTTTATCGAAATGGCCGGATTCCCCCATCATGCCCTGGATACCTACCTGCCCAAACTGGTGCGGGCGGGTAAACGGGTGGCCATCTGCGACCAGTTGGAAGATCCGAAGATGACCAAGAAACTGGTGAAGCGCGGCATTACCGAACTGGTGACGCCGGGCGTATCCATCAACGATACGATCCTCAACCATAAAGAAAACAACTTCCTGGCCGCCCTGCATTTTACGAAAACAGGCTGTGGCATCGCCTTCTTAGATATCTCCACCGGCGAGTTCATGACGGCAGAGGGCAGTGTGGATTATATCGACAAGCTGCTCAATAATTTCTTCCCGAAGGAAGTGCTGATCGAGCGCAATAACCGGAAACGCTTTGAAGAAGCTTTCGGCCCGCGTTTCTTCCTGTTTGAGCTCGACGACTGGGTATTTACGTCCGAAGCGGCCAACGACCGCCTGCTGAAGCATTTCGAGACGAGCAACCTGAAAGGGTTCGGCGTGCAGCACCTGCGGTTGGGTGTTGTGGCGGCGGGGGCTATCCTGCATTACTTAGATATCACGCAACACTTACAGATCGGACACATCACCTCGCTGTCGCGGATCGAAGAAGACCGCTACGTGCGCCTGGATAAGTTTACCGTCCGCAGCCTCGAACTGGTCAGTACGATGAACGACGAAGGAACCAGCCTGCTGGATGTGATCGACAAGACGGTGTCGCCCATGGGATCGCGTATGCTCCGCCGCTGGATGCTTTTCCCGCTGAAAGAGGTGAAGCCGATCCGCGAACGGCAGGATGTGGTGGATTTCTTCTTCCGCCATCCGGAGGTGAAGGAGATACTGGAACGGCAACTGGAACTGATCGGCGACCTGGAGCGCATCATCTCCAAAGTGGCTGTCGGGCGTGTCTCTCCCCGGGAAGTGGTACAACTGAAAGTGGCCTTACGCGCCATCGAACCCATCAAGCAGGTGTGTGAAGGGAGCAATGAACCCAGCCTCTGCCGGATCGGCGAACAACTGAACGCCTGTGCCCTGATACGCGACCGTATCGAACGGGAAGTAAATAACGATCCCCCAGCCCTACTGAACAAAGGTGGCGTGATTGCGCATGGTATCAGTCCGGAACTGGACGACTTGCGTATGCTGGCCTATTCGGGTAAAGACTACCTGATGAAGATACAGCAACGGGAAAGCGACCGTACGGCTATCCCGAGCCTTAAGATATCCTTCAATAATGTATTCGGTTATTACATCGAAGTGCGCAATACCCACAAAGACAAGGTGCCGCCCGAATGGATACGGAAGCAGACACTGGTCAATGCCGAACGCTATATCACCGAAGAACTCAAGGAATACGAAGAAAAGATATTGGGAGCCGAAGAAAAGATCATGGCGCTTGAAACACGGTTGTTCAACGATCTGGTGGCTTCCCTCTACGAATATATTGCCCCGATACAGACGAATGCCAATCTGGTGGGACGGTTGGACTGCCTGCTGTCGTTTGCCAAATCGGCTGCCTGCAACAAGTATATCCGTCCGGAAGTGAACGAGACGGAGGTGATCGACATCAAAGGTGGCCGCCATCCGGTGATCGAGAAGCAACTGCCGCCTACCGACCCCTATATCGCCAACGATGTATATCTGGATGATAAGAAACAACAGATCATCATCATTACCGGTCCGAATATGGCGGGTAAGTCGGCTTTACTGCGACAGACAGCCCTGATCACGCTCCTGGCGCAGATTGGTAGTTTTGTCCCCGCCGAGAGTGCCCGTATCGGTATCGTGGATAAGATATTTACCCGTGTAGGCGCTTCGGATAATATCTCGCTGGGTGAATCGACCTTCATGGTGGAGATGAATGAGGCGGCGGATATATTGAACAACCTTTCCTCGCGCAGCTTAGTCTTGTTTGACGAACTGGGTCGCGGCACCAGTACGTACGACGGTATCTCCATCGCCTGGGCGATCGTGGAATATATCCACGAACATACGTATGCCCGCGCCAAGACACTCTTCGCCACGCACTACCATGAACTAAATGAGATGGAGCGTTCGTTCAAACGGATCAAGAACTATAACGTATCGGTGAAAGAGGTGGGCAATAAGGTGATCTTCCTGCGCAAACTGGTACGGGGCGGCAGTGAGCATAGTTTTGGTATCCATGTGGCGCGGATGGCGGGTATGCCGAAAAGTATCGTGAAGCGCTCGGACGAAATACTGAAACAATTGGAATCGGAGAACAGGCAGGATGGTATCGGTAAGCCGGTGAAAGGAATCGCCTCGGCTGGCGAAGGCTTCCAACTCAACTTCTTCCAACTCGACGACCCGATCCTGAGCCAGGTACGCGACGAGATCAAAAACATGGATCTCAACAACCTGACGCCGCTCGAAGCCTTGAACAAGTTAAGTGAGATCCGGAAGATCATTACGGGGAAGTAGCGGGTAGTGGAGACTGTACACACCGCCCGACAGTTAGAGAAAGCGTTCCGAGAGTTGGAGCAGATGTGGTAGTGGCGGGATTCCATTATAATAGAAAAAAGCCGGAGAGCGAATCGTTCTCCGGCTTTGATGTATTGTGTGCAAAGGTATTACTGATTGTGATGTGACTATTGTTGATCTGGATCGTGTTTATCAACATCAGCTAAATTTAGGCCATGTTCTTTGAAATATCTATCCCTTATCACAATCGATACTACTTGCAAAAGATTTATTGAAGGTATACCTATTTCAAAAGCTTTTGATTTCAATATATCTGCTCCTTCACTTGTTACTACATCGGTGGTATTAGAGATAGTGTAGTCAAAACACAATTGCTGTATGTCATACGGATTTTTTGATATGGAGTGGGATTCTATGTATGAGCATGTATTAGCCCAGTTTGCATCAATAAAATGATCTAATTTCAATTCATCTTTAAGCTCTAACCCTTTCTGTGTTAAATTGATAGGGCTATGAGCCTGTACTAACTGGTTTGAATCACCATTAAATGATTGTATGGTTTGAAGTATCCCATCGAGTTTTGCGTTAATTACCTGAAGACTGGTTATCCGTTCAGAGTGCTTTTCGCATGGGAGTTTGTTTATCTTGTCATGTGCATCAGCCGCAAGCGTTTTAGCTTTGTTCGCCTCATCGAGCGCATTCTTAGAATGCCCTCTTAATCTGAAATACAAGACAGCTAAAGCGAAGCCTAAGGCCAACCAGATGCCCCCAGTCCAATTATTCGCTAAAAAACTAAGTATTGCTTCTGCCATAATCTATTTCTTATTAAGCCATCCGAAGATACTAAAACTGTATTTCTGTCCGCAATCTATGAAAAAAAATAAGATTTTACAACAAAATTACCCTTTTTTTACTCTAAGGGTTCAACTCAGTGTGCGAAGGTACACTATTATTGTTAAATATGAACTAATCTGCATAATTATTTTAGATGCACAAAATTCTCAGCATTAGCCAACAACAATCATAGATATCAGTGTCTTGGCTTTATTGGATCAACCCGAAAACTTGTGGAGTGGGCACTGTTTTTGTTGTCACATGTCACAGCGCTTATAGGAGGTTTTAGAGAAAGCGATTATTTCCAAACAATAACTCCGTAGGTGGCAAATTGCTTTCCTGCACCTACGGAGTTATCGGTTTTTCTCATCCGTTTACCGGGAACTTACGCGCCCCGGCTACAATCATATCAGCCTGATGGGCTTCGGTCTACAGCCTTTCATCCTTGCTCCTACTAACTCCCAACTACTTCTTATTCACCTCATTCGCTATCTCCTGGATATCCTGTAGGGTGAAGTTGCCTACCAGTTGCATGACAACGAAGGTACTGTCGGTATCGGCCAGCATGATGAGGTCCTTTACCTGGTCGCCTTTCATATTGGAGTAGAAGGTGGCTTTTGTCTTTCCGTCGCGGACACGCATCAGTTCCTGGTGCTGGTTGCCTACGAGTTTGGAAAATTCGCCGCGCATTTGCGGGATCAGGTCTTTGCGTTCGGTGGTGACGAGTTGCAACGACTCTACTTTCCCTTTCAGGTTGGTGAGGCTCAGGCCTACATCACCGATGACCGGCATCATCTGGAACATGGCTTTCGAGATATAGACGGAGGTTACATTGTCCATCTCGGCATATTTGTCGAACAGTTTATCCTGGGCGAAGCCGAATTGCGTACAGGCGAGTAACAGGGCGATGATTAGATATTTTGCTTTCATGATGTATTATTGTTCGTTGAATTGTTTGTTCAATATTTCATTTACTTTGTTGATTTCTTTACCGGCATCGGCTACGGGAGCCAATCCTTTGTTGAGCTGCGTGGACATGAAGGCCAACGCCTGTTGTGCTACGAGAGCGGCTTCTTCCGGGTCGCTGAAGGTGTCGGCCGTGACAGGCTTCTGTTGGCTGTCGATCTGGAAGAAGAGCACTACGCCGATCAGGATGGCGGCGGCTACGCTGCCAATCATATAGAAGGAACGGCGGAGAGATAATGAACGCTTCTGCTGCTGCTGTTCTTCCCGGTCGGCCAGTGTATCGATATACTGTTCCAGCCGTTCAGACAATCCTTCGGGCAGGGTCTGTTCGTCGCGGAGTGCCTGGTTGATCCGTTCTTCAATCTGTTTATCGTTCATATCGCGTATAATTTATCGTATTGTTCCTTTATCATTTTCCGGGCCCGTGAGAGTAATGTGCGCACATTGACGGCACTGAACCCGGTTATTTGTTCGATCTCTTCCATGGAGCAGTCGCTGAGTCCCCGTAGTCGTAACACCTGTCGCTGGTTTTCGGGCAGGCGGTCGATCAGCCGTTGGATATGGCGTATCTCGTCCTGTTCTTCCATCTCCCTGTCGGGAGCGGATCCGGCGGCTACCGGGATCATGACCTCTACGCTTTCTTCGCGGCGGTTGGCTTGCGCCGAGCGGAGGAAGTCGAGGCAGAGGTTCCTGACAAGGGTGACGGAGAAGGCTTCCACGTTTGCAACCGTATGTAGTTCGTTCCGCTTGTTCCACAGCTTACAGTAAGCTTCCTGTAAGAGGTCTTCTGCGTCTTCCTTGTTCCCCACCAGGGCGAGGGCGATACGGAAGAGCTTCGGGTGGAGCGGCAGGTACTGCCGTTTGAAGCTGGCTGCGTCCATCAGTTTTTGCTGTGTTGATCCACTACTTTCTGGATGTCTTCCGGTTTGATCTTGCCCTTGATGCGGATCAGGGCGTTGTTTTTGCCGGTGGTCACCACCACCATTTCACGGATCATATCGTCTTTGATCTTCACCAGTATGCGGGTACGTTCATCCGCTTCGTTCGACGATAGCATTGTTTCATAGGCAGAGTCTTTCAGGTTCCTGACGGCATTGGCCAGCTTGTCTTTGACTTCCTGGCCACATTCGTCGAACGAAAAGACTTCGATACCATCCACCCCCATCGTTTCCGTAAAGAGCCCGGCGAACGACATCGTGATCTTGCCGATGTTCACTGTACTGACGTCTTTGGCTTTGGAGAATTCCTTGAACAACTGATCCATGCTCTTTTGTCCGAACGCGCTTTGGCAGATAACAACCATTGCAAGGACAGCCATGTATTTCTGTATCATTTTTCTGTTGTTTTAAACTGTGATTACTATTGTTTGTCAGTCCCTGCTACTGCGCGCTTCGAGAGGGCATCCATCAAAGAGACGGGAGCCGGATCACGTTTGTGGCAAAAATAGGTAAAAAAGTGTTATTCCATCTGGAACTTCCGGCAAACCTTGATCAGGTTGGTGGTGAAACTCACCACGTTCTGCGTTTCCTGGAGCATGTTGAGGTAGAGCATGCTCGTCTTCGTACTCTTGCCGCTATCCTGCTGGATACGCTTGAGCTCCGCCTTTTTCAAGGCCGTCAGCCTGCTGCTGAACTGTACGGATTCGGCCACCAGCGTATCGAGCGGGAAATAGTTGCTTTTCCGAACCATATCGGCACAGTTGTGCAGGAAGAGGACGATCGGGTGGAGCACCTGGCCGAAATCGGTCTTTTCTTCTTCACTAAGGGGATTGAAGTTGTTGTCGATATGTTCCTTCCCCGGAAGGGTCAGGCGGCGGAGGCTATAGATGATCTCGCTGGCAAAGTCGTTACTCTGGTAGTAATACAAACCTTTTTCGACAGCGATATCATGTTCGATCTGGGCGACACCTAATGTTCCTACCCGCTTGACTTGTTTGAGGTGGATACGTTTTTCGTCGATCTCGATCATGATACGGCGCAGCTCTTTCAGGTTCTCGTTCATAATACCGTTGACGGATTTATCCAATGCATCAGCCGTGAAAAGCAGTACCTGGCAGATCTCCTCGCGGTTGTGTTTGCGGAAGAGGGCGAGGGCTTCGCGTTTGTTGGTGGTTTGCGTCAGTTGGGCGACGGTGGTATTCACCTCTTCTTTGAGCGCCTCTTTCTTCAGTTTTTTCCGGTAGGCTATCTGGCTGCGGATCAGTGAGTAGGCGGCTAAGGCTACCATCGCCACCATCGCGGGAATACCGCCCAGATAGATAAGCAGTGCTACTACAAAAGCGATCGTGAAGGCGGCGCCGGCTGTAATGAACCAGCCACCGATCACCGACAGTACGCCCGTGATCCGATAGACGGCGCTCTCACGCCCCCAGGCACGGTCGGCGAGCGAACTCCCCATCGCCACCATAAAAGCGACGTATGTTGTAGAAAGCGGCAGTTTCAGGGACGTACCGACAGCGATCAACAGCCCGGAGAGGACTACATTGACCGATGCCCGAACAAGGTCGAAGCTGGCTTTGTTTTCGAGGATGATATCGTCGTTGTTGAAGCGGCGGTCGATCCACTGTTTGGCTCCCGGCGGTATCACGTTCAGCAGGGAGGTGGAGATATTGCTGGCCGTACGTACCAGTACACGGGCAACGGGCGAAGTACCGAAGTTCTCATCCCCTTCCGTCTGGCGGGAAAGGTCGAGGGAGGTCTTGACCACGTTATGCGCTTTCTTCGAGGTGACCAGCACGAAGACCATCACTGCTCCTGCCCCCACGAGGAAATACCAGGGCGTCTGCGCCGGTTCCAGCAGCGAGCTCATCAGGTAAGTATCCGGAGAGACCATACTTCCCTGCGCCATCAGGTCGATATAGGAAGAAAAGCCAACCAGCGGTACGCCGATGAAGTTCACCAGGTCGTTCCCGGCAAACGCCAGCGCCAGTGAGAAGGTACCCATCAGCACGATCACTTTGAATATATTGACTTTCAGCCAGCAGAGCAGTTGCATCAGTACGACGAAGCAGATGAAACATCCCCAGAGGATGACGGATGTTTGGGAATAGATGCTTTCCTTCAGCGCCTCCGTCATGAATGAGCTGTCTTTCAATCCCTTGATGAGCATGAAATACACGATGGCCGTCGCTGCGGCTCCCCCGAACAACGCTCCGAAGTACTTCAATGTCCGCCGGTAGTTGAACGTAAAGAGGATGCGCGACAGGTATTGCACCAGCATCCCGAAGAAGAAAGCCACGGCCACGGATACGAATATCGCCAGGATCACGGTGAAGGCTTTGTCGGTATTGATCAGCTTCACCACCTCCAGCGGTTCTGCAGAATGATAGACCTTCATCAGGGCGATGGCAACCGTAGCTCCCAGCAATTCAAACACCAGCGAGACTGTGGTGGAAGTAGGCATCCCCAGCGAATTGAACACATCCAGCAGGACGATATCCGTGAGCATCACCGCCAGCACGATCAGCATGATCTCATCAAAGTAAAAATACTGCGGTTGGAAGATCCCATGCCGCGCCACGTCCATCATCCCGTTGGACAGGGCGGCGCCCACGAACACGCCGAGGGCGGCGACTGCCATGATCGTCCGGAAGGAAGCCGCCTTGGAACCGATGGCGCCGTTCAGGAAATTCACGGCGTCGTTGCTTACTCCGACCGAAAGGTCGAATATGGCCAGTATAAAGATAAAGATGACGAGGAAGAGGTAAAATGTCTCCATAAGAATGGCATGCTTCTGTAACTATAACAAAGGTAGGGCATTCTTCCGGTTAAACGGGTACATAGTTAACACAAAAATATCCTCTTTTTTACTCAAACGACAGGTAGGGCGATAAACGGCTCCGGTCGTCGGCCGTAAATTCTTCCAGCAGGGAGAGGTTTTCCCAGCCGGTGAGGCTGCCTTTCCGGGAGCGCAGGTTATAGATGGCGCGGGCTTGCCGGTAACTGATATAGGGATGCTTCGACAGGGAATCGGCGGGAAAGGTGTTGACGGGCAGTCGCCGGATCAGGGTGGGATCGACGATAAACCAGCTTTTCAACGCCTCATATCGTTCGGCATCTATACCATACACCTCACCGAGTTGGGCGACGGAATGAAAACCTCCCAGTAATGTCCGGTATTTCACGATCCGGCGGGCGAAAGCGCTCCCGATGCCCGGTACCTTTTTCAGGATAAGGCTGTCGGCGGTGTTCAGTTCCACCACCGTTCCGGCAGCGTATTTCGCTGATTGGGGAGAGGAGGCATAAGCCGGTTGCGTACGCTTGTAGTCCTTTGCGGGAAAGCGGTTGGATGGCTGTGCGGGACGGTTCGCGGCAGGAGGTCCGGGGTGTATAACGGTTGTTGTATCAATCTGCATACTCCCACGGATGGTATCCGCCGGATGGCTGGCCGCCTCTTCCCTGCCCTCGCCCGGACGATCGTCCGTCAGTACTAACAGAATAAACGCTGTCGTGATCAGGCACAACAACACGATCAGCGCACGCCGCTCCCCTTTGGAGAAATACAGGATATCCCGCCACATCATAGTTAAGGATATTTATTATATAATTCCCTTTATCCATTTGTATGCCCCCAGTTCATTCAGGAAGACAAGGCCGATGAGGATCGGGGCGATGTATTTCATGAAGAAGGCATAGGTGTTGAAGAAGTAGAAGGGGACGGTGCCCGCATTGGTCAGTTCGGCTTTCAGGATCTTTTTGTCGATACGCAGGCCGACGAAGATACAGATCATCATCCCTCCCAGCGGCAGCATGATCTTGGCTGTCAGGTAATCCAGGAAGCTGAAGAAGGTGAGGCCGAACAAGGTCTGTTCTTTCAGCAACCCGAACGAGAGCGAGCTGAAGATGCCCAGTACCATCACGCCCGCCGATACCACCCAGGCGGCTTTCCGGCGTGACATCCGGTGCTCTTCGTGCACATACGCTGTGGCTACCTCATGCAGCGAGATGGTGGACGTAAGCGCCGCCAATGCCAGCAGCACAAAAAAGATGAACGACCACACCCCGGCGAACGGCATGTGCGCGAATACGTTGGGCAGGGTGATGAACACCAGCTCAGGCCCTGCCGTGGGTGCGATGCCGAAACTGAATACGGCGGGGAAGATCATCACACCCGCCAATATGGCCACCAGCGAGTCCAGGGCGATCACCTGCAAAGCCGTTTGTTGCAGTTTCGTCGGCCCGGAGAAATAAGACGCATAGGTGACCAGGCACCCCATGCCGATACTCAGGGAGAAGAACCCCTGCCCCATCGCGCTCAGGATAACCGATGAAGTGATCTTGCTGAAGTCGGGATTAAACAGGAACGCCAGCCCTTTCTCCGCGTCTGGCAGCGTGACCGAACGTACGCACAGGATCAGCAGGATGAGGAATAGCAGCGGCATCATCCACTTGGATGCCCGTTCGATCCCTTTCTCCACCCCCGATACGATAATGAAGTGGGTGATGGCGATAAAGGCGGCCGTCCACCCGATCGGTCGCCAGACGCCGGTCGATAGCGCGGCGAAGTCACTGGCGAAGGTCTCCGCCGTTTTCCCGCCCAGGCTGCCGGTCGTGGCCTGCACGATATAATCCAGTGTCCACCCCGCCACCACGGAATAGAAGCCGAGGATCAGGAAAGCGGCCAGTACGCCGTTGTATCCGATCAGCGACCATTTCGTTCCCGGAGCCAGCTCTTTGAACGCCCCGGCGGCATTGCGGCGGGTATGCCGTCCGATAAAGAACTCGGTGATCATCACCGGGAATCCCAGTACGATGATGCAAACGATGTATATCAGCAGGAAAGCGGCTCCGCCATTTACGCCCAGCATATAGGGGAAACGCCAGATATTCCCTAATCCCACGGCGCAGCCAACGGTGGCCAGTATCACGCCGATCTTACTTCCGAAGGTAGCTCTGTTGTCCATGATGGTTTTGTTTGATGGTGTCAGGATTCGTGAATCAGCCCGTCTTTCATCCGGATGATGCGGTCGGCGGTAGCCGCCAGTTGTTCGTCGTGCGTGACGATCACAAAGGTCTGTTTCATCCGGCTTCTGAGGTCGAAGAAGAGGGCATGCAACTCCTCTTTGTTCTGTGTGTCGAGGCTGCCCGAAGGCTCATCGGCAAGGATCACCGCCGGGTTGTTGATCAGGGCGCGGGCTACGGCCACGCGTTGTTTCTCCCCTCCCGACAGTTCGGCGGGTTTATGCGTCATGCGGTCGGCAAGCTTCATATAGTCGAGCAGCTCCCGGGCTCTTTCCTCCGCCGCGGCAGGTTTTTCCCGGGCGATCAGGGCGGGGATCATCACATTCTCCAGCGCCGTAAACTCGGGCAACAACTGGTGGAACTGGAAGATAAAGCCGATATTCCGGTTGCGGAAAGCGGATAATTCCTTGTCTTTCAACTGTCCGGTTTCGGCGCCGTTGATCAGCAGCCGTCCGCTGTCGGGTGTATCCAGCGTACCGATGATTTGCAGCAGCGTAGTCTTTCCCGCCCCGCTCGGGCCGACGATGGCTACCACCTCGCCGGGGTGTATCGTCAGGTCGATCCCTTTCAATATGCGGAGGTCGCCGAAACTCTTTGTGATGCCTTCTGTCCGGATCATGCTATTCGATGTGTTGTATGACGTAAGCAGCCAGGTGGCAACCGAACAGCGCCGGCATATAGGATACGGTTCCCACCAGGGTGCGTTTGTTGGTCTCTCCGACTGTCTCTACCACTGCATCCGGGTTGGCCTGCTCGGTAGAGAATACCACCGGTATGCCTTTACGGATCCCCAGGTGGTGCAACCGTTTGCGTACGGTCTTTGCCAGCGTGCAGTTGTATGATTTCGAGATATCTGCCTGTTTTACCTGCGACGGGTCTGTCTTGGCTCCCGCCCCCATCGACGATACGATGGGTATCCCTTTCCGGCAGGCGTATTCAAGCAGGAACACTTTGGGGCTGAGGGAATCGATGGCATCGACCACGAAGTCGTACTTCGTCGCATCCAGCACTTCCTCTGTCCGTTCGTCGCGCAGGAATTCGTGGAGGATCGTCAGCTTCAGCCGGGGGTTGATATCCAGCAGCCGTTCGCCCACCACTTCGGCTTTGGAACGTTCGAGGGAGGAATGCAGGGCGGGCAGTTGGCGGTTGAGGTTGCTTGCCTGTACGGTATCGGCATCCACGATCGTCATCCGTCCGATACCGGCGCGGCAGATCAGTTCGGCGGCATAAGCGCCTACGCCTCCCAGTCCGACCACCAACACATGGCAATGCGACAGGTGTTCCACCCGTTCCGCGCCCAACAGCAACTCCGTCCGTGTATTCCAGGAATAACTCATCATCGTATTATTTCATGCAAAAGTAGTAAAATACCGTGACGGGCAATCCCCAGGGGATAATATCACACTAAAAACAATACGAAAACGTACCCTTCCGGCAGTAGTGCATACCAAACGGGCTGCCCCCAAAGGAACAGCCCGCTATTCGTTGCACGACCAAAAATGGGCTATTCCAATACGATGGTACCTGTCGCTACATCAGAATGACCATCTGCCATCTCGACTGGTATATCTTTGCCATCGAAAGTCAGGCGATAGCATTTATAATTCTTTTTCCCCTTGCAATAGGCTACAATCTCATGTGTCTTGTTGTCATTGAATACATAAGGACAGGTTAGCCGGTAGGTGATCTCTACGTTGGATTTACTCCCACTTACTGTGGTAAAAACGAGATGACCATAGTCGTCAGACAGATATTCGGTATAGTATAAATCAATATCCATAGTCATTGGCAATAGTTTATCATCGTATAAAATTCTCAATGTATATAATTGATTATCTACTAATCCCTGAAAAATAGTATTTTCATATCTATCTGTATATTCGATTCCTTTTACTAAATCTCTCCCTGATGCATCCTGAATTCTCAGTGATAATGTAAGCCCTATAGGTATATCGTCAGTGAACAAAGTACAGCCACTAACGATGGACATAAACAGCAATAGGCTGATAAGTTTGAACGTTTTCATGATTTCGGATTTAGGGGTGCACATAGTAATTTTTCAGTAACCTTTTCAGCTTCGGGTAGCTGCTTACTATCCGGAAATGGATCGGCTTGTTCGCTGCAAGCAGCAAGTAGTGCTGTTGCATAGAATAATAAAAAAAATTGGTGTTTCATAACGATTAAGAATTAAATTAAAAAACAAATACAGATCAGGAACAAATCTAATATTTTCTTTTCAATAAAAAAAGAATTTTACGAAAATAAAAACAACATGTGTAAAAGTAGTGAAAAATAGTAGAAGCTTTCTTGAATTTATTGTCTGCTTTTCTTAAGCATGATCTGACATCCTTCCACTGCCTGACTTCCGCAATATGAAGGCCAAAACAATCATAGGTGGATGTTCAATCTTCCACCTATGTTTGTTTGAACATCCACCTATGTTTGTTGAAACGTTCACCTATGGTAGTTTTCAACATCTAAGAGCCTCTTTATCAGCGCATAAGAATTTGCACTGATTACACCCGGGAGTTGCGCCGACAACGCTCAGGCGTTTTTCCAACAACCGGATGTTGACAGAACAACATCCAGATGCAGATTGATATGTTGACAACGTTTTTCCCCTCGGCAAATGGCGGAAGCCAGCCAGTGGAAGGAAGTCTCACTTCCGTGATTGCAGTTGGGCCTCATACAGGGATCGGGGCGTTAAGCCTTTCCGGTTTGTTCCTTCGATATGCCCGGCTGTATGCCAGGAGGTGTATTGGTACATGCCGCTTATCTCTTTCGCCTGGCAACCGATGGCGTAATTCTGCGCCGTGGGTGGTTCCTGGACAACGATTCGTCCCATCGAGCGATCGGCGTCACAATGCCAGCAAACCGAGTTGACGGCTCCCCATCCATGCCCGGTACCGATGGCTTCCCGGTTGTAAAACCCAATCACCATATTGGAATGATAGATGAACTTCCTCCATCCTTCGACCGGGAGGACATGCTGTTCTTTCAGGTTGTCATACAGCATGCCGCTGGTCCATTTCCGATGCCCTTCATTTGCATAAAAGCCGCCATCGGAAACGCAGTGGAGAAAGACGATCCCGGATGCGGAAGAAGTCCCGTTCGAGACGTAATGGTGCCGCCCCTTATTGGCATAGCAATCCTTGAATAAGATCAGTTGGGAGTAGGTATATGTGTTGAAATTATAAGCCCTTTCCCCTACCCTCACCTGACAAACCGGATCGATGGCCCGGCAACGTTCCACCGTGATGTTGTTCGCACATTCGGTAAATACACCCGATTGTCCGAAATGGAGCAGGGTACAATCGCTGATCCAGCCGTTCTCCGCCGAACGTACCCGTACCGCCTGCCAGGCATGGTTCTCATCCACGCCTCCCGCTGTTTCAATGTCCACGCGCAGGTGCTCCAACCCAACCTGGCTGACCAGCCCTTCCATGCGCGGTTTATAAATGTAGGATGCCGACAATTCCCTGTTCAGCGTATAGAAAACAGGCGCGTTGATCGTTATCCGGTTGCCGTCGATAGCCGTAATGGTCCGGTGATATACAATAGGCAGCAGGTCTTTGGTCCACCGGTTGTCTGCCTCGTTCCTTCCCGGTGTGGGGACTCCTCCCCGGTCGATGGCCTCCAGCCATTGCTCGGAACAGGGATGATAGATCATGATCCGGTCGCCCACCCGGTAAGGCTGCGTGTCGGCTATGTCGAAAGAGAAGCTTCCTACAGGCACGTTGGGAGTTACGATATCCCGCCGGGTGTTTTCCACCATAGCCTCTCCCGTAATCAGGGAGTCGGCTCCGACTACAATCACATCCCGCTTCTCCGGTATATTCCCTTTGGCATGGATGACCGTATTCCGGGAAGGATCCTCGCCGTCACCGGCTCCCCGCAGCACGATCCCGCTATGCCTCAGCCGGAGGGTTCCCCTCACCTCATACACGCCGGGTTGCAGGTAAATGGTTCCCCGGAAGCCGTTGGTATCCGGCGGCAAGCTGCCGATCGAGTCGATGATGCCCTGAAGATAGGCGGTGTTGTCGCCCGCTTGGGGGGAAACTTCCCTGACAACCGGCACATCCGGGATATCCATAATGCCCTCCCCGTATCCGGCAAAACTAAAATCAGGAAGTATTTCTCCCTTTTTATTGGGATGATAGCGCAGGTTCCCGTCCGCATCCATGGAAAGCAATTCCGACTGCCAGGGAATCTCCTTCGCCGGAGGCGCTTCCGTGCAAGCCTCAAAGCAGAGGGTGGCACACAGCAGTACAGGTATGATCAGGGAGAACCGATTCTTCATGACAAATTGATTTTAGCAAGATGAATCCATTTATATTTCAACGCAACGGCAACGTATATCAGAAAGAAAACAACTCCTTCTGCCAGCGTGAGGTAAACCGGTAACGAAAAGCGGGCGATTGCAAGATGGACAACCACCTGGATCGCCAGCAGCAACAGGCAACCCAACAACTCCCTGCTCCGGAGCAGAAAGGAAAACACCTCCGCATGTTCATCCGTAGCGATGAAAATGCCTAACAGGAGCAGGTTGGCAACGACCGTTGTCAGGGCGGCTACCTGATATCCCATCAGCGGGATCAGGAGCATATTCAATGCAATGTTGGCGATAATGCCCACCGCATAAGCCCCTGAAACCAGTTTGAATCGATCCCTGAATTTGAGGTTCAACACACTCAGGGTGAACAGTCCGGCAACGAACTCCGCCGCTCCTGCCCAGGAAATAACCGGATATCCCACACGGAATGCTTCACCCAGCATGATGCAGGCGATCTCTTTGGCATAGATGAAAAAATAGACGGTGATGGGTAAGAAGCAAAAGACGTACAGCTTCACATATTCATAAAGCTGTTTTTTCATATTGTCCGGCCGGAATTCCAGGATCGACAACAGGTAGGGATTAATCGCCGCCCAGTATGTTTGTACCAGTATCAGGAGGGAGATTTGCGCAATGTTGTAGTTCTGGTTGTAAATACCCACATCGCTTACTCCGCAGAAATATTCAATCAGGAAGCGGTCCGACGAGACCAGCAGGGCGGCGCAAAGGCTGGTAACCAGCCCGATCCTGCCATACCGGAGGAAGACGCGCAATTCGGCTTTCCGTACCAAACGGAACGACAGCTTCAGGGTGAACCAGCCGGGTACCACCACGACCGCGATCAGCAATACGTTAAGTACGATGTTGCTGATCAGAAATGCTTCGATGCCGTACTGCCGGATAAACGTAAGGTACAGCAGCAAGCCGAAACTCCCGACGGCCCGTACCGTCTGCAAACTGTTGTAATACAAAGTCCGCCCTTCCAGGCGTGGCCTCACAAAGTATAGGGAAAGTATTTCGGAGGAGAAGAACTGCAGGGCGCCCCATAGAATCAGGTTCCTGGCTAAGGGCGCATCGCAGTTGGCATACCAGACGGAGGATACCAGGAAAATAAGGGCGGAAAACAACAGGTACAGGAACGTCAGGTTGGCATACAACTCCCGTATCCTGTTCTCTTGCTTATACCGGTAGTAATACCTGAATACGCAACTGGTGATCCAGGAGTAGCACACAATAGACAGGTAGGTGAAGACAAAGAGCACCAGTGAATAGACTCCATAGTCTTCCGTCGAAAACTTCCGCGTGAACACAGGCGATTTGACGATCCCTACAACCAACGGCGCTACATTACCGACCAGATACCAAAGTACGTCTTTGAGTATGACATTCCGCTTCTCATTCATCCCTGTTGAGTAATTTGGAATAGATTCCCTGCAACACTTCTTCCTGATTCTCCCATACAAAATGTTCTTTTACTAATGAAACGGACGAAGGGCCGTATTTCTTATACGCATCCCCATACATTAACTGTAAAATAGCGGCGGCCACCTCCTGCGGTTGATGCGGATCGGCAGTCAGTCCCGCCTGATGGCGTGCAATTAGGTCGCCGATATGGCCGAAATCCGAACCTACCACCGGCAGCCCGAACGACATGTATTCAAATAATTTGATCGGTAAGATGCGTTGGTTGGTCCGGTTCCGGGGGAAAAGGCAGAGTGCGATCCTGCTTCTCCGGTAATAGTCGTTTAGCTGCTCAATGGGGAATTGTCCGGGGAAACACACATTCCGTACCAGCCCGTGCCGGGCGATCCACGCATATACCTCCCGTTCCAACTGCGGATCCGCAAAGGACCCCACGAAGACAAACAACGGTTCAGCACCCTGCTGCTTACATGCGAGCAGGGCTTCCAGCATGAGCCATATGCCCTTCGAAACGGAGATACTGCCGCAGTAAACGGCATCAATGGTTTTGTCGTATCCGGATGTGTCTTCCGGTGTGAAGAACGAATAATTATATACGATCGCCGTATGGGGATTCTTTTTCCGGAAGCGCGCGGCTACATTGGATTCGGTGGCGATCAGGTAGTCGGCCTTTTTCAACGCCCTGCGTTCGGC
The DNA here is from genome assembly GCA_031555735.1 of Tannerellaceae bacterium. Lineage (GTDB taxonomy): Bacteria > Bacteroidota > Bacteroidia > Bacteroidales > Tannerellaceae > JAJDIA01. Next base: position 19,862 of record JAVBUE010000017.1, read on the forward strand.
AACCAGCGCCGGCAGATCACGCAAGAGCACGCGTGAAAGCGAGCGATCCCTCCAATAGTCCCTGAAGTTATCCCCATAGGGTTCATGCGCATCGTAGATTACTTTCGGATGGTGCGGGAGTTTTTGCAACCGGTCCACCAGGCGGCAAAGCTCCACATCGTGCAGGTGATAGACAGAAGCCCGGATCTCCCGCGCCGCTTCCAGCAGATCAGGCATGCGCGATTGCCGGAGGGCTGCCCATTTGCCGTCCGTCCGTTGTACTTTCTTCAATTGGAGGATGTGTATGCCGTCGGCGGTCGTATAGCTTTTACCTTCCTTGCCATAACAGATGTGAAACACATCATATCCGTGCTGCTGAAGAGTGATGCCTTCTTTTTTGTAAATCCGATCATCCTCGGGCGCATGCGTACAAGAGATCATGCAGATTTTTATTTTTCCAAACGCTGGCATTTGAATGCAGGATAATTTAGTACAACTTGTGTAAAGGTAGTGAAATTTAACAGCGGGTCTGCCTAAGCGAATGGATAATTTAAAAATCATCGCTATATTGGAGTTGTACCTTGTGACATCAAATCCGGCTCATGTCACAAAAATCCCTGTACTGAAGCAGTCTGTTGCTTATAACAGTGTGTTTGCTTCTGGATGGGGGGAAAAAAGGAACGGAATTGGAGTGGCAAAATGGTAGCGAATCATGCAGATGAATGGCTTTTATCCGGATGAAAAATCCCTTTTCTCCCGTTTGCAGGCGCTAATTTGTTTCAAAATGGGCACTATCTCTGCCATTTTGTATTTCCGTTGACCCGCTATAATCCCGTTTTTTTTCGCTTCCGGGCAATCGGCCGGAAAATTCGGGCGTCTGGAGGGCTAAAAAACGCTTGGGGAAGACATCCTTTTTCGATAAGCCCTCCCTGCTATTTTTTCTTCAGGTACGCTTGCCGTTCCTCTTCCGGATAATGTTCGATGGCATAGCGGAGGGCGGTGCGGGGTAAGCGGGTGGTATGGAGATCGAGGAAGTCGGATAGCGCTTCGCGGTCTTTCTTCCCTACTTCGCGGAGCATCCATCCGATGGCCTTGTGCATGAGGTCGTGGGGATGGCGGATGAGCCGTTCGGCAAGGGCGAAGGTATCGTCGTACTGCCGGTGCTTGATGAACATCCAGGTGGAGACGATGGCGATACGCTGTTCCCAGAGGTTACCGGAATCGGCAAGCGCGTATAAAGGTGCACGGTCTTTGTCGAGGAGGTATCCGCCCACCACATCGCGGCAGGTCACATCCACCAGGTCCCAGTTGTTGATCCGCCCCGCTTTGGCTTGGGCGAGGTAGAAGTCGTACACCGCCTCCTGTTGCGCCGGCGATGCTTTCTTAAACTGCTCCACCAGGATCAGCAGGGCACAGAGGCGTGCTTCGTGGTACGGGCTGTCCAGCAGCGTTGCCAACTCCGGCAGGGGCGTCTGTTTGTTTGCTTTCGCGATCGTGCGTGTCAGCGGGACCACCAGCCCCAGAAAGACATCGCCTTCGGCATATTCTCCCTTGCCGGTCTTGAAGAACCCTTGCAGGAAGCGCGCTTTCTCCGGATTGGCCATCGAAAGCAGTTCGTCGAGGATAAAAGTGGCTGTCATGGGCGGAGGACGCGGGTTACGGGACGGTCGCCTTCGAGGAAACCGATCACATTATTACTTACGGCGTGCGCCATCGCCAGGCGTGCGTCCGCTGTCTGGGTACCGATATGTGGGGTGAGGACTACGTTGTCCATCGCCAGCAGTTCGGGTGAGGGATGGTCGCCATTCTCAAACACATCCAGCCCGGCGCCGCGTATCGTACCGTCTTGCAATGCGCGGACGAGCGCTTGTTCGTCCACCAACGCGCCGCGGGCGGTATTGATGAGGATAGCCGACGGTTTCATCTGCCGCAGTTCGGCTTCACCGATGAGGTGGAAGGTGTCGGGGGTGGACGGGGCGTTCAGGGAGACGAAATCCGATTGGGCAAGCAGCGCTTCCTTCGTGGCGTAGGTCACGTTCAGCCGTGTCTCTTCTTCGATATACAACTGATGGCGGTTGTGGTAGAGCACGTGCATGCCGCAGGCGTTGGCACGTTTGGCAAGCGCTTTGCCGATCCGTCCCATGCCGATGATGCCGAGTGTTTGGCCGGTGATAGACACGCCGAGGTTATCCAGCACGGTCACCTTCATACCGGCGCCCTGCGCGCGCAGCCTGCGGTCGCATTCGGTGATGCGGCGGGCGGCGTCGATCAGCAGGCCCAGTGCCAGGTTGGCTGTGGGGGCGACGACCGGTTCGGGTGTATTCGCCACCGTGATGCCTTTCTCCAGGGCGTAGGCTACCTCTATATTATTATAACCTACGGCATAGTTCGCGATCAGTTTCAGGTTGGGGGCGCTGTCTATGAGGTGTTTATCCACCGGGAAGTTGAACATGGGGCAAAGCACGTCGTAGTCTGCTATCTGAGCCAGCACTTCTTCGTACGTAAAACTATGCCCCTGGGGGAAGGTGACGTCGTAGCGGCTTTCCATCTCGGCAAAGCCTTCGCGAAACACGTCGTAGGTGACTAATATCTTCTTCTTCATTGCGTTTGAATGTTTATCCGGGTGTCAAAATTACATAAACACCCCCTTAAAACAAAGAAGAATTCGTACTTTTGCGGCATAAACAGATATGTGACGCGCAATTACCATGGTTTTAAACTACATCTGGATTGCTTTTTTCCTGATCGCTTTCGTGGTCGCCTTCGGCAAATTGATCTTCCTCGGAGATACGGCGGTATTTACAGACATCATCAAGGCGTCGTTCGACGCGGCAAAGAATGGGTTCGAGATATCGTTGGGACTGACCGGTATTCTTGCTTTGTGGCTGGGTATCATGAAGATCGGCGAGAGCGGGGGCGTGATACAGGCGTTTGCCCGGCTGTGCAGCCCGGTATTCAGCAAACTCTTCCCCGGTGTGCCGAAAGACCATCCGGCTACCGGCTCCATGTTCATGAATTTCTCCGCCAACCTGCTGGGGCTCGACAATGCCGCCACCCCGATGGGACTAAAGGCCATGCAGCAACTGCAGGAACTGAATCCTGAGAAGGATACGACGAGCGACGCCATGGTGATGTTCCTCTGCATCAATGCCTCCGGGCTTACGCTGATACCGATCACCATCATGATGTACCGGGCGCAACTGGGCGCCGCCAACCCGTCGGATGTGTTCCTGCCGATCATGCTGGCTACGTTCACTTCTACACTGGTAGCCATCCTGGGCGTCTGCTTCAAGCAACGGATCAATATCCTGCAGAAGAACCTGCTGTTGTTCTTCGGTGGGGCGGTCGGACTGATCGGCGGACTGGTGGCGCTCTTCCGTTCGATGGATCCGGAACAGGTGTCGCTCTACTCTACGTTGTTTGCCAATGCGTTGTTATTCACCATTATATGCGGATTTATCATCAGCGGGATACGCAAGAAGATCAACGTCTATGACGCCTTTATCGAAGGGGCGAAGGAGGGGTTCAAGACGGCGGTGACCATCATACCCTACCTCATCGCCATCCTGGTGGGCGTCGGTATCTTCCGCGCGTCGGGAGCAATGGATTTCCTGACCGGCGGGATCGAGAAAGGCGTAGCCGCCTGTGGGTTCGATACCGGATTTGTGGGCGCGTTGCCCACCATGCTGATGAAACCCCTGAGCGGTAGCGGAGCGCGGGGGATGATGCTCGACGCGATGCGCACGTATGGCGCCGATTCGTTTGTGGGAAGGCTGTCGTGCATCGCACAGGGAGCGGCAGACACGACGTTTTATGTGGTAGCCTTGTATTGCGGGAGCGTAAGCATCCGGAATACCCGCTATATCATTCCCTGTGCGCTGTTGGCCGACCTGGCGGGGGTGATCGCCGCCATTGCGATGGCGTATCTCTTTTTTGGCTCTTAAACCGATAGATTATGGCAATACAATATTATGCGGAAGAGGTAAAGCTGCCCGGGATAAAGAAACGGGCGGTTACCCAATGGATCAGGGCTGTAGCCGCCTCCTATGGCAGGCGGGCGGGCGAAATAAGCTATATCTTCTGCACGGATGAGAAGATATTGGAAGTGAACCGCGCATACCTGCAGCACGATTATTATACCGATATCATTACCTTCGATTATACGGAGGGCGATGTGATCGCTGGCGATCTGTTCATCAGCCTCGATACCGTCCGTACCAATGCGGAGACTTTCCATACCGGCTATACGGAAGAGCTCTACCGGACGATTATTCACGGTATCCTGCACCTCTGCGGGATCAACGACAAAGGTCCCGGTGAGCGGGAAATCATGGAAGGCGAGGAAAACAAAGCGCTGGCGCTGCTTCCCGCCGACCTGCGAAACGAACAACTGTAAGAACTGAACAGCCTGCCGGGTTGTTACATTGAGAAGAAGGGATGAGCATGGATTTTACGTATGATGTCATCGTGGTAGGCGCCGGACATGCCGGTTGTGAAGCGGCAGCGGCGGCGGCTAACCTGGGGTCGAAAACGCTCCTGGTCACCATGGACATGAACAAAATAGCGCAGATGAGCTGTAACCCCGCCATCGGCGGTATCGCCAAGGGACAGATCGTCCGCGAAATAGATGCGCTGGGTGGGTATATGGGGATCGTGACCGACCGGACAGCGATCCAGTTCCGTATGCTCAACCGCAGCAAAGGGCCTGCCATGTGGAGCCCGCGGGCACAGAGCGACCGGGCGAAGTTCAGCACCGAATGGCGTGAAATCCTCGAAAACCTCCCCAATCTCCATATCTGGCAGGATGTGGCGAAAGAACTGCTTATTACGGACGGGCGCGTAGGGGGTATTGTGACCGAACTGGGCGTTATATTCCGCGCCGGAGCGGTGGTGCTTACCAACGGCACGTTCCTGAACGGCCTCCTGCATATCGGCCGGACGCAGATACGCGGCGGACGCATGGCGGAACCGGCCGTGACGGGACTTACCGAACAACTGCTGGCCGCCGGGATCCGTACCGACCGGATGAAAACAGGTACGCCCGTGCGTATAGACGCCCGCAGCGTACATTTCGATGAGATGGCGGAACAACCGGGCGATGACGACTTCCATACCTTCTCTTACCTGGATACGTCGCGGCGCGTATTGAAACAATTGAGTTGCTGGACGACGTTCACGAATGAAGCCTGCCATGAGATCCTCCGGGAAGGTCTCCCCGACTCGCCTTTGTACAACGGACAGATACAGAGTATCGGTCCCCGCTATTGCCCGAGCATCGAGACGAAGATCGTCACCTTTGCCGACAAAACGCAGCACCAGCTTTTCCTGGAGCCCGAAGGGGAATCGACGCAGGAATACTACCTGAACGGCTTCTCCTCTTCCCTGCCCCTGGATATCCAGTTGCGGGCGTTGCAGGCGATCCCCGCGTTCCGGGATATCCGGGTGTATCGCCCGGGGTATGCGATCGAATATGATTTCTTCGATCCTACCCAGTTGCACCATAACCTGGAGACCAAACAACTGAAGAACCTCTTCTTCGCCGGGCAGATCAATGGGACGACCGGGTATGAAGAGGCCGGAGGTCAAGGACTGATGGCGGGGATCAACGCGCATATCAACTGCCACGGCGGAGAACCGTTCGTGCTCGGTCGCGATGAAGCGTATATCGGCGTGCTGATAGACGACCTGGTGACCAAAGGCGTGGATGAGCCTTATCGGATGTTTACTTCCCGTGCGGAATACCGTATCCTGCTCCGGCAGGATGATGCGGATATGCGGTTGACGGAGAAGTCGCATCACCTCGGACTGGCGGATAAGTACCGGCTCGATCTGCTGAAAGCAAAACGGGAAGCCCGGGATGCGATCCTCTCTTTTGTGGAGAATTATTCGATCAAGGCACCGTATATCAATCCGGCGCTGGAAGTGATGGGCACTACTCCGCTTACGCACGGGTGTAAGCTGATCGACCTGGTGCTCCGTCCGCAGCTCACTCTGGAAGGGTTGGCGGAGCATATCCCTGCACTGAAGGAAGAGCTGGATAAGGTGCCCGCTTCGCGTGCCTCCGAGATTGTGGAGGCTGCCGAGATCCTGATCAAGTACAGTGGGTATATCAAACGGGAACAGATCATCGCCGAGAAGATCAACCGCCTGGAGAATATCCGGATCCAGGGGAAGTTCGACTACCACTCCATCCAGTCGCTCTCTACCGAAGCACGTCAGAAGCTCACGAAGATAGACCCGGATACCATCGCACAGGCCAGCCGGATCCCGGGGATATCACCCAGCGATATCAACATCTTGTTGGTCCTCCTGGGACGATAATAGCATGAATGTTCCACGTGAAACAATTGCATAGTTGAAGATCCGATGCGTACCCCCAACGACGAACATCTCCACCTCCTTCTTTCCGCTATTCCGGACAAGCCGGGCTGCTACCAGTATTTCGACGATAAGGGTACGATTATCTATGTAGGCAAGGCGAAGAACCTGAAGAAGCGCGTGTCTTCCTATTTCAATAAGGAACATACGGACCGTAAGACGCATGTGCTCGTGAAACAAATCTGCGATATTAAATATATCGTCGTTGATTCGGAAGAAGACGCCCTGTTGTTGGAAAACAACCTGATCAAGGAATTCCGCCCCCGCTACAATGTGATGCTGAAAGACGACAAGACGTATCCGTCTATCGTGGTGAAGAACGAATACTTCCCCCGTGTCTTTATGACGCGCAACATCGTGAAAGACGGCTCCAAATACTACGGCCCCTACTCTTCCGTAGTCCCTGCCAAGATGATGCTCCAGATGCTGAAGGAAATTTATCCGATCCGCATCTGTACCTATCCGCTCACGCCCGAAACCATCCAACAGGGAAAATACAAGGTATGCCTCCAGTATCATATCAAACGGTGTAAAGGTCCCTGTGAGGGATTGCAATCACTGGCCGAATACAACCAGAACATCGCCGAAGTGAAAGAAATACTGAACGGCAACATCTCCCAGATCAGCAAAGTCTTGTTTGAGAAGATGCAGGCGTTGGCCGGTGAACTGCGCTTTGAAGAGGCGCAGATGGTGAAAGAGAAGTATGAGGTGGTGGAAAACTTCCGCGCGAAGTCCACCATCGTCACGCCCTCGTTGCATAATATCGATGTGTATTCCATCGCGCAGCTCGAACGCTCCGCCTTTATCAATTACCTGCATATCGGCAACGGACAGATCGTGCAAGCCTATACCTTCGAATACAAGATACGGCTGGACGAAACGAAAGAAGAGTTGCTTGCCCTGGGCATCGTGGAAATGCGCGAACGCTTCGGAAGTACCGCCCGTGAGATCATCGTTCCCTTCGAGCCGGATATGGAACTGGCCAACGTGTCTTTCACCATTCCCCAGCGGGGAGACAAAAAGAAACTGCTGGAGCTGTCGGAACTGAACGTCAAACAATTTAAGGTGGATCGCCTCAAGCAGGCGGAAAAACTCAATCCCGAGCAACGGCAAACCCGCCTGCTTACCGAAATACGGGATGCGCTGCGGTTGGACAAACTGCCCGCCCGCATCGAATGTTTCGACAATTCCAACATCCAGGGAAGCGATGCGGTGGCCGCCTGCGTGGTGTTTGTGATGGGGAAGCCGTCGAAGAAAGACTACCGGAAATATACCATCCGGACGGTGGTGGGGCCGGACGATTACGCCTCGATGAAGGAAGTCGTACGCCGACGCTACCAACGTGCCCTTGCAGAAGAATCGCCCCTGCCCGACCTGATCATTACCGACGGAGGAAAGGGACAGATGGAGGTGGTGCGATCGGTGATCGAAGACGAGCTGCACCTCTCTATCCCCATCGCGGGGCTGGCGAAAGACAAGCGGCACCGTACCTCGGAACTGCTGTTCGGCTCTCCACCGGTCAGCGCCGGACTGGTACAGAAAAGTCCCATGTTCCATTTCCTCGAGCAGATGCAGAACGAAGTACACCGGTTTGCCATCACCTTCCATAAAGATAAGCGGAGCAAAAGCCAGATCGCCTCTGAATTAGATGCCATCAAAGGCATCGGCGAAAAGACAAAAGTATTACTTTTGCGCCAGTATAAAAGTATCAGGCGTATCCGCGAAGCTGATCCGGAAGAGATCAGGCAACTGATCGGCGAAGCGAAAGCCGCCCTTTTGCTCGCGGGATTGAAGAACGAATAAGATGAAAACAGTGATACAACGCGTACAGCGTGCTTCCGTAGTGATCGATGGGCAGGTGACCGCCCATATCGGAGCGGGACTGCTGGTGCTGGTAGGGATCGAAGACCGCGACACGCAGGAAGACATCGAGTGGTTGGCGAAGAAGATCACCGCCCTGCGTATTTTTGATGACGAACAGGGCGTGATGAACCGTCCGGTAACGGAAGCAGGCGGCGATATCCTGGTGGTGAGCCAGTTCACGCTCCATGCTTCGACGAAGAAAGGTAACCGTCCCTCCTATATCCGCGCTTCCCGGCCGGAGATTGCCATTCCCATGTACGAACGCTTTTGTGCCGAGGTGGGATTGCAACTGGGTAAGCCCGTTTTCACCGGCATTTTCGGCGCTGACATGCAAATAGATCTGGTAAACGACGGCCCTGTTACCATCCTCATAGACTCTCAACACAAAGAATAAAACGATTTATGGAAGAAATAACGTTGCGCGAAGCTCAGGAGAAAGTGGATCGCTGGATCAAACTGTTCGGTGTACGCTATTTCGGCGAGTTGACGAACATGGCGCTCCTCACCGAAGAAGTAGGCGAACTGGCACGCTTAGTTGCCCGTATCTATGGCGACCAGTCGTTCAAACAAAGCGACCGCGCCTATGATTTGGGCGATGAAATGGCGGATATCCTGTGGGTGCTCCTCTGCATGGCGAACCAAACGGGGGTGGACATGACCGCCGCTTTCGAGCGGAATATGTCCAAGAAGACGAACCGCGACAGAGAACGACATATCAACAATCCCAAACTACAATAATCATGCACGAAACTTCTAAATACCAAAAAGCGTTTGCCCGCTTTGAAGCTCCGTTGGCCGACGGGAAAGTAACCGCCAAGGTGACCGAACTGATCGACAAACACTATCTCCGCCACTTCACGCCGGAGGTGCTGCAGTGTATCCACGGTTGTATCGACCTCACATCCCTCACCTCGCTGGATACGAAGGAAAGTATCTGGAAGATGGTAGATAAAGTGAACGATTACGAAGGATCGCGCCCCGATGTGCCCAACGTGGCTGCGATCTGTGTCTATCCTCTCTTTGTGGAAACGGTCAGGCAGGCGCTGACGGCGCAGGAGGTGAAGATTGCCGCGGTGTCCGGTGGTTTCCCTGCTTCACAAACCTTTACGGAGGTCAAGATCGCCGAGACGGCCATGGCAGTGATGGAAGGGGCGGACGAGATTGATGTGGTGCTCAACCTCGGCTACCTGCTCGAAGGCAGCTACGAAGAACTGGCGGAGGAACTGCAGGAGATCAAAGACAGTTGCCGTACCGCCCGGCTGAAGGTGATCCTTGAAACGGGTGCGTTGGTGACGGCCGAAAATATCCAACGTGCCTCGATTATGGCCATCTATTCGGGGGCTGACTTCATCAAGACATCTACCGGCAAAGGGTATCCCGGCGCTACTTACGAAGCGGTATATACCATGTGCCAGGTGATCAGGGCGTATCATGCACTCACCGGTAACAAGGTGGGTATCAAAGTGTCAGGAGGTGTCCGTACGGCGGAAGAAGCCGTCAAATACTACACCCTCGTCAAAGAAATCCTCGGCAATGAATGGCTCACCCCCACCCTCTTCCGTATCGGCGCCAGCAGCCTCGTGGATGACATTGAGCGCCGCCTCGGCGAGTAAACTCTTCCGCGGCACCATGATCTCAATTCGTTGAAATGACGAAGGGCTTATCCCTATACACGGAGTTTATTTTGCAAAATATCTGCCACGCGATGACTAAAAAGTTTCATCCTTGTGGAACTAAAGTTTCATAAGGATGAAACAAACAGTTCCATTAGGTGGATCTTTTTGTTCCATTAGGTGAACCTTTTTGTTCCAATAGGTTGATCTTTTTGTTCCAATAGGTGGAAACCCGGAGAATAGCCGCGTCCTTATACTCTTTATTACTATTTCTTCCTGTCGATCACATAATCCGTCAGGAGGACGAGGGCGTCGCGGGCGTCGGAGGCGGGTAATTGGTGGAGGATGGTGAAGGCTTGGGCGTGGTAGGCTTTCATGCGGGCTTCGGCATATTCGATACCGCCGTTAGCCTTGGCAAAGCGGATGAGTGAGCGGACGTTTTCATCGGTAAAATCGGCGGTTTCGATGATCTGCAGGCAGGGTGCGGCCAAAGTCGGCTCGGCTGTCTGCAGGGCGTGCAGCAACGGGAGTGTGATCTTCCCTTCGCGGATATCGTTTCCGGTGGGTTTGCCGATGGTGTGGTCGTCGAAGTAATCGAAGATATCGTCTCTGATCTGGAAGCAATAGCCGATATGTTCGCCGAATTCGCGGAAAAGGGCGACCGTACGGTCGTCTGCCTCGGCGGAAATGGCGCCTATCTCGGCACAGGCGGAGAGCAGGGCGGCAGTCTTTTTGCGGATCACTTCGAGGTAGCAGGATTCGTCGAGGATATGCTCTTCGGCAGTCTCCAACTGGGCGATCTCCCCTTCCGACAGGTTCTTTCCCAACTGCGAGATGAGGTGGATGATACGGAGGTTGCGTGTCCAGATCGAACGCACGAGGGCGGTGGAAAGGATATAATCACCTGTGAGTACGGCGATGCGGTTGTCGAATATGGCATTAAGTGAGGGTACGCCGCGGCGTTGTTTGGTATCGTCCACCACATCGTCGTGGATAAGGGTGGCGGTATGAAGCAGTTCGATCAGGACGGCGGAGTTGACCGTATCGTCGGATACCTTCCCGCAGGCTTTGGCCGCCAACAGGACGATCAGCGGACGAACGTGCTTACCGGTGGCGGCCAGCAACCGGTCGATCGCCGACTGCAACTGCCGTGTACTGCTGCGGAGCGATTCGGCATACTCGTCGAGGAAACGCTTATACGCCTCCGCTACCGGCTGTTCTATACGTAACCTTTCGTCCATAGATTGATAAAAGCTTCGCAAAAGTAAGAAAAACAATTCAGTATAAGGACTTATTTCGTACTTTTACCCGTATTTTGTATAATAATATAAGCAGAAGACGTATGAAATTGTTCCTCATCGACGCGTACGCGCTCATATACCGTTCGTATTACGCTTTTATCAAGAATCCCCGTATTAATTCGAAGGGGGTGAATACCTCGGCTGTCTTCGGTTTTGTGAACAGCCTGGAAGACGTGTTGAAGCAGGAAGAGCCTACGCATATCGCCGTGGCATTCGATCCGAAAGGGCCGACGTTCCGCCATGAAGCCTATGCACAGTACAAGGCCCAGCGGGAAGAGACACCGGAGGTGATCCGCGCTTCCGTCCCCGTCATCAAAGAGATCATCCGCGCATACAACATACCCATCCTTGAAGTGCCTCGGTATGAGGCCGACGACGTGATCGGCACCATCGCCGGCCAGGCCGGAGCCGAAGGCTTCGACGTCTATATGATGACGCCGGATAAGGATTACGGCCAACTGGTTTCCGACCATGTCTTCATCTTCCGTCCCAAATTCGGTGGCGGGTACGAGACCTTGGGCGTGAATGAAGTACTGGAGAAATACGCCCTCTCCTCCCCTTCCCAGGTGATCGACCTGTTGGGACTCATGGGTGACTCCTCCGACAATATCCCCGGATGCCCGGGTGTCGGCGAGAAGACCGCCCAGAAACTGATCGCCGATTTCGGCAGTATCGAAAACCTGTTGGCGAATACCGGCCAATTGAAAGGCGCCCTGCAGGCGAAAGTCGTCGAACATGCCGAACAGATCCGTTTCTCCAAATTCCTGGCGACGATCAAAACCGACGTGCCGATCCGTTTCGATGCCCCGGCTTGTGTACGGACGAAACCCGACGAAGCGAGGTTGACCGAAATCTACACCGCCCTCGAGTTCCGGACGTTTATCAACAAACTGGCGGGAGATGTTAAAAAAACGGTAGCAACAGGTTCCGTTCAGGGCAGTCTATTTGACGATATTCCGACCCAATCCCCGGAAATTTCCAACCATTCGATTCTGGAGAGCCTTCAAACGACCCCTCACTCCTACTATATCGCTGATACAGAGGAAAAACAAACCCGGTTAGCCCGCCTGCTGGAGGGTCAGGATTTTTTCGCATTTGACACCGAAACCGATGGTATCGATCCTTTACGCGCCGAACTGGTGGGTCTGTCGTTCGCGTGGAAGGAAAAAGAGGCCTGGTACGTTCCCGTGCCTGCCGACCGGAAGGAGGCGGCCCGGATCGTCGATCGCTTCGCTCCCGCCCTTCAGGATACCCGGTCGCAAAAAATCGGGCAGAACATCAAATTCGATATCCTGGTACTCCGCAAGTATGGCGTGCGGGTAGCCGGCCCGTTGTTCGACACCATGATCGCCCACTACCTGCTCAACCCGGAGCTGCGGCATAATATGGATTACCTGGCGGAGACTTACCTCCACTACCAGACCGTCCACATCGAAGCGTTGATCGGGGCGAAAGGGAAGAACCAACGGTCGATGCGCGACGTTCCCCTGGCCGAGATCTCCGAATACGCCGCCGAAGATGCCGATATCACCCTGCAATTGAAAAACCGTTTCGCCCCTGAATTGAAACAGGAAGGGGTTGACGAGCTGTTCCACCAGATCGAGATGCCGTTGATCTATGTCCTGGCGGAGATGGAAGCGACGGGCGTAACGCTCGATACCGTCGCCCTGAAACAATCGTCGGAAGAACTGACCGTCGCCCTCCTCCTGCTGGAGAAAGAAATACATGAACTGGCAGGTATGCCGTTCAATATCAACTCCACCAAACAGGTGGGTGAGATCCTGTTTGAACGCCTGCAGATCGACGAGAAAACGAAAAAGACAAAGACCGGCAACTACAGCACGAACGAAGAGGTGCTGGAGAAGCTGCGCGCCAAACACCCGATTGTAGGCAAACTGCTCGAATACCGTGGCCTGAAGAAACTGCTCAGTACCTATATAGATGCCCTGCCCGAGCTGATCAATCCGGATACAGGTAAGATCCATACCTCGTTCAACCAGGCGGTGGCGGCTACCGGACGGCTCAGCTCCACCAATCCCAACCTGCAGAATATCCCCGTGCGCGATGCCCTGGGGCGGGAGATACGGAAAGCATTCACGGCCGACGATGGCGACAGCCTGTTCTTCTCCGCCGACTACTCGCAGATCGAACTGCGTATCATGGCACACCTGAGCAACGACCGTAACATGATCGAATCCTTCCGCAGCGGTGCCGATATCCATGCCGCCACGGCAGCCAAAATATACGGAGTACAGCTATCAGAGGTGACGGGTGATATGCGGCGGAAGGCGAAAACAGCTAATTTCGGGATCATATACGGTATATCGGTGTTCGGGCTGGCCGAACGGCTGTCGATCCCGCGCGGTGAAGCCAAAGAGCTGATAGATGGCTATTTTCGCACCTATCCCCGTATCCGGGAATACATGGGCGAGAGCATACAGGTCGCCAAAGGAAAGGGTTACGTGGAGACGATCTACCACCGGAAGCGTTTCCTGCCGGATATCCATTCGGCGAATGCGATCGTGCGTGGTTATGCCGAACGAAACGCGATCAACGCACCCATCCAGGGCAGCGCCGCCGATATCATCAAAGTGGCGATGATCCGTATCCACCAACGGTTTGAGCAGGAAGGACTGGAGAGTAAGATGATCCTCCAGGTACACGACGAACTCAACTTCAATGTGCACAAAAGCGAAGAGGAAAGAGTGCGGACCATCGTGCTCGAAGAGATGGAAGGCGTGATGAAGCTCCAGGTGCCGCTGATCGCCGACTGTGGTATCGGGCGCAACTGGCTGGAAGCGCATTGAAATACAAGAAACCAACAGACAATAAAAGCCATGAAATCTCAATTACTTTGTATAGCCTCCCTCCTCCTCTGCCTGCATACAGCCTGCATGGGGAAGAAGGCTCCCTCTGCCGTAACCTGTACGGCCGGATTGCGTCAAACGGGAAATACAAAAAGAAGTACATGATGAAAAGTAAAAAGAGGTATGTAATTGCGTGGGTCGCAGGTTTTTGCCTGTTGTCAGCCGGAATATCGGCCATCAGCCCGGTGGACGGGACGATCCGGGTAAAAGGAAAAGAAATGGCTTATAAGAGCGCCGGATTGGAAAACCGGAAAGCCGGTGAACCGGTAGTGGTCTGCGAATGCGGATTCGGTTCGGGCGGAGGGAGTTATCTCCCGCTCCTCTCCCAATTGCCGGATACGATGCCGGTGTTTACATACGACCGGAATGGTCTTGGCGATTCGGTTATCGACACTACGCTGGTGAGCGATGCCGATGTGGTAACCCGCCTGCACGACTTGCTGGCCGCTTTGCAGATTGAACCTCCCTATCTCCTTGTCGGGCATTCGCTGGGTGGCCCCTTGGTCCGCCTTTTCAGTGCGTTGTATCCGGACGAGGTTGCCGGATTGATGCTGATCGACCCTACCGATTTCATGTTGACCAAGGAAGAAGACGAACGGGTGAAAACCCTTACCGACAGCCGCACCGGTTACCGCGAGCTGATGCCGGCCATGTTCGGGGATATACTGGCCGACCCGTCCCTTCCGGCGGGTATGCGGCAGGAGACGCTCCGGGTGAAACGGAACCTGGAAGCCGGCTTCTTCGGCGAATACCGCTCGTTGCCGCCCCTACGGAATATACCAACCCTTGTATTGATCGCCTATAACCGCCGTACTGAGCAGAGTGAACTGGAACTGAGTCTCAAAAACGGGATCAACCTCAAGCCCTGGTTTGCCGAACTCGACTGGTTGCGTATCCGCCATTTCGGGCAACTGATCGGGGAGAACGACCATAGCTCCGTGATCCTGCTGCCGCGGTACAGCCACGGTATCCATCACCAGGGTCCGCGCTTGGTGGGTGAATATGTGAAAGGGCTGTACCAGTCGGTCGTATCATCAGGAAACCATTGATGTATCAGATAGTTAACAATAAAAATAAGATCACTTATGAGAACACGTTTCGTTATCCTATGTCTCCTGGTTGCCTCGTCTGCCTCCCTATTCGGGCAGCAGACGCTTCCCCCACAGGGAGAAAAACAGTTGTTGAACACCGGCTGGATCGCCCGCCAGGCAAGCTATGTGCTGCAGGACGGGGCACAACTCACCTCCCGTCCGCCCGATTTCAGCGCCTGGATGCCGGCGGTTGTGCCGGGAACGGTGCTGACTACGCTGCTTGCCAATAAACAGGTGCCCTCGCCCTATTACGGCATGAATAACGAGCAGATCCCCGATATCTATTACGCCGGGAAGGACTTCTATACCTATTGGTTTGTCAACCAGTTCGAAGTGCCTGCATTGGATGAACATACCCATCTCTGGCTGAATTTCCGGGGGATCAACTACCGGGCGGAGGTATTTCTGAACGGGAAACGGATCTCTACCACCACACACATCGGGATGTTTATCCGCCGGAGCTACGATATCACGCAGGCGGTAAAGCCCGGGGAGAAGAATACACTGGCGGTATTGGTGCTTCCGCCCGACTTCCCCGGTGAACCGAACGGCGGACAGGGAGGCGACGGACAGATCGCCCGCAACGTGACGATGCATTGTACACCGGGATGGGACTGGATACAGGCTGTTCGCGACCGGAATACGGGTATCTGGGATGAGGTGTCGCTCACCACATCGGGCTCCCTGCGTTTGCAACATCCGCAGGTGATCACACAGGTGCCGGGTGTCCGTGTGCCGGGTGATAAACAGGCGGATGCGGTCGTGAAAGTCTCCGCCGAAGTGGAGAACCTGACGGCTCAACCTCAACAGGCAACCGTCAGTTATACGCTGGAAGGACGTATGCAGAGCGCCAAGGTGACCTTGAACCCGTGGGAAAACCGGGTGGTTCAGTTACCGGATATGACCGTAAAGAATCCCCGCCTGTGGTGGCCGAACGGTACCGGGAAACCGGAATTGTATCCGGTATCGATACAGGTAGCCGATGCCCGGTCGCGCGT
The DNA here is from genome assembly GCA_031555735.1 of Tannerellaceae bacterium. Lineage (GTDB taxonomy): Bacteria > Bacteroidota > Bacteroidia > Bacteroidales > Tannerellaceae > JAJDIA01. The sequence goes on from JAVBUE010000017.1 coordinate 35,952, forward strand.
GTCGGACAGGCAGCAGATGCGGATCGGTATCCGCGAACTGGCGACGGAGAAAGACCCGGCAACGGGCGGACGGAAGTTCTTCGTCAACGGCCAGCCGCTGTTTATCCGGGGAGGGAACTATATCGCGTCCGACTGGATGTTGCAGTTATCCCGCGAACGCTATTATACCGAAGTGAAGTTCCACGCCGATATGAACCTCAATATGATCCGTATCTGGGGCGGCGCGATCCCGGAACGTCCGGAGTTTTATGAGGCGTGCGACGCACTGGGGATGTTGGTATTCCAGGACCTGTCGGTTACCGGTGATGCCAACGGCGCCTGGCAGGATCCACGGAAAAAGGATTCGCGTGAACGGCGTCATGCATACCCGGATAACCACGAACTGTTCCTCTCTTCGGTGATCGACCAGGTGAAGATGCTCCGTAACCATCCCAGCCTTTGCCTCTGGTGCGGCGGGAATGAATGGCCGGCGGCGCAAGACATCGACGCCGCGTTGAAGCACCGGATCATGCCGCAATACGATCCTACCCGCCATTTTACCAGCTTTTCTACCGATACGGTGTTTACCCGCAATACCATCGGTGGTGTGGGTGATGGCCCGTATGGTATCCGGGAAGTGGAGTGGTTCTTTACTTTCCGCTCCACGCCGTTCAATCCGGAACTGGGTTCGATCGGCGTACCCGAAGCGGCTGCCATGCGTGCGATCATGGATGAAAAAGATTTCAACGACTTCCCGCGGGGTGGCGGACCGAACAGGCGGGTGAACCCGGTGTGGGACTACCATAAATACCTCCCTTACGACGATCAGATCAGCCGCTACGGCACACCGAAGAACGGCGATGATTTCTGTAAGATCGCCCAGGTGATCAACTACGACCAGTACCGGGGATTGATGGAAGGCTGGGCAGCCAATATGTGGAACTGGTACACGGGTATGCTGATCTGGAAAACACAGAATCCGTGGTCGGCGCTACGGGGACAGATGTACGACTGTTACCTCGACGTCAATGCCTGCTATTATGGCACCAAAATGGGTGGCGAGCCGCTGCATATCCAATATAATGCGAAAACTAAACAGGTGGAGATCGCCAATACCACCTTCTCCGGCTACGATAAGTTGTCGGCTACCGCCCGTTTGTATGCGCCGGATGGCCGGTTGATCAGTGAACATACCGAACAAGCCTCCATTCAGGCCAATATGTGCCGTGCTTTGTTTGACGTGCAATCGCCCTCGGGTGTGGATGGCGTTTATTTCATGCGGCTGACTCTCCGGAAGGATGGCGGTGTTTGCTCCGACAACACCTACTGGATGACCACCAAACCGAACGATTTCACCGGCCTGCAGTCGCTTCCCAAAGCGAATGTGTCTCCGCGCATCGTCCTGGATAAGAACGGGAATGAATACCAGGCTTCGGTCACGGTAAAGACAGCCAGCCAACTGAGCTTCTTCAACCATATCGCCGTGTTCAGCAAGAAAACGGGCGAACGGGTGCTGCCGGTATGCTACTCAGACAACTATTTTACCGTTTTCCCCGGTGAAGAGAAGACCGTCACCCTCTCCTTCCCCGCCTACCTCCCCAAAGAAGAGATAGACATCCGGGTAAGCCGTTGGAATTGATTGGAGCGCCCCTTGGGCGTGCCCATTCCCAACCGACAATACATACGTACATTCGTAGGTTCACCGCTTGCGGTGGTGGGGCGGTTGGATGGTCTCCATTCCCGGGTAATGTGCCGCGTCCGCAACTCATTCATCTACTGCCGATAATCGAATGGTCTGCCGCCACGAACCTACTGATTTGTTGTCAACATTAGGATGATCTCTTCTTCCCACAGCTGTGGACAGAAGAGTCCATCTGGGTGGAGAGGAAAATGCGTACTAATGTTTGACAACAAATCAGTAGGTTCGTGGCGGCAGAGCATTAGGTTATTGGCAGTAATACTTTCTGTCGCAGGCGGATGAGCCAAAGAAATTCCTATCTTTGCAGCCGCAAACTGATAATAGATAAGACAATATGGCATTACAATGTGGTATCGTAGGCCTTCCAAACGTAGGAAAATCTACCCTTTTCAATTGTTTGTCGAATGCGAAAGCGCAGTCGGCCAACTTCCCTTTCTGTACGATTGAACCGAACGTGGGCGTGATCACCGTGCCCGACGAACGGCTCAACAAACTGGCGGAGTTGATCCATCCGCAGCGGATCGTTCCCACCACGGTGGAGATCGTGGACATCGCCGGGCTGGTGAAAGGCGCCAGCAAAGGAGAAGGATTGGGTAACAAGTTCCTGGCCAATATCCGCGAAACGGATGCTATCCTGCATGTATTACGTTGTTTTGATGATGAGAATATCGTGCACGTGGACGGACGGGTGGATCCGGTGCGCGACAAAGAGATCATCGACGCCGAGCTGCAGATCAAAGACCTCGAAACTATCGACAGCCGCATCGCCAAAGTACAGAAACAGGCGCAGACGGGGGGCGATAAGCAGGCCAAACTCGCCTATGACGTATTGGTGCGCTATAAAGAAGCCTTGGAACAGGGTAAAAGCGCCCGTACCGTCACGTTCGACACCAAAGACGAGCAGAAGGTCGCCCACGAATTATTCCTGCTCACCAGCAAGCCTGTGATGTATATATGCAACGTGGATGAAGCCGGCGCCGTAAAAGGGAATGCCTATGTGGATGCCTTACGCGAATCGGTGAAAGAAGAAAATGCCGAGATCCTGATCGTGGCCGCCAAGATCGAGAGCGAGATCGCCGAGTTTGAGACCTACGACGAACGGCAGATGTTCCTGCAGGAGATCGGCCTGGAAGAGTCGGGTGTGAACCGCCTGATCAAGTCGGCCTACAGATTACTTAATCTCGAAACATACCTCACCGCCGGTGTACAGGAAGTACGTGCCTGGACTTATCTGGGCGGCAGCAAAGCCCCGCAATGTGCCGGCGTGATCCATACCGACTTCGAAAAAGGATTCATACGCGCCGAAGTCATCAAATACGACGATTACATCAAATATGGCTCAGAAGCCGCCGTCAAAGAAGCCGGCAAAATGAGCGTCGAAGGCAAAGACTACGTGGTGCAGGATGGCGATATCATGCACTTCCGGTTCAATGTCTGAACAGACCGATCCCCCATTCGCATACCCAATCAGGTGAAGGCAACCGCTTCCACCTGATTTTTTTATGATCCCGCCTCGTCTGTATACGTGTAGAGTCAAAAAATATCCGTAAGTTTGCGGAAACACTTGAAACATATACAGATATGAAGTACGTATTAGCATGCATGGCCGCAGCGGTGATGCTGACGGCTTGCCAGACGGCGGAGCAGGAACCACTCACGTCGGTGATCGACCGCGGACTGAAGGTCGCCACCGAACAAGCCCTTCGCATGGCGAACGAGCTGGAGACGCAAGACGGCAAACTCCCTCGTACATTAACACCCGACGGCACCCTGGCGGCCAGCGACTACGGCTGGTGGTGCAGCGGCTTCTTCCCCGGCGAACTCTGGTATTTGTATGAAGCCAAACCTACGGAAGAGCTGAAAAAATTCGCCGAAATGTACACCGCCCGTGTCGAACCAGCCAAGCTGATGACCAATACGCACGACCTCGGCTTTATGCTCAACTGCAGTTTCGGAAACGGATATCGCCTCACGCAGAACCCGGCGTACAAAGACATCCTGATCACCGGCGCCTATTCCCTGATCACCCGTTATAATTCGACGATTTGCGCGATCAAATCGTGGGATTCCAACAAACAGAAGTGGCAGTTCCCGGTGATCATCGACAATATGATGAACCTCGAACTGCTCACCTGGGCGGCCCGGGTGACCGGCGACGAGCAGTTCAATGAGATCGTCCACTCCCACGCGCATAAAACCATCGATCACCATTTCCGTCCCGATTACAGCACCTACCATGTCGTCTCCTATGACACGATCAGCGGACTGCCGCATGCCAAAAACACCCACCAGGGGTATGCCGACGAATCGGCCTGGGCACGCGGACAGGTATGGGGCTTGTATGGCTATGTGGCCATGTACCGGGAGACGAAGAAGGAGGAATACCTCCAACAGGCGCGCCGCATCGCCCAATTCCTGATGAACCACCCGAATACGCCTGCCGACAAGATCCCGTACTGGGACTTTAACGCGCCCGATATCCCCAACGCCAAACGGGATGCTTCCGCCGGCGCCATCATGGCCTCCGCCCTGCTCGAACTGAGTGTGTTGGAAGCGAATGAGTTAGGGAAGCAATGCCGCGCCTTTGCCGAAGACCAGATACGTTCCCTCTCCTCTCCCGCCTACCTGGCCGAACCGGGCACGAACGGGTATTTCACGATCATGCATTGCGTAGGCCACCTGCCGGGCAACAGCGAGGTGGATGTGCCGCTGAGCTATGCCGACTATTACTACGTGGAAGCCTTGCTACGCCTGAAAGACCTGCTGGCGAAAGAACAATAATCAGCTACAATCAGCCCCCTCCTATTCACATGAAAACGAATTACGAATTACGCTACGCCGCGCATCCCGCAGATGCCCGGCACTATGATACCAGCCGGCTGCGCCGGGATTTCCTGATCGAAAAGGTCTTTACTCCCGATGAGGTGAACATGGTCTATTCCATGTATGACCGCATGGTGGTGGGCGGCGCTATGCCGAAGGCGGAGAAGCTGCCGCTGGAAACGATTGATCCGCTAAAACAGCTCTTCTTCCTCCACAGCCGCGAGATGGGGATCTATAACGTCGGCGGCGCGGGAATTGTCCGTGCGGGCGACCAGGTGTATGCACTCAACTACAAGGAAGCGCTCTACCTCGGGAGTGGCGACAGGGAGGTATGGTTCGAAAGTAAAGACCCCTCCTCTCCTGCCCTGTTCTACTTCAACTCGCTGACGGCGCATCGGACGTATCCCGACCGGAAGATTACCAAGGCGGATGCCGTGGTGGCCGAGATGGGATCGCTGGAAACAGCCAACCACCGCCATATCAACAAGATGATGGTGAACCAGGTATTGCCTACCTGCCAGTTACAGATGGGAATGACCGAACTTGCGCCGGGCAGCGTATGGAACACCATGCCCGCCCATATCCATTCGCGTCGGATGGAGGCTTATTTCTACTTCGAAGTGCCTGAAGGGCAGGCTGTCTGCCACTTCATGGGCGAACCCGACGAGACCCGCCATCTCTGGATGAAAGGCAACCAGGCCGTGCTCTCGCCCGAATGGTCGATCCACTCGGCGGCGGCTACGTCCAACTATACCTTTATCTGGGGGATGGGGGGTGAGAACCTCGACTATGGCGACCAGGACTTCTTCCCGATCGACGGATTGAAGTAACCCCTCCCCGATCATGAACCTGTTATGTCTGAAGTAGTATGAAACGGATCGTTTTCTTCCTGTGCTGCTTGTCGGGTGCAACATCCCTGGTGCAGGCGCAGCAAGCCGGGGTGACCAGTATCCTGGAAGTAGTGGATGTGACCAACGGCCGGCGTACCGTTGTCAAAGAGTTTCCTTTCCTGATTGAAGCGCCCAACTGGACGGTGGACGGGAAATGGCTGGTCTATAACAGCAGCGGCCGGTTGTATAAACTGTCTCCCGACCAACCGGGCGAACCAGAGGAGATCCATACCTGTTTCGCCACCCGGTGTAACAACGACCATGTCCTTTCGGCCGACGGCCAGCATATCGCCATCAGTCACGGGACGAAGGAAGACGGCCGTTCACGGATCTATACGCTGCCGATCGAAGGCGGCCATCCTACCCTGATCACGCCGCTGGGGCCAAGTTACCTGCACGGCTGGAGCCCGGATAAGCAATACCTGGCGTACTGTGCCGACCGGAAAGGGAATTATGATGTGTATGCCATCCCTGCCCATGGCGGTGAGGAGATCCGGCTGACCGATGCCGAAGGGCTGGACGACGGGCCGGAATATTCGCCGGACGGGCAATATATCTGGTTCAACTCCGTCCGTACCGGCCTGATGCAGGTATGGCGGATGAAAGCCGATGGTACGGAACAGACACAGATGACGTTCGATGAAACACGCAACTCCTGGTTCCCGCATGTCTCGCCGGATGGGGGGTCTGTCCTCTTCATCACTTATTACAAAGGCGACCTGGAGCCGGGTCAGCACCTGGCGAATAAGCAGGTGGAGCTTCGCCTTATGCCTGCCGCAGGCGGTGAAGCAAAAACGCTGGTGAAACTCTTTGGCGGACAGGGCACCATCAACGTCAATTCCTGGGCGCCCGATAGTAAACGGGCGGCCTTTGTGAGCTATCGCTTAGGCGAGTAACAATTATAACAAGGGTAAGGTCGAAGGGGCTCAACGGCCTTAACGGCTTTAAGGGCTACAAGGGCTTTAAGGATGTTGTGACAAGAGATCCGAAGAATCAATTTGCTTTCGGGAGGAGGTATAGGTATTTGCTGCAATTGTTTGTCTTCCTTAAGGCCCTTGTAGCCCTTGTAGCCCTTCTCACTTTAAATACGTTAAAACCCTTTTTCCCTTCTTTCCCACAATTTATAACCCCTTATTACGTTAGGTTTTAAAGGCTAATGTGTACCTTTGCGCGCGAATCTCCTATGGGAGAGGGTATTAATCTTTGCAACTAATTATCATTGTATGGGAAAATATAAACTGATCAACAACGTGTTGGGGTGGGCGGCCTTCCTGCTCGCTTCCACCGTGTACCTGATGACGATAGAGCCGACCGGCAGTTTCTGGGATTGCGGCGAATTTATCTCCTCCGCCTTCAAACTCGAAGTAGGACACCCGCCGGGCGCCCCTTTCTTTATGCTGATGGCGAACCTGTTCACGCAGTTCGCACCGGATGTGTCGAAGGTACCGGTGATGGTCAATACCATGTCGGCGCTGTTCAGCGGGCTGACCATCCTGTTCCTCTTCTGGAGCATTACGCACATGGCGCGCAAGCTGCTGGTGGGTAACAACCGGGATATGTCCACCGCCCAACTGATCACCATCATGGGGAGCGGCCTCGTAGGCGCGTTGGTTTATACCTTCAGTGATACGTTTTGGTTCAGCGCCGTTGAGGGCGAGGTGTATGCCTTCTCGTCTCTTTTCACCGCCGTGGTATTCTGGCTGATCCTGAAGTGGGAAGATGCGGCCGACCGTCCGCATGCCGACCGTTGGATCGTGCTGATCGCCTACCTCATGGGGCTCAGTATTGGTGTCCACCTCCTCAACCTGCTCTGTATTCCGGCCATCGTGCTGGTATATTACTATAAGCGCTATCCGAACCCCACGCTGAAGGGTACGTTGATTTCCCTGCTTGTCTCCTTCGCTATTGTCGGCCTGATGATGTACGGCGTGGTACAGGGGCTGGTGGAGATCTGCGGCTATTTCGAACTGTTCTTCGTGAATGTGCTGGGCATGCCTTATAACTCCGGCGTGTTCGCATACCTGGCGATCACGGGCGGCGTGATCACCTGGGCGATCTGGGAAACGATGCGCGACCAGGTGAACGAGACACGGATGAAGATCGCCTTTATCCTTTCCATCACCCTCCTGGGTATCCCGTTTATCGGCAGCGGCTATGTGGTGGCTGTGATCCTGATCGCGGGGCTTACCGCTTTTCTCTTCCTGCGGAAACAGGTGGCGATCAAAACGCTGAATACGGTCCTGGTCTGCCTCATGGTGATCGTGGTGGGGTATTCTTCCTACGCGCTGATCATCATCCGCGCTTCCGCCGATACGCCGATGAACCAGAACAACCCGAACAATATCTTCACCCTCCGCACCTACCTGGCGCGTGAACAGTACGGCAGTGTGCCGCTGATCTACGGGAAGACGTATGTGTCTGTGCCGGAACGTGTCCGCGAAGGCGACATGTGCAAGGTGGAGGTCAAGGAAGGCGATCCGATCTGGACACGGGTGATCAAGAAGGATGCGAAGGAAAAAGACCATTATTACGTTTCCCAACATACGTTGGATTATGATTACGTGAGTGAGCTGAATATGCTCTTCCCGCGTTTGTTCAGCAACGATCCGAAGCATGTGGAGGCCTATAAGGAATGGGCGCAGATCAAGGGCGAGACGGTGAAGTATGAACATTGCGGCGAGATGGTGTCGGTAGTGAAGCCTACCTTTACCGAAAACCTCCGTTTCTTCTTCACCTATCAGTTGAACTACATGTATTGGAGGTACTTTATGTGGAACTTCTCCGGACGCCAGAACGATATACAGGGATACGGGGAGGTGCTGAACGGCAACTGGATCACCGGGATCAAGTTTATCGACGAGCAACTGGTGGGGCCGCAGGACGATATGCCGAACGACATCGCCAACAACAAAGGACATAATGTATTCTATATGCTGCCCCTGCTGCTGGGTATCCTGGGTATCTGTTTCCAGGGGTATAACGGAAAGACAGGGGTACAGCAGTTCTGGATCACTTTCTTCCTCTTCTTTATGACGGGGATCGCGATCGTGCTCTACCTCAACCAGACGCCCTACCAGCCGCGTGAGCGTGATTACGCGTATGCGGGTTCATTCTATGCCTTCTGTATCTGGATCGGTTTCGGGGTGGCAGCCCTGGCCAAAGGATTGCAGCAATATGGGAAGGTACCGGCAGTGGCCGCCGCTTCGATCGCATCCCTCTTGGGGCTGTTCGTCCCGATACAGATGGTGGGACAGACGTGGGACGACCACGACCGCTCCGGCCGTTATGTGGCGCGCGACTTCGGTAAGAACTACCTCGAATCGTGCGAGCCCAACGCGATCATTTTCACCAATGGCGACAACGATACCTTCCCCCTCTGGTATGCCCAGGAAGTGGAAGGCTTCCGTACGGATGTGCGTGTGTGTAACACCAGCTACCTGCAGACCGACTGGTATATCAACCAGATGAAGAAGCAGGCCTACGATTCGGATCCGCTGCCGATCTCGTGGAACTACGAAGATTATGTGATGGGTACGCGCGATTATGCCATGGTTGAACCGCTCACCGACCAGCCGATCGACCTGAAGATGGGGCTCGACTGGGCGCGCAGTAACGATCCTAAATACCGCCGCCTGCCGGGGTATTCGGAAGAAACCAGCTATATCCCGTCTAAAAAACTGTCGTACAAGGTGGATTCGGCCGCCGTTGTCGAACATGGCGTGGTATCACCGGAAGATGCCGCTTATATCCAACCGGAAATGATCATCGACCTGAGCGATAAGCAAACGCTGGGCAAGCAGGAACTGATCATCCTCGATATGTTGCAGACCAACAACTGGAAGCGTCCGATGTATTATGCCATTACCGTGGCGCGCGACCAGTATGTCAACCTCGATCCGTTCTTCCAGCAGACGGGTATGGCTTACCAGATCGTGCCGATGACGGTCAAGGGTACGGTCAAATCGGCCAATGCGGATAAGATGTACGACAACATCATGAACAAATACAAATGGGGTGGCGTGGACAAGCCGGGTACGTATATCGACGAGAACGTGATGAAGATGTGCAAGACCTACCGGGTGGCTGTATTCAGCAAGCTGGCATATACCCTGATGGCGGAAGATAAGAAAGACAAAGCCCTCTCCCTGATCGACCGGGCTATGGAAGTGTTGCCGGCCGCCAACGTGCCGCTGGATGCCAGTGTCCTCTCCTTCGCCGAGTTGTATTACGACCTGGGGCAGCCGCAGAAAGCGGAAGAGCTTTATACGGGTATCATCGAAAACTCCATGCGTAACGTCAACTGGTTCTTCCGCCTGAATCCTTCGCAACTGCGTTCGGTCATGGGCGAACTGGGGCAAGACCTGGCTATCATACAGGAAGCGTTGCGGGTGATCAACCAGCATAATCCCGATTTCGGGAAGAAATACCAGGAAGAGTTCGACAACTACCGGATGGCGTACGGCTCTGCCACGGGGCAGAAAAGAGAATAACGGCAACGATGTTTATCGAGCAACCTCCCTGGCTTTACAGGATACTGTTTCCGGGAGCTGTCTGGCGCCTGCCTGCCGCTCCCACCGAAAAGAAATGCGTCTATCTGACGTTCGACGACGGGCCGATACCGGGGATCACTCCCTGGGTATTGGACGTGTTGGACCGCTACGGCATCAAAGCCACCTTCTTCTGTGTGGGGGATAACGTGCGGAAGCATCCGGAAGAATACCGGATGATCCTCGAACGGGGACATGCGGTGGGTAACCACACGTTCAACCATATCCAGGGTATCCGCTTCTGGACAAGGAACTATCTGGCCAATGTGGAGAAAGCCACGGCGCTTATTCCCGGCCGCCTCTTCCGTCCGCCGCACGGCCACATGCGTATCCCGCAGATCCTGCGGTTGCGGAAAGTGTATAAGATCATCATGTGGGATGTGGTCACGCGTGACTACAGCCCGCACATGACGCCCGCCGGTGTGTTCAATGCGGTGAAGCGTTATACGCGCAATGGCTCGATCATCGTGTTCCATGATTCGCTGAAAGCCGAAAAGAATATGTGCGAAGCCCTGCCGCGCGCCATCGAATGGCTGCTGGCGGAGGGATACGTGTTTAAACGATTGGAATAAACGGAGCGTAGTAATCAATTCAAATAAATCAGACCATGAGACGTACATTACACATTTTTATCCTCCTGCTGTTTGTCGCCGTATATACCTGGGCGGCTCCGGGTGAACTGAAGGAAAAACTGGAAGGCCTGAAAGGAATCGGCCGGATTGAACAACTGGAATCAGCGCTGTATGCGGAGAAGTATCTTGTCCGGATCACCCAGCAGGTGGATCCGAAGAATCCTGCGGCGGGAACGTTCACACAGCGGGTGGTGATCTCGCATGTGGGCTTCGACCGCCCGACGGTGATCGTGACCGAAGGGTACGGCGGCTCCTATGCCCTGAGTCCCCGTTACCAGGAAGAGCTGTCGCGGTTGCTGAACACCAACGTGATCTTTGTGGAACACCGCTATTTCCTGGAGTCCACGCCCCAGCCGCTGGACTGGCGTTACCTCACCGCCGAAAATTCGGCTTACGACCTGCACAACGTGACCACCACCTTCAAGCCGCTTTATCCTGGCAAATGGATCAGTACGGGGATCAGCAAAGGGGGGCAGACGGTGATGATCTACCGCACCTTCTTCCCGGATGACGTGGATATCTCCGTACCGTATGTGGCTCCGCTCTGCCGCGGGGTGGAAGACGGGCGCCATGAGCCTTTCCTCGAAAAGAAAGTGGGTACCAAGGCCGAACGAAAGGCGATATACAACTTCCAGCGCGAAGTGTTGAAACGCCGTGCCGCCATGATGCCGCTGCTCGAAGCGGTGGTGAGGGAGAAAGGATACACATACACCATCCCCCTGGGCGAGGTGCTGGATTATTGCGTGCTGGAATACCCGTTTGCCATGTGGCAGTGGGGAACGAAGGTGTCGATCATCCCGGAGCTGACGGCTACGGATAAGGAGCTGTTCGACCACCTGATAAAGATCAGCAGCCCCGACTATTTTGCCGAAAACCAGCCGAACGGCTCCTTCTTCGTGCAGGCCGCCCGTGAACTGGGTTATTACGGGTACGATATAAAGCCGTTTAAGGGACTTCTGGAGGTAAAGGACACCCATGGCTACCTCAACCGGATCATGTTGCCTAAAGGCGCTGAAAACATCGAATTCAGCCCGGTATTGTATAACAAGATCTCTTCTTACCTGAAGAACAACGATCCGAAGATGATTTTCATCTACGGCGAGATCGATCCCTGGAGCGCTCCGCGTATCCCGGACGCGTCTTTCAAAGGCAAGAAGAACATGAAACTCTTCATCCAGCCCCGCGGCAGCCATATCTCCCGCATCAGCAATATGCCCGACGGTACCCGGGAGCGTATCCTGGAGCAACTCAACCAGTGGCTGGCGGAATAAGCGATGAAAAAACAAGGTGTGTTATCATGGATGCTTTACCTGCTCTGCGCCCTCTTTGCCCGGGGCGGAGCAGCCCAAAGCGCCGGTACGGACGGGCAGGGGACAGGAGCTGATGTCGTGTCGGACAGATTGCCGGTCGCCGATCCGTTTATCCTCTGCCATGAGGGTGCTTACTATGCGTATGGAACCTCTTCGGACGAGGGTTTTGCGGTGTATGTATCGACCGATCTCGTCCGGTGGAAACGGGCGGAACGACTGGCGTTGTCGCGGTCGGATTCGTACGGCGAAAAATGGTTTTGGGCGCCTGAGGTGTATTATCAGCAGGCAGACAGCACCTTCTATCTTTATTATTCCGCAGAAGAACATATTTGCGTGGCTACTTCCCGGTCGCCCTTAGGCCCCTTTGTCCAGGCGAAGCAGCAACCGATGCGGGAAGAAAAGAGCATAGACTCCTCCCTTTTTGTGGACGACGACGGTACGCCTTACCTCTATTTCGTCCGTTTCACCAACGGCAATGTGATCTGGTGCGCCGAACTGGAAAAAGACCTGATCACCCTGAAAGAAGAAACGCTGACCCAATGCTGCGAAGTATCGCAGCATTGGGAGACAGCGTTAGGCAAGGTCGTGGAAGGCCCTTCCATCCTCCGGAAAGCAGGGGTGTACTACCTGGTGTATTCGGGCAATGATTTCCGCAGCAAGGAATACGGGGTAGGGTATGCCACCGCTTCGTCGCCATGGGGACCCTGGGTAAAATACGCCGGTAATCCGGTACTGCAAAAGCCGTCCGATACCCTGGTGGGAACGGGGCATGGAGCGCCTTTCCGGGCGAACGACGGCACGTACAGGTATATTTTCCATGCCCATGCGGATACCACCCGTGTGAGTCCGCGTACGAGTTACATCACCCGTTTATCCATCGCTCCCAATGGCGTCTTATCCATCGGTGGCGATATCATCCATCCACAAGTAATCCGCTGAGCGTTTCTTTCCCGGCTGCCTCCGGTATTAGTTCCGTACCGGGAACTCCGTGATGCGGAGGGTGGTACAGCCGAAGGGGATGAGTTCGATGTCGGTTTCTGCTTCCGTGTCGGGACCCTGCTGGGTGAAGAAGGGGACGGAGCCGGCCGAACCGCGGTACATCTGCCAGGAGGGCATGGGGCGGCCTTTGCCTTTGATCGTGATCGGGGCATCGGCGGGCGTCCAGGGATACAGGGCGACGGTCGTTTTCTTTTCCACCTTGAAATGTTCGGCGATCACTGCAGGCTGGAGTTGCTTGCGGGTGAGGGCGAAGTTCCAGGGCGAGTCGGTCGTTACCTGGTAATACCATCCTCCGTATTGGGCGGCCTTATCGCCTTCAAACGATTTCTTTTCCCACTTTTCGTCCAGTTTCAGGGCGTAGAGCAGGGGGCCTCGTTCGATCACGGCGCCGCCATCAAACCAATAATCCGCCTTGACCGTCATACCCAGTTCCAGTTCCAGTACGTCGCCGCTCTGCCATTCCCGGTTGATACGGGCGATCTGCCCGGCGTAGGCATCCACGGGGATGACGGTTCCGTTGAGGCGTACCACCGGTTGGCTACACCAGGCGGGGATCCGCAGGTGGAAGGGGAAGAAGGCCTTTTTCGGTTGCTTACCCGTGAAAGAGAGGTGGAAACGGATCGTCTCGTCGAAAGGGTAGGAGGTCTCTTCTTTGATCTGTACTTCGAGGTTATTCGCCACCTTCGCCGTTACGGTTGAAGGGGCGTAGATAAGGGCAGCAATGCCATTGTCGGCCGTCGCGTACCACAGGTTTTGCAACAGTTTGGGCCATCCCTGGTGGAGGTTGGACGTACAGCAGGGATACCCCGTAAGCAGTCCCATCAGGTTGTCTGTATCATCGTGTGGGGTGGCGAAGTCGCGCCAGGCGGGTGTGATCGCGAGCTGGTTCACCTGCGAATAATACTGCCGGACGGTGAAGTCGTCGCTGATCTGCGACGGCAGCACGTTATAGGCGATCCGTTCGAGGTGGTCGGCCCATTGTACATCGCCGGTGATGGCCAGCATATTCTCCAGCGAATACATCATCTCCACGGCAGTGCACAATTCCGATCCGAGATTCGGATTACCGAAACGCAGCAGTTCGTCGCCCGCCCAGAGACCGGTGGGGATCCCGATGGTACGTTTGATATCCGTCACCGCTTTCTTCACCGCCTGTATCTGTTTGAAGTCTTTGTTTTGCTGGTAGTAGATCACCGGCTCCTTGAATCCCTGCGCCAGGTTCACGCAATGCAGGCTGAGCGGGCGGGAGAGGTGATCCTGGTGGAGGAATACATCGGTCCAGTTGAACGACTGCTTGTGGATCAGCTCGCCCAGCTGAAGCAGGAAGGCATCGCCGGTGATGTTATACAGCCAATACACCACCAGCAGGTTGTCGCCACCCCGCTGTTCGCCCCAGAAGGTCCAGTTGCCCAGCGGTGTTTTCGGCAGTTCGGCCAACTGATATTTGAAGTAGTTGGTCATAAAGGGGATCACCCGTTGGTCGCCCGTCGCCATATAGTATTGTTGCATGACTTTGAGCATGACCATCTTTGGCCACCAGTCGTGTGCATTGTTGCGTTGCAGTCCCGCTTCGTGGGGGCGGTCGGTATCCGGACCGAAGTAACCGTTCGGCTTTTGCGACGCCAGCGTCCATTCGATCCAGGGTTTTACTTTGTCGATCAGCGCCTTGTCGTTGAGGACATACGCCAGGGGCAGGAGCCCGTCGATCCAGTACGGGCCGCGTTCCCATACGTCGCCGTCGCCACCGAGCCATCCGTTGCGCGGTCCCATGACCTTTTCATACAATTCGTCCAGATGGCCGGTCATACCGGTGGTCATCCGTTTCAACTGTTCTTCCATCCATCCGTCGGGACGGATAGCGCCGATGGGAAGTTCAACGTAGGGCTTCGTCAGCAGGGGGGCACGGTTGTTGATGTAGTTGCCCGACAGGGTGGCCTTTTCCTGCGCGTACATAGTCATACACAGGGCGGAACCGCAGAGAATGAGTAGTGATAGTGTTTGCTTCATGAGATGATTTAGATATATTGTATAATAGGAATTAAGCATGAACTCAAGTGTAAAAGTAGCTAAAAGGAGAATATAAAAGTCGTTATTTCATTATTTGGCTGATAAAAATGAGGAATGGCTCATGCATAGTCATCGAACAGTAGCTATTTCCCCGTTATTTGCGATACAATAGGGGTTGCAGTGCACCATAATTGACGAAAAAGCATGAAAAAGTGCGATATACAGAAGAGAGTTGGAACATGTAAATAGTTCTCTATATGTAAATATGGTCATAAAACGTTAATTATGGTAGATTCTTTAAGAGAATTGATTTTTTTTATATAATTGTACCATATTGTCAACTTAAAATTAAATGAACATGAAGAAATTATTCCTGGTTTTAACAGTGATTGCTGGATTCTTATCATGCAGCAATGAAAGTAAAGAAGCAACGTATCTAAATGAGTCTTCTGATGGGGTTTTGAATTTTATTTACAAAGAGATTCCATACTCTTCTTCTTATATCCTTAATATGGATAATACCATTACGTTGCAAAATATAGATGCTAACAGAATCTATCAACAATTGCAAGAGTTGCCAGAACTTGCAACAGTTATTGATGGAGATGTTGTTAAATTTTTTGACAACTATGTTGAATATCAAAAAACTATTAAAGTTGTGGATGGAGGGTTAACAAAAGCGATTGGCGATGTCTGTAGATGGAGTATAACTGCTTTTACCTCTGTGGAGTATAAAGGTGTACGAGAAGTCCATTCAGGCGTCGGAGAGGTAACATACTCTTGTAATAAAGTAAGTTATGATAATAATTGGGGGTCAATGACTCTTTTCAGAGAATCACCAGGCACTAGTCATAATTGCATATTTACATTTTACGACAATGGAGACTGTGGGGGTCATTCTTTAACATTTACGTTAAGTGGTGAAAACACTCAGGAAAACAAAATGATACGTGATTTAAGAGGGTATGTCAGATCTACTTTTGGCAGAGATTGGGATAATAAAATATCTTCATTTAGAATCCAATGGATAGTAAACTGAAATCCATGTAAAATAATCTAATTTCCGTTATTTGCCGAGGGCAAAAACGTTGTCAGAATATCAATCTGCATCTGGATGTTGTGCTGTCAACGTCTGGATGTTGGTTGAACAACATCCAGACGTTGTGGACACAAGATGTAGATGAAGATTTATCAACATCCGGTTGTTGGAAAAACGCCTGAGAGTTGTCGGCGCAACACCCGGGTGTGATCAGTGCAAATTATTAATCGCTGATAAAGAGGCTCTTAGGTGTTGAAAACTACCATAGGTGAAC
>JAVBUE010000032.1:0-56030 GCA_031555735.1 Tannerellaceae bacterium
TAGCCTCTTTATCAGCGTATAAGAATTTTCACTGATCACTCCCGGGAGTTGCGCCGACAACTCTCCGGCGTTTTTCCAACAACCGGATGTTGATAAATCTTCATCTGGATCTCGTGTCCACAACGTCTGGATGTTGTTCAACCAACATCCAGACGTTGACAGCACAACATCCAGATGCAGATTGAAATTTTGACAACGTTTTTGCCCCCGGCAAATGGCGGATACAAAATTTGTCTTGAGAGTGACATCAACCCCTTTGCTGATGTCACCGTAATTCGCTGAATGGAAGCTCCATGAAATGTGACATCAAAAAAAGAAAAAGGCACTGCGTAGATATTATTTTTGTTAAATAATTGCTTTTCTATAAAATAAAAACTATATTCACCATCCATATGTGTTTTTAATGTTTAATCCTTAAAAAGAGTCGTTATGAAAAACAAAACGATGTTTTTAGCGTGCAGAGCAACGCTGCTTGCTTGTAGCGAAAATAGCGAGCTATATTCGGACGGTTTACCTCCACCGGATGCGGAAAAGGGTTCTGCAAAAGGATCCTATGCCCTGAATTATCCGGAAGGCGGCTATGCGCTTATCAGCGCTACCCGGGATTATGCGCCTGTACTGGCCTATTCGGATGAAGGCGCTTTTGAAATAACAGAAGACATGGGGCCTGTGGCTATTTGGCTTGAAGAAACAAAAGCCGCGATCCAAGGCTATGAACAACTACCTGAAGAAACCAAAGACAACATGCGCCGCATGTGGGACAGACTGGAAATGCAAGGTTCGCAGGCATTACCAACCACAGCCCTCCGAAACGCGTCTTCGATGTCCGACGCTTATTCGGATCGCACCGCCGAACTATACTATCAATACGGGCCTTCCGGCTGGAGCCTGATTATGCCATTGACCTACGCCTCCACGTATATGAGTGCGACAGACCACAGCCGCCTGTGTAGTTTGGCCGAAACGTACGGCTCACCGGAAGATTATACGATTGTTGTTTTTAAATCGGCTTACCAGGAACAATTTGTGGATTCTTTACTTGATACCAGATGGCATCAAAAACGGCCTTATAATAGAGTATCTTATCCCAATGATGATTACGCAATCGGATGTGGTGTGGTAGCAATCGCTCAGGTTATGAAATTTCACCAATATCCGCAAATTTTAACTCGGAATAATCAACTGCTGCGTTGGAATAACATGAACAATTATTATGACACTAATGATTCTGGAGGGGACGTTCCTTATCTGATGGATATGATTAAAGAGATCTCATACACAACCCATTTCATAAATGGATCCTTTACGCTTACCAGTAAAGTGGATGACACATTCCGTGCCTTCAGTTACAATGCCAGCAAAAGGGATCATTCAGCAGATGAGGTAAGGGCTGAATTGCTTCGTCAAAGACCTGTTCTGATGTATGGCAGTCATACTTCACTTGTGCCTACAAGAGCCCATTACTGGGTATGTGATGGTCTCAATGAAAAACAATACGAAGATAGCTATTTTGTGGAATTCATTAATCCGACGAATTACACTTACAGTACAAAAGGTCATACTTCTCCTACTGAGCCGTGGATCGGTCGAACATTTTACGGCCCCTATTTTCATATGAACTGGGGATGGCAAGGGAATTATCAGACTTGGTTCTTTAACAATTTTGTGAACCCGAGTTATAATTTTCAATATGACAGGAAGGATTACTATGTTTATCCATAAATAATAAGGTATGAAAATATTCAAATTTATATGCTTGTCGTTGACTTTGTTCATCCTATGCAATTGTCGAGGTATGCTTAATCATGAACCTTCAAGTTTTGACTTAAGAGTGATTTTTCAGGATGCATCAGGTAAAGACTTATTAAAAGGGATTGAATACACGAAAGGAGATGGCATAGATAGTTTAAGAGGTCCCATCGTGACAGACTTCTTTACATTCAAATATTCGGATAGCAGAAAGAAAGCGCTCTTGATGACATGGGAATTGATTTATTCCGAATATGACGTTCCGAATTACGGTTGTTTGTGTCTTCCTTCAAATGGTGGATTCAACTCCACGATGGAATGCATCTATCAGCTAACCTGTCCCTATCTATTTGGTGACCGGGAAATGCACGAGATAGTAGCCTATTTCAAGGAAAAAGGTCATTATTATGAATGTACCCTCCTGACTTTCGACGGTAAAGAGATGCCGATTGGCAACAATGAATATGGCCGGATTACAGGTACCGTCGTATTAGATTAACCCACGTCCTCTTCTCTACCGCTCAGGCTCATAGCGACGGGCTGCCTTCTCTACTCAAAGGAGGCAGCCCGTTTTGCATACAAACCAGTCCTCCTTATTGGATACTTTTGCCAAAGGGAGTAAGGGCGAGGGCTGCCATTTTGAAATGCTGGCGTCCGAAGGGGATGCCGATGATGGTGATGCATAAGAGCAGGCCGAATACCAGATGGGTGAGGCAGATACAGAATCCCCCCAGGAACAGCCAGAGCACATTCATGATCAGGTTGAGGCAACCCCCGTCATTGCCTTTGTCCGTCACCTTGCTGCCGAAGGGCCACAGCGCCAGCATGCCCAGCTTCAGTGTTTGCAGGCCGAACGGAATGCCGATGATCGTTACCATCAGCAGCAGGCTGGCGATCAGATACTCGATACTTGTAATAATGCCACCCAACAGCAGCCAGAGAATATTCCCGATACATTTCATAGGTTCACAGATTGAAAGATAACTACATATTATATATAGACGGTTATAACTTGCTTTCTGTTACATCATCCGTCCCATTTGCCGCCAGACTTTCTGCCGTGGGAGGCGATGGCCGTTGGATCAGCCGGAAACTGTCCAGCTCCGCCAGTACCTGGTGCCTTACAACCGTGAAGCTGTCCACATTGGCCGGCTTGATGGGGACGGAGGGAGGTGCCTCCATCTGCTGCGGGTTGATGGGCTGTCCGTTTTTATACACACGGAAATCCAGGTGGGGACCGGTGGATAATCCGGTAGATCCCACATAGCCGATCACCTGTCCCTGCTGAACACTGCTCCCTTTCTGGATGCCTTTGGCAAACCCTTTCAGGTGCATATACGTGGTGCTATAGGCGGAGTTGTGGCGGATTTTCAGGTAATTGCCACCCCCGCCACCCTGATAGGCTTTCTCGATCACCGTGCCCGCCCCGATGCTTTTCACCGGTGTGCCGGTAGGTGCGGCATAGTCGATCCCATGATGTGCGCGGTAGCGTTTCAGTACCGGATGGAAACGTGAATTGGTAAAGCGGGAAGTGATCCGGATAAAATCGAGCGGCGCTTTCAGGAACGCCTTGCGGAGGCTGCTTCCTTCTTTGTCGAAAAACTCCAGGACACTGTCCTGCGTGAAGGGAACCGCCTCATATTCTTTTCCTTTGTGGGTGAAGATGGCGCCACGGACGGCGTCGATACCCAACGCGGTGGTGTCGTCGATGTAAGCCATGTCGTAGATGACGCGGAAGGAATCCCCGTCTTTGATATCGAAGAAATCGATCTGCCAGGCGTAGATATCGTGGATACGCAGGGCGAGCAACGGATCGACGCCGCTGGCCCGTAACGTGTTCCAGAGGGAGGAATTGAGCGTCCCTTCGATGTAGTTGCGCTTCGTCGTGATCGGTTTGCAGAACTCATAGGCGCGGATGGTGTCGCCGGTGAGGTCGATCATCGCATAGTCGGTGAGCGATTTGGCAAACGCGATGTGCCGGACGGTCTGGCTGCTGTCGGCCGTGGTGAACAGGCAATATTGCATGCCGGCGCGGAGTTTGGTGGGGTCGAGCACCTGGGCGGAAGCGTTCGATATGCTGTCGGCCATGCGGGGTGAAAAGCCTGCCCGGGCAAAGATGGCGGCGGGGTTGTCGCCCGTCCGGATGGGATATTCGGTCACATCCAGCGAGTCGGTGCAGATGCCGAATTGGTAGATGTGTTGCAGGCTGTCCACCCATTGGCTGTCCACCTCTTCTTCTTTCCCGCTGTCGGGAGCAACCGTTTGCCTGCACGCGATGAAACATAGGAATAGAATGAAAAACATGGGGAGGATGATTCGTCTGTCCTGCATAATCTACGTTATCTGTTACTGTCTGATGTGGCTAACAAAGGTATTCCGTTTCCTTCAGACAGGCAACTGATTTAACTGTTTTTTCCTGTAAACGTTTCTCCATAGGAAAAGATTGTGTAAGTTTGCATCTCATAAAAAACGATGGGCTATGTTTAAGGATAAAACTATTGTATATACCTCGGGTACATTTGATATGTTCCATTACAATCATTTACGGATGATTAACTATGCCCGCGCGCTGGCAGACATATTGATCGTAGGAGTTAGCACGGACGAGCTGGTCTCTTCCTATAAAGCCGCTCCCATCATCCCGTTCAATGAACGGCTACAGATCATCGAGGCGCTGGCCACTCCCGATATCGTTATCCCGCAACATACGCTGGACCATACGGAAATCGTCAAGAAACTGAATATCGACGCCTTTGTGGTGGGCGACGACTGGTATGGCAAGTACGACTACCTGAAGGAGCTCGGGGTGCAGGTGTTTTATTTCCCCTATGGCACCGGCGTCTCTTCTTCCAGCCTGAAAAAGACGATCTACGACTCTTACGATTCCACCTTGAAGTCGCAACGACAGGCCAAGCCCGGTAGTATCCAGGGATTGGCCGATAAATAAAACGGTATGGGAAAGCGGGTATTCATTACGGGAGGAACCAAAGGGATCGGTAAAGCCGTTGCCTGCCGGTTGGCTGCCGGTGGCTGGGATGTGCTGCTATCGTATGCTTCCGATCCGGAGGCGGCCGCGTCGGTATGCGGCCTGCTGCATACCCGTTATGGGATACAGGCGGATGCGTTGCAGGCGGATATCGCTGATCCGGCGTCGATCGACCGGATCGACGAATGGCTGCAACAGCAGGAGATGCGCTTGGACGCCGTGGTGTTCAACGCCGGCCTAACCTGCCGCGATCCGTTTGAAACGATGGCGATCGATGCCTGGGAACGGGTGTTTTTCGCCAATGTCCATTTCCCTGTATTCCTGCTCCAACGGATCATCGGGCGGCTGAATGCCGGCGGGTGCGTGGTATTCACCGGCTCTTCGATGGGTACGTATCCCCATTCGGTATCCCTGGCATACGGGGTAACGAAAAGCGCTGTCCATGCCTTGGTGAAGAACCTGGTGAAATTCCTGGCGCCTTACCGGATCCGCGTGAACGGTGTCGCCCCGGGTTTCGTGGATACCGAATGGCAAAAGAATAAACCGGCGGAGATCCGCCGTAACATCGAAAACAAGATCGCCATCGGCCGTTTCTGCGAACCGGAGGAAGTGGCGGATGTCTATGCGATGCTGATCGAACAAACGTATGTTAATGGCGAAGTAGTCGCGATAGACGGTGGTTACTCGTATAAATAAATCAGAATGAGCGAATTGAACAAAGAGTATGAGGCCTCGCTGAAATCGATTGAGACTGAGAATTATGTGGACAGGGTGTTTTACCGGCCGATCGGTTTCCATATCGCCCGCCTGTTAAAGAATACGGGGATTACCCCGAATATGGTGACCATCCTTTCGATCTTCGTCGGTGCGTCGGCCGGGTATTTTTTCTATCACGACAACCTGATATATAATATATGTGGGATCCTGTTGCTGGTATTGGCCAATATCATGGATTGCGTGGACGGCCAACTGGCGCGGCTTACCGGGATCAAGTCGGCTATCGGGCGTATCCTCGACGGGATTGCCGGTGATATCTGGTTCGCTTCCATCTATATCGCGTTCGCCCTGCGGCTGTCGCATTTGTACGGGACATACTGGTTTTTCGCGCTTGTCGTGCTTTCCGGCCTCTCGCACCTGTTACAGGCGAATATTACCGATTACTATAAAACATTGCACCTCTTCTTTATCAGTAAGGAGAAGGGCGCCGAGTTCCTGACACTGGAGCAGGTGAAGAAGAAACACCGGGAAATGCCGTACGGAATCAATAAAGCATTCTATTGCCTGTATGTGTGGTACACAATGCTCCAGGAAAAGGTGACGCCGGCCTTGCAGCAGATGTTGCGTTCGTTCTGCGCGGCCTACGGAGAGGACATACCGGACGATATCCGTGTCGGTTTCCGGAAAGCCAGCAGGCAGTTGATGCGGTATATCGACCTGATGACGTTCAACGGGCGTACGATCGTGATGTTCATCCTGATCCTTACCGGTGAGGTATGGGCGTATTTTGTCTATGAAATTATCCTTTTAAATACGGTGTTGGTAGTGGTAATGCGGAAGCACGAGCGTATGTGTTCCTCATTCATTAATGGACGGTGTAATGAAAAAAACAGTCGTTGACATACATGATTTGAAAGAAATGGCCCCCTTCTTCAGGAGCCGCTTTGGTACCCTGGTCGGGAAGTTGATGATTAAATGGTTTTGTGTCGAAAAGGTAAACCGGGTGCATGCGAATAATTGCCATTTGAGGGGGCATGCGTTTACATCCGCCTTGCTGAACGACCCGCTGATCAACCTGCGGTATAAGGTACACAACGAAGGGGTGCTGGACACGTTGCCGGAAGGGGCTTTCGTGACCATCTCCAACCATCCGATCGGATCGCTCGACGGCATCATCCTGATTGATATGTTCGCCGCGCGCCGTCCGGATTTCAAGGTGATGGTGAACGGGATGTTGACGCATATCGGGGCGATGGACGATAATTTCATCTCCGTAGTGCCTAATACGAGCAACCATGCGGGCAACCCGGCCAATATGAATGGTGTACGCCTGTCGCTGCAACGGCTGAAAGAAGGTCACCCGATGGGATTCTTCCCCGCCGGCTCCATCTCTTTTTATAATAAGGAAGCGAAACGGATACAGGATTTACCGTGGACGCACAGCGTGATCCGCCTGATCCGCAAGTCGGGCGTACCGGTGTATCCGGTCTGTTTTGATTTCCTGAACACCCGCTTTTTCTATTGGCTGGGTAAGATCGACTGGCGGATCCGTACCTTCCGCATCCCGGCGGAGGCGTTCAACAAACGGGGCAAGTGCGTGGATGTGTATGTGGGTGATCCCATCCCGCCGGAGGAGATCGCGGCGATCACCGACGACGCGGAATTGGCCGATTTTCTTTTTAAGCGGACGTACGGGGCGAAAAAATAAACCATACCGGCGAAGAATCCCCCTTCTTTGCGGTTAATTTGGAATAAGAGTTGTAATTTTGTCAGGTAAACTGAAATAATTACAGATAGAGACGGGTATAGCATGAAAGTGGATATTCAGCAAATCAAGCAACGTTTTGGTATTATCGGAAGCCATCCCGCGCTTAACCGGGCGATTGATGTGGCATTGCAGGTGGCTCCCACCGATTTGTCGGTGCTGATCACCGGCGAGAGCGGTGTGGGGAAAGAAGTGTTTCCCCAGATTATCCATCAATACAGTTCGCGTAAGCACGGGCAATATATCGCCGTCAACTGCGGGGCAATCCCCGAAGGGACGATCGACTCCGAGCTGTTCGGGCATGAGAAAGGATCATTCACCGGCGCATTGGCCGACCGGAAAGGGTATTTCGAAGTAGCCGACGGCGGCACGATCTTCCTGGATGAGGTGGGCGAGTTGCCGATCCCTACCCAGGCACGGCTGCTGCGGGTGCTGGAGTCGGGCGAATTTATCAAGGTGGGATCTTCGAAAGTGCAGAAAACAAACGTGCGCATCGTGGCCGCCACCAATGTGAACCTGATACAGGCGGTGGGCGAGGGGAAGTTCAGGGAAGACCTGTACTATCGCCTGAATACCGTCCCTATCCAGATACCGCCCTTGCGCGACCGGGGGGAAGACATCGTCCTCCTGTTCCGTAAATTCGCGGGCGACTGTGCGGAGAAATACCGCATGCCGGCTATCCGTCCGGACGACGACGCCAAACAGCAGTTGCTGCAATACCGTTGGCCGGGCAATGTGCGCGAACTGAAGAACCTGGCCGAACGTATCTCCGTGATTGAAGAGAACAGGGAGATCACCGCCGAACTGTTGCGGCGTTACCTGCCCGACCTCTCCATGGAGAAGTTCCCGGTATTGGTAAAACAGGGCGCCGACCAAAAGACGTTCAGCAGCGAACGGGAAATCCTTTACCAGGTGCTGTTTGACATGAAAAAGGATGTGACCGAACTGAAGAAACTGGTACACGATATCATGAACGGCACGCATGCGGTGACTGTATCCGAAGAGACGAATTTTGCCCATACCATCCACCCGCATCCGGAAGAGTCGCCTTTCCAAGTGGCTGAAGATGTGGTGGAGGAAACGCTCTCCCTGGAGGATGTGGAGAAGGAAATGATCCGCAAAGCGCTCGAGAAACACAATGGCAGACGGAAGAACGCGGCAGCCGACCTGCGGATATCCGAACGTACCTTGTACCGGAAAATTAAAGAATATAACCTGGAATGAGTATGCGGGTGAAATATTTGCTTGGATTGGTTTGCCTGGTGGGGCTATTGTCCGCCTGCAAAGTCTCTTATACATTTAATAACGCGACGATCGATTATACGAAGATCAAGACGGTGACGATCAAGGAGTTTCCCAACCAGGCGCCGCTGGTGTATCCGCCGCTCTCGCAGATGTTGTCGGAGGAAATCAAGGATAAATTTTCCCGGCAGACGCGCCTGCAGTTCGCATCGGCGAACGGCGACCTCGACCTGGAAGGGGAAATCACGAATTACGACCTTGCGCCTCTTGCCGTGCGGGAAGACGCGTATGCTTCCCAGACCCGGCTGACGATCACCATCCGGTTACGGTATGAAAACCGTGTTACACCCGAGGACAATAGCGAACAGACGTTTTCCGCCTACCGTGAATTTGATGCCAACCGGATGCTGACGGATGTGCAGGATGAACTCTGCCGTGAAATCGTCAAGGAACTGGTGGATCAGATCTATAACGCCACGGTGGCCAACTGGTAAATGACGACTGCCGATATATACCGTTACATGCAGGATCCTGCTTCGCTTACGGCCGACTCTTTGCCGGATCTGAAGCAGATGTGCGACGATTATCCCTATTTCCACGGGGTGCGTATGTTGTACCTGAAAAACCTCTCCCTGCAGGAGGATGTCCGTTTCGGGCAGGAACTGAAGCGGAGCGCGGTGTCTGTGCCCGACCGGAAACAATTGTTCCTGCTGATCGAAGGCGAACGGTATGGCATCATCCGCCGGATGCTTGTCCGGGAAGAGGCGCCCGTGGAACAGGCCGGCTCCTTTTCGCTCATCGATTCCTTCCTGGCGACGCATGCGCCGGCAACGGGAAAGACGGATGCATCGCTCTTGTTCGAGCCGACGGTTGCCTCCGACTATATGCACTGGACGGAATCACGCGGTGTGCTGTCCGGAAGGGATGTGGCGGCTCCTCCTCTGCACCATCAGGCGCTGATCGATTCGTTTATCGAACAGGATGCGAAGCGGCCTCCCGCTCATGAACGCAAACCGGTCGAATCGCCTGCCGCTGCTGCTCCGCCAACCGCCACCGAAGGGGATGGCGCCTATATGCAAATGCTGGATGAATCGTATTTCACCGAATCGTTGGCGCGTATTTATGTGAAACAACACAGGTATGAAAAAGCTTTGCAAATATTTAAAAACTTACGCTTGAATTATCCGGAAAAAAGTATTTACTTTGCAGACCAAATCCGTTTTTTGGAGAAGCTGATTATTAACACTAAAAAATAAGACTGAAATGTACGTATTTATTTCCATTCTGATCCTGATAGCTGCCATTCTGCTGATATTGATCGTGATGATCCAGAATTCGAAAGGCGGCGGTTTGGCATCGGGATTCTCATCCTCCAACCAGATTATGGGGGTACGCAAAACAACAGATTTCCTTGAAAAAGCAACTTGGGCCTTGGCCGGTACCGTGATCGTGCTGAGTACCCTTATCACCAATTTTATTCCCCGTCACCAGGCGACCAACCAGTCGGAGATCAAACAGCAGGTGAACGATGCCGTGGTGATCGACCCGAGTACCGTGGCTCCGGACTTTGGTACGGCACAACCGCAGCAGAATCCTCCCGCTCAGGAAGAACCGAATACGCACGCTCAATAAGCGACGGACGTTGTACGATAACCAAAAAGGTATCCTCAAAGGGTACCTTTTTTTGTTGCCTTTCCAGACTGTTTTCGTAATTCCTGCTATCTTTGTCGGATCACTTGAAAGATGCTCAAAATGAAAAGAATAT
Organism: Tannerellaceae bacterium; assembly: GCA_031555735.1. GTDB lineage: Bacteria > Bacteroidota > Bacteroidia > Bacteroidales > Tannerellaceae > JAJDIA01. The sequence continues at coordinate 10,225 of JAVBUE010000032.1, forward strand.
CGTTTACCCTTTTGCTTGCCTGCATGGTGTCTTGCCTGCAGGCGCAACTCCGTAACCGGGATGTGTATGAGGTGACGGAGATGGAACAATCGTATATCCGGACGGAAATAGCCATCCCCGATATCCCCGGCTATCAGACCCTCAAATGTGATTTCCATATCCATACGGTCTTCTCCGACGGGAAGGTATGGCCCGATATCCGGGTGAACGAAGCCTGGCAGCAGGGGTTGGATGCGTTGGCGATTACCGACCATATCGAGTACCGCCCGCATAAGGAGATCCTGAAAGGCGACCTGAACGAATCGTATAAGATCGCACGGAAAGCAGCGGATGGTATCGGTTTTATCGTGATCAAAGGGACAGAGATCACACGCGACAAACCCCTCGGCCACCTGAACGCCCTTTTTGTGGATGATGTCATCCCCATGGATGTGGCTGATCCCCTGGAGGCAATCAACGAAGCCCGGAAGCAGGGCGCATTCATCATGTGGAACCATCCGGGATGGCCGGACGATAAGTCCACCGTCTATCCCGTACACGAGCAGTTGATCCGGGAGAAGAAGATCGACGGGGTGGAAGTATTCAACTCGGTGGAATACTATCCGGTGATCTTCGATTTTGCCGCTGCCAACCAACTGGCGTTTATGGCGAATTCGGATATCCACAACCTGATCACCGGCGATTATGGAACAGGCCTGCGACCGATGACCTTGGTCTTCGCTACCGAGAAGAGCGAAAAAGGAATCAAAGAAGCGCTGTTTGCCAAACGGACCGCCGCCTTTTTCCATGGCGAACTGGCGGGGAAACCGGAATTCCTGGAGCCGCTTGTGATGGCTTGCCTGCAGCCGCGCCGGGTAACTGGCAAGATGCTGGAAATAACCAATGTGTCGGACATCGACTTCCGACTGACCGGTGATAACGGCAGCCTGTATATCATCCCGGCCCGTAAAACATTGCTGGTAGGTAACCCGGCGGCTGCCAACCTTACGGTGCTCAATTGCCATACGGGAATGGACAGGAAGCTGGTGATTGCCACCGACCGTTTCCTCAACCGCCGTTGAAAAGACAGATTATGATGTGTGAGTATATGGAAATGATAAACCTGGAAGGGTTGATGATCGGGATCATCACCTTCCTGATCATCGGCCTGTTTCACCCGGTAGTGGTGAAGGCGGAGTATTATTGGGGCACCCGGTGCTGGTGGATCTTCCTGCTCCTGGGTGTGGCAGGCACAGTAGCTTCACTATTCGTAGAGAGCGTGTTCTTATCGGCTATCTTCGGGGTGTTCGCCTTCTCTTCCTTCTGGACGATCAAGGAGGTGTTCGAACAGGAAGAGCGCGTGCGTAAGGGATGGTTCCCGAAAAACCCCAAGCGGATGTATAAATAAACGGAAATGCTACGAGTCACTGCCGGAAATAAACGGAAATGTAGCGGATTACTGCCGGACGACGGCATGGATCCCAAAAGAAAAGGGGACGCCAATCTGTGGCGCCCCCTTTCTTTCGTATGACAGGATCAGGATTACGGCATGTCAACCAGTTTCCAGCCCTGACGGTAATTGTGTTTGATCAACTCTTCGGCAAAGGCTTTGGCGTTGACGGGTTCCGGACGTTTCAACGTCGGGTGGCCATCGACTACCACTACCTGGCTGTCGCCGACACGGATCATGTCTGAGTCGCCGATGTTCGTGAAGCGCATGTTCTGTCCATCCCATTCCAATATTCTTTCCAAGCCCTGGAGGCGGGTAGCCAGTACGCCCATCACAACCATTTCGTTGAACGGACCAGACATTGAGAAGTCTGATTTGGTCAGCACGCGATTCGCTGCGCTTTCTTTACAGGCACGTGCCCAGTCTGCCTGGTGTTCGTTGCCTTCCACGCGGCGGCATACTTTCGGAGCATTGGGCTCGCGACCGGATACGAGGTACGGGTTCGCACCATAGCAACCGCAGATCAATGTGTCTTTCGTTCCGTGGAAAATAACGCCACCGTCGCCGGCCATCGTTTTGCCTTTCGGGAAGTTCGCTGGTTTGTCGGGACGGAGACCGCCATCGTACCACCATACTTCTACCTGCGGCATATTCACTTTATCCATGTTCGGGCGGGCCGGGTAGGTCAGTTTTACTTTCTGAGCCACCGGTGCGCTGTCGATTTTCAATGTAGTGGATGAACCTTCGACGAGAGTCGGGTAGGTAAGCTTCAGGGCTGCGAATGCCGGGTGCAGGATGTGGCAAGCCATATCACCCAATGCGCCGGTACCGAAATCCCACCATCCGCGGAAATCCCACGGTGTATAGGCCCTGTTGTATGCTCTTTCTTTGGCCGGGCCGAGGAAGAGATCCCATTTCAGCGTGTCGGGGATCGGCATCACTTCGGTAGGAGTATTCAAGCCTTGCGGCCAGAGCGGACGGTTGGTCCATGCTTCGATCTTGCGTACTTCGCCGATTTCACCGTTCCATATCCATTCGCAGATCAGGTTCACACCTTCACCGGATGCACCCTGGTTACCCATCTGTGTGGCCACTTTGTATTTGGCGGCCAGTTTGGTCAGCAGGCGGGATTCATATACGGAGTGCGTCAGCGGTTTTTCCGTATAAGTATGTTTGCCCATGGTGATGGCATCTGCTGTAATGATGGCGTGTGCATGGTCGGCGGTAGCTACCATGACGGCGTCGATCGATTTACCGATCTCGTCGTACATCTTCCGGTAGTCGTAAAACAGTTTCGCGTTGGGATACTTGTCGAACGTTTTCTTGGCATAACCCCAGTCCACGTCGCAAAGAGCGATGATGTTTTCGTTTTTCAGGCCGTTCAATACACCTGCACCTCTACCGCCAACACCGATACCGGCGATATTCAATTTGTCGGAGGGGGCCATGTAGCCGTGTGATTTACCCAGGATGGTGCTGGGAGCAATGGTAAACGCCGCAGCGGCAACGCTTCCCGATTTAAGGAAAGATCTTCTTGAAATGTTTGCCATAATACTGAATTTAAGTTATTAATGTTAGTTATTGTTGAGAATTATCTTATTTGTCAGAATCGGTATCAAATATAGCCTTTTTTTAACTAAACAAACGTTGATGCCGAAGAAATATGATTTTTTTATCTATTATTCTTCCGGTTTGAAACGTTTAAGCAGTTCTTTGGCTTCCTGGGCGTCTCCCCTGTCGGAAAAAACGCCGGTGAGGTACCGTCCCTGCCAGCGCATCGGGATCTCTCCGTTATACCGGTCGTTGATCACCAGCTCACCCTCTTTGGGTTCGCCTGACTGCTTCGTGAAAGCCAGGTATTGCTGCAGGATGGCCTTTGCTCCCTGTGGGGATTGCCCGTCGATGACGAATACCTGGTATTCTTTCCCGTTGAAGGTGTATTTCGCCAGATAGACCTGCCGGAGGAACTGGTGGCCGATGAAGTTGGCGGTGATATACGCTTCGGAAAACATCAGCTTGCCTTCGGTGGCAAACCCTTGCAGGAGGGCGGGATAGTCGGCGTTCGGGTCGATATGTTGCGCCAGCGCGCCGCCGATCGTTTGCAGGATCCCGGCCGCATCGCCTTCTCCAAAGCTCCACATCTTTATATAGATACATCCGGCAAAGAAGAACAGGCCGGACTTATCGCCCTGCGCTTCACCGCCGAGGTTGATGAAGCCGAGCTCCGACGAACGTTCGGAGGCATACATCCCGAACGCATCTTCCGGTGTGGCATGGCGGTAGGCTTGTATCGTAATGTAGTGGGTGCCGTTCCGGTATTCGAGGCTGGTCATCTCCCGGAAATTATTTTCGATAAACAGCGGGGCGGCGCCATTGATACGGTCGAAGAGGTTTTCCGGGTTGAACACTTCCACCTCCTCGCTCACCGTCCATCCGGGGATATCCGGCAGCCAGGCTTTGAGCTGTTGGGGCGTCTGCGCCGCTGTCCACAGGCAGCCGCAGAGGAGAAGCAGTATGATGCAGGGTCTTTTTCTCATGGATGAGTCCGTTGATCAGGTTAGAAATTCCGTGGGGATATCCCGTACGGGTGTGATGGCGGCGATTTTCGCTGCCACGTCGAAGCCGGCTGTACATTCTACCCGGCAGATATCGCAGCGGGTACAGACGGCGGCGGGCAGGTCCAGTTCGGCCAGTGTTTCTTTCGACAATTGGGCATGCCGGTAACCATAGGCATACATGTAAGCACGCATGAGATCGGGGATAGGCAACTGTTCCGGGCATTGCGTCCGGCATTTACCGCACTGCTGGCAATACAACCCTTCCTGTCCGCAGAGCATGGCGAGGTATTCCTTGTCGGTTGAGGTGAGGGTGGGGGCTTCGACGGCGGCGATGCAATCGTCGAGCATCTCAAAGCTGGTGAAGCCCGGTATGGCGGTGGTGATATGTTCGTTCTTCCAGGCCCATCTCAGGCAGGCTTGCCCGTTCACCTTGTTTTGTCCGGCGGCGTCTTCCTTGCCTCCTGTCATGGTCTTCATCGCCACAAAGCCGATGCCTGCTTTGGCGGCACGGGCGATGGCGTCGTCGATCTCGTTGATGTTGCCGATCTTAAAATTGTAGCTCAGCAGGATCACATCATATATACCGGCTTCAACGGCGGCGTCGATCTGCTCGGCTTTGTTGTTATGCATGGAGAACCCGATAAACTTCGTCTTGCCGTCGTCTTTGAATTTCTTCAGTTGAGCCACGAGCCGCGGGTCTTTCACCTGTTCGGCCGATTGCAGGTCGTGGGCGTAAAACCAGTCCACATACTTCATCTGTAGCCGTTGGAGGCTGAGGTCGAGTTGGGCGGTATAATCCTGTTCGAAGGTCTCCGTCAACGGGTATTTCATCTTTCCTTTGGTGGCGATGTAAAAGCTGCTGCGGTCTTTGTCCTTGAAGAAGGCGCCGAGCATTTCTTCATTCCGTCCGTTCTGGTAGCCATGGGCGGTGTCGAAGTGGGTGATGCCGGCGTTATAGGCGGCGCGAACCACGTTCGGGTTGTCGGCGCGCATCACTCCCATGCTGAGCAGGGGCAGTTTGATGCCTGTACGGCCTAATGTGCGGGAGGGAAAATTGGCTTTTGGGGCGGTCGCTGCCAATGCTTGTACCTGGGGGGCAGCTATCGCCGCGGCGCCTGCCAAGGCGGATATGCGGAGAAAATGTCTTCGATTCACGGGTTTCTTTTCCATAATGAACTACTGTTAGTACTGTTAGTAATAAAGGGTAAGCAAATACAATCACATGATACACAGTGCGGATTGATCCTTCCAGCACAAAAATAAGAAGTAATTTACAATTCCGGCAGGAAAAGCGAAGAAATATGTATCTTCTATTGTCAACATCCGTATGATCTATTGCCATCCATAGGAAGCAGTAGTATCGCGATACGGAAGATGAGATCATCCTGACACCGGCAACAGAGTATCCTATTGTTGACGGTACTTCTTCCCGTTGTTGACGATAGTTCTGCCAGTCACTTGCCGGAAAATAGGCGGGATCGGGTGGAAGGAGTAAGCGCCCCGGCAAGCACGCAAGGCGTGATTAGCGAGACGCTTACACCGGTTGGAACGGCTATAAAAAAGAAAAGGCTATCTCCCGACAGCCAATCTTCATTGTTAACCTTAAATCTAATACCATGAAAAACACAGTGCAAATATATGGGTTTTATGTTGTACAGCATAATTTTCCAACATAAAAATGATCGTTATTAGAGAATATTAACATAAACATGTTATAGAACATGTTTTTTGATGGTTGTTGGGCGAAAATGCCACCGTTTTCTCCGATTTTGTGTAAGTTTGCAGCTATACGCTAATACCGCATTCTTCATGAAACGAATCAACTGTTTTCTCTCTTGTACGGACATGCAGGCGGCCGGACAGACGGTCGCCCTCCTCGCGGAATCACCGCTTGTGGATCAACTCTATCTGCTCACGAACGACCAGCAGGCGCAACCTGCTGGTTCCGCACACGTTCTGCCTGTCGCCGATCCGTGGAGCGCAGACACGATCCGCCGGATTGCCAGCCTGTCGGATACCGACTATACATTATTATATATAAAGCCGGATGTGCTCAGGCTCGGATTGTTCGCCCTGGAGCGCTTCCTGGCGGTGGCTGACGATACGGAAGCAGGCATGGTGTATGCCGATTATCATACGTGGAAAGGAAACACCCGGGTGCCCCATCCGGTGATTGATTACCAACCGGGCAGCCTGCGTGACGATTTCGATTTCGGATCGGTGTTGCTCTTTCGCTCGTCGGCATTGCGGGAGGCCGCAGCGGCAATGCAGGCCGATTACCGTTACGCCGGTTTGTACGACCTGCGGCTGAAAGTATCCCGGATCCGCCCCCTGGTGCATATCAACGAGTATCTTTATACGGAGGTGGAACACGACCTCCGTTTGTCGGGCGAGAAACAATTCGACTATGTGGATCCGAAGAACCGGGCGGTACAGCTTGAGATGGAAGCGGCCTGTACCGATCACCTGAGGCAGGCAGGGGGCTATCTGGCGCCCGTGTTTAAGGAGATCGACTTCACTACCGGCTGTTTTGAGACGGAGGCGACGGTGATTATCCCGGTCAGGAACCGGATACGCACCATCGAAGATGCTGTCCGCTCGGTGCTGAGGCAGCAAACGTCGTTCACCTTCAACCTGATCGTGATCGATAACCATTCCACCGACGGCACCTCGGAACTGCTCCGCAGGTATGCCGGAGAGAACCGCCTTATCCATCTCCTGCCCGAACGCGACGACCTGGAGATTGGCGGTTGCTGGAACCTCGGCGTGCATCATCCGGCCTGTGGTAAGTTTGTCGTCCAACTGGACAGCGACGATATGTATAGCGGTGAAGATACGTTGCAGAAGATCGTGGATGCCTTTTACGAACAACAATGCGGTATGGTGGTGGGGACGTACCGGATGACGAATTTCGGGATGGAGACCATCCCGCCGGGAGTGATCGACCACCGGGAATGGACGCCGGATAATGGACGGAACAATGCGTTGCGGATTAACGGGCTGGGCGCTCCCCGGGCGTTCTATACGCCGCTGTTGCGTTCGATCAACCTGCCGAATACCAGCTATGGCGAGGATTACGCGCTTGGACTGCGAATCAGCCGGGACTACCGGATCGGGAGGATCTATGAGGTGCTCTATCTCTGCCGCCGGTGGGAAGACAATTCGGATGCTTCACTGGATATACTCAAAATGAACCGGTATAACACCTATAAAGACAGGCTACGCACCTGGGAACTGGAGGCGCGGCAAAGGAGGAACAGGTATGAAGCCCAATAACTGGATCAGTTCAGCCCAGGCGGAAGAGTTGCTGGCCAAGCAATTGGCGGTATGGCCGATGGCTGCACGCAACTATCTGGCGCTGCAATCGGTACGGGTGAGGACGCTCCGGGTGGATGAGTGTGAGGTGAAGATACAGTTTAACCCGGCGCGTCTCGCTTCGGCGAACGCGAAGGTGGACGCGGATGCGCTGAAGGAACGGGCTTGTTTCCTGTGTCCGGACAACCTGCCGGAAGAACAGATCCGGTTACGCTATGGGACGGATTATCTGTTTCTGTGTAACCCGTTCCCTATCTTTCCCGCACACTTCACGGTATCGTCCAGGCAGCATGCCGGACAGGCGATAGCTCCCCGTTTGCGTGATTTTCTGGAATTGACGCGGAGGGTAGAGGCTTATACCTTGTTTTATAACGGTCCCCGCAGTGGGGCCTCCGCGCCGGATCATGCGCATTTCCAGGTGGTGACACGTTCGGTGATGCCGCTGGACGATGCGTGGGAACACCAACTGGCGGCGAACGGCCGGTTGCTGCGGGAAGAAGGCTCGGGACGGTTATCCTTATTGGACACTTCCCTGCGGAAAGGGTTCGTGATCCAGTCACCGACAGCGGCAGATGCCGAATCGCTATTCCGGCGTGTGTATCAGGCGATGGATGTAGAACCGGGCGAGAGCGAACCGAAGATGAATCTCTTCGGCTATTACCGCGGCAGGTGTTGGGTGCTGATCGTTATTCCGCGCCGTTGCCATCGTCCGTCGCACTTCTTTTCAGAAGGGGCGGGCCGTATCCTTACCAGCCCGGGTGGCGCCGATATCGGTGGCTTGTTTATCACCGCCCGCGAAGAAGATTTTGAGAAGGTTACCCCGGATATCCTGCGGGATATATACAGCCAGGTTTGTCTGAGTGGTTCGGATGTGGAAAGAATCGCCGGACGGATGAAAGAGAATGAATAAATATCTATATCTTTGCGAATTAGACCCGGTTCTGGGAAGGATCGGTCGGTTTCAGTGTATTAAACTCATTTTTATCTGTTCATTATGAAGCAATTTTTCAAGATGATGTTTGCCTCGATATTTGGTACGTTTGTTGCCATCGGGCTCTTTTTCATGGTGTCTTTTTTTATATTGATCGGTATCGCAGGCAGCCTGGGCGCTCCTGCTGCGTATTACCCCGGTCCGGACACGGTATATAAAATAAAACTGGAAGGATCGTTGATGGACAACATAAACGAAAACCCGTTTGCTCTTTTGTTGAATGATTCGGAGCAACAGCTATCGCTGACGGCTTTGCTCGAATCGATCGAAGCAGCCAAAACCAACGATCATATCAAAGGCATTTATCTGGAAGCAGGCTCGTTATCGACGGGTTCAGCCAATTTGCAGGCCTTGCGGTGCGCGTTGTTGGATTTCAAAGAGAGCGGCAAGTTTATCGTTTCTTATGCCGACTCTTATTCCCAAGGTTGCTATTACCTGTGTTCGGTCGCCGATAAAGTATTCCTTAATCCGGCAGGTATGCTGGGTATTACAGGCATTGCTTCACAAACCCTGTTCTATAAGGGGCTGATGGATAAGGTCGGCGTCCGGATGGAAATCTTTAAAGTGGGCACCTATAAGGGAGCGGTCGAGCCATTTATGCTGGATAAGCTGAGTGATGCCAACCGTGAACAGATCCAGTCATACGCCTCTTCCATCTGGAACACGCTGGCAACCGGTATGGCGGAAAGCCGTAAGTTGACAACAGAGGATGTGAATGCTTTCGCCAACGAAGGGCTAATCTATGGATCGGTGGAAACCGCCGTCGCCCGTGGTTTCGTGGACGAACTGAAATACCGTGCCGAAGTGGAATCCTATGTAAAGGAATTGGCGGGTCAAACGGGCGACAAACTGGTGACCGCCAGTGTGGAAAACATGAAGAATATCCGGAAAGCGGAAAATAAGCAGGCTGATCAGATCGCTGTCCTGTATGCCGAAGGCGAGATCATGGAAGAAAGCGCCTCCGTTTATGATACCGATATGCGTATCACCGGTAAACTAGCGGAAGAATTGATCCGGCTGAAAGATAACAACGACGTGAAAGCGGTTGTACTGCGTGTCAACTCACCGGGCGGAAGCGGCTATGTATCCGAACAGATCTGGCGACAGGTGGTGGAACTGAAAAAAATCAAACCGGTGGTTGTCTCCATGGGAAGCGTAGCGGCTTCGGGCGGTTACTATATCTCGTGTGCCGCCGATAAGATCGTGGCCGAATCGAATACGCTGACCGGCTCGATCGGTGTGTTTGCCACGATCCCCACAGCGGGCGAAACGATGAAGAAAGTAGGCGTAAGCGCCGACGTGGTGAAAACGAATACCTTTGCCGATTTGGGCGATATGAGCCGTGCGTTCAACGATAACGAGAAGGCGCTGTTGCAAGGGTATGTGGAGCGGTTCTATGATTTGTTCCTGACCCGTTGCGCCGATGGACGGGGAATGACCAAAGAGGAAATCGACACGATCGGACAAGGGCGCGTATGGACGGGTGAACAGGCAAAGGAAAGAGGACTGGTGGACGAACTGGGCGGCATAGATACAGCGGTTCAGGTAGCTGCCGAGTTGGCGGGATTGACGGATTATGCGATCATGCCGGTATCCGGTTCGAAAGATAAGTGGACCGAATTTCTCGAAAAACAGTTGGGTTATGTGAAGACATCGCTGGTGAAAGAGATTCTCGGACAAGACATCGAATATGTGAAGTATGTGCAGGTGTTGAGGTCGTCCAGCGGTATCCAGGCCCGTTTGCCGTATGATGTAAAACCGATGTAAGCGGGTATGTCGCCGGAAAATCCGTTGGGTTTCAGGTATCTGCTTACTCCGCTGGCATTCCTGTACGGGCTGGGGGTACGGATACGGAATCAGTTGTTCAACTGGGGAATACTCCCGGCTGAACAATTTGATGTTCCGGTGATTTGCATTGGTAACCTGGCGGTGGGTGGTACGGGGAAAACACCACATATCGAATACCTCGTCCGCCTCCTGGAACGTTCGTGCCGGGTGGCGGTCGTAAGCCGGGGGTATAAACGCCGAACGAAAGGGTTCGTTTTATCCACTCCGGCGAGCTCAAGCGCGGAGATCGGCGACGAACCGTTCCAGATCAAAAAGAAATTTCCGGATATCATCGTGGCGGTGGATGAAGATCGCCGGCGGGGTATCCGTACGCTGCTGGCTCTGCCGGTGGGGGAACGACCGGAAGTGATCCTGCTGGACGATGGGTTCCAGCACCGGTACGTAACGCCTTCGTTCTCGATAATCCTGACGGATTATCACCGGATGTTTTTTCATGATAAGCTTTTGCCGGTAGGGTGTTTGCGTGAGCCTATCCATGCGGTGGAACGTGCGGATTTGGTGGTCGTCACCAAGTGTGAATCGGACCTCAAACCGATCGAACACCGGATCATCGAAAGCCGGATGGGCTTACGTCCGCATCAGGAGTGGTTTATCACCCGTGTCAGGTATGGCGAACTTCGACCGGTTTTTCCGGGAGGCACGCCGCTGGTGAAACGGGATATCCGAAAGAACGATGATGTGTTGCTCTTTTCGGGGATCGCCTATCCGGATTCGTTCGTTGCGGAGATCAAGCGTTTCTCCACACGGGTGACAGCTCTTTCCTTTCCCGATCACCATGATTTCACACAGGAGGATATCGCGAAGATCGACCGGGCATTCTGCCGCTTGGGTGTGGGTGAACGGTGGATCATTACCACTGAGAAAGACGCGGCCCGGTTGTATGAAAACCCGTTTGTGCCGGAAACTTGGAAATCACGGATCTATATCCAACCAATCGTGGTGGAATTCCACGGCAGGAAAGAAGCGCAATTTGATATGATCATTAAAAAACATATTGACTCTGTCAGACAAAACGGAGTCGCACGAGGATGAATTATGGAAAAAAGAACAGAAATTGCCGCGTTGGGTGAGTTCGGACTGATCCGCCGCCTGACGTCGGGCATTGAACTGCAAAACGCAAGTACGCTGAAAGGTGTGGGAGATGACGCCGCCGTACTCGACTACAAAGACAAACAGGTATTAGTCACGACAGACTTATTGCTGGAAGGTATCCATTTCGATCTGACCTATGTCCCGATGAAACATTTGGGGTATAAATCAGCTGTGGTGAATTTCTCGGATGTATATGCCATGAACGGCCGGCCTAAGCAGATAACGGTATCGCTGGGGATTTCCAAGCGCTTTTCAGTGGAAGACCTGGATGCTTTTTACGAAGGACTGAAGCTGGCTTGCCAGGTATATGGCGTGGATCTGGTGGGAGGAGATACATCGGCGTCGCTGACGGGTTTTGCCATCAGTATCACCTGCCTGGGAGAAGGAGAAAAAGACAAGGTCGTGTATCGTAACGGGGCGAAGGAAACAGACCTGATTTGTGTGTCGGGCGATGTGGGCGCTGCCTATATGGGACTGCAACTGCTCGAACGGGAGAAGCGGGTGTTTCAGGGGGAAGCCGACTTCACCCCCGATTTTACCGGAAAAGAGTACCTGCTTGAGCGCCAGCTGAAACCGGAAGCGCGCAAGGATATTGTGGATATGTTGGAAGTGGCGGGTATTGTGCCGACGGCAATGATTGATATTTCCGACGGTCTCTCGTCTGAACTGCTGCATATCGCCCGCGAAAGCAACGTGGGCTGCCGTGTGTATGAAGAACGTATACCGATCGACTACCAAACGGCATTCATGGCAGAGCAGTTCAATATGAACCTGGTGACAGCCGCAATGAATGGGGGAGAGGACTATGAGTTGCTTTTCACCGTCCCCCTCACCTGCCACGAAAAGGTGGAAGCCATGGGTGGTATCAAGGTGATCGGCCATATAACGAAGCCTGAATTAGGCCGTTGCCTCATCGGCCGTGATGGCGGTGAAGTGGAGCTGAAAGCTCAAGGATGGAACTCCCTGCGCGAATAAGGGCGTGAACAAAAAAAATAATAAAAATTCTCTCAAGCTATTGTTTATTTGAAAAAAAGCCTATATCTTTGCACCCGTATTCAAAACAAAGGTGCCATAGCTCAGTTGGTAGAGCAAAGGACTGAAAATCCTTGTGTCCCCGGTTCGATTCCTGGTGGCACCACCGCAAGACCCGCTCAAAAGGCGGGTTTTCACTTTTAAAGCGGGTTATAAAGTTGTCTCATGAGGTCTGTATTAATACCTGAATGGATATTAAAGGGATACCTGTTTATATTTAAAAAAGACTATATTTGCATCATCGTGTATAGGTAGTGAACCCGGTTATGCGGTTTTAATGCATTCAATCCTGTTTATTATGAAACGAACCCTGTTACTTGTCATATCTTTAATGATGGTGGTAGCGCTCTCTGCCCAGGATCGGCGGAGCGGTAAGCCCTGGACAACACGCAGCGAGGTGATCGCGCAGAACGGAATGGTATGTTCTTCTCATCCCCTGGCTACTCAAGTAGGTATTGATGTGCTGAAGAAAGGTGGGACGGCTGCCGATGCCGCCATCGCCGTGAACGCATGCCTTGGGCTGATGGAGCCAACGGGCTGCGGAGTGGGTGGCGACCTGTTTGCGATCGTATGGGATGCCCGAACCCAAAAACTTTACGGCCTCAATGCCAGTGGTACAGCTCCCCAAGGTCTTTCCTTACGCTATTTCAAAGAAAAGGGAATGGATAAGATACCGCCCTATGGCCCCCTTCCCGTAAGTGTTCCCGGCTGTGTGGACGGCTGGTTCCAACTGCATGGCAAGTTCGGGAAGTTACCGATGGGCGAAATCATGCAACCCGCGATCGACTATGCTGAAAAAGGATTCCCTCTCACGGAAGTCATCGCCCCCGCCTTCCGGCAATCCATCGAACGGTTTTCCCCGATGTTTCCCAATGTGAAAGAAACATACGCACCCAATGGCGAACAATGGCAGAAAGGTGATATCTTCCGCAATCCGCAGCTTGCCACAACCCTCAAACAGATTGCCCGGCAGGGGCGAGACGCGTTTTACAAAGGGAGCATCGCCCGTACCATAGCTGGCTTTATCCAAGCACAGGGCGGTTTTCTGAGTTATGACGACCTGGCGGGATATGCTTCGGAATGGATCGAACCGGTTTCCGTCAACTACCGCGGGTATGATGTGTGGGAACTGCCGCCCAACGGACAAGGCATCGCAGCCTTGCAGATGCTCAATCTGCTGGAAGCCTACGACCTGAAATCCTACGGTTTCGGTTCACCGGAACATATCCACTATTTCGTGGAAGCCAAAAAACTTGCTTTCGAAGATCGGGCCAAATACTATGCCGACCCGCGCTTTGCAAAAATCCCCCTGGAAACGCTCCTCTCCAAGAATTATGCCGACCAACGCCGCAAGCTGATCCGGGATAACCGCGCCTCACAAGCGCCTCAACCCGGTGTGATCGCCGATACAGACAATACGATTTACCTGACCGTGGCCGACAAGGAAGGCAATATGGTATCCTTCATCCAAAGTAATTACCGGGGAATGGGCAGCGGTATGGTTCCTCCCGGCCTGGGTTTCATGTTGCAGGATCGGGGTGAATTATTCTCGTTGAATGAACAAGACGCCAACGTATTCGCTCCCGGCAAACGCCCGTTCCATACCATCATTCCGGCTTTCATTACCAAAGACGGCAAGCCCTTCCTGAGCTATGGCGTTATGGGTGGTGATTATCAACCGCTGGGACATGTGCTTATCGCGATGAATATCATCGACTTCGGGATGAATGTCCAGGAAGCGGGCGACGCTCCGCGGATCGACCACCTGGGCTCGTCGTCCCCAACGGGAGAAGGGCAGGAGAGGAACGGTGGCGAAGTCGTCCTCGAAAACGGTTTCCCTCCGGAAACCATCCGACGGCTACTGTCTATGGGGCATCAGGTGACTTATGGTTTCGGAAGCGCATACGGCGGTTACCAGGGTATCCTTTACGATCCGGAACGTCATATTTACCTGGGCGCTTCCGAGAGCCGGAAGGATGGGTGCGCGATGGGGTATTGACGGAGTGTCAATCTCCTTATTCAGAACCTTACCGAGTTGTTGCTTGTTGTACTCATGTAGTACATTTTACCTATGAAATTAGTTATCATTTCAAACAGACTGCCAGTTACAGCCGTCAAAGAAGGGGATAGTTACAACTTCATTCCCAGTACCGGCGGACTCGCCACCGGACTTCATTCACTCGAAACCAACATGGAGAAGCACTGGCTCGGCTGGCCAGGTATGTACCTCGACGAACCGGACAAACAGGCAGAGATCACCCAACAACTCTCCGCTTTCAACTACCACCCTGTTTTTCTTACGCACGAACAGATAGAGAACTACTATGAAGGCTACAGCAACAGCGTCCTCTGGCCACTTTCTCACTACTTCTTCAATAACGTGAGATACCGTGACCCCTATTGGAAGGCTTACCAAGAGGTGAATACGCATTTCTGCGAACAAACCCTCCGGCTGATCGCCCCCGACGATATTGTATGGATCCAGGACTACCAGCTCATGCTTCTGCCACGGATGATACGGCAACAAATGCCCAACGCCAGCATCGGCTATTTCCATCACATTCCTTTTCCATCCTACGAACTTTTCCGCTGCCTCCCCGAACGGGCTGAGATGCTCGACGGACTGCTGGGAGCCGACCTCGTGGCCTTCCATACCCACAGTTACATGCGCCACTTTATCAGCGCCGTCTATCGTGTATTGAAAATCGAGTGTCACCTCAATGAAATACGACTCGACGACCGTATCGTCGAGGTCGATGCATTCCCGATGGGTATCAACTACGAGAAGTATCACAATGCCTTGCTCAATCCTGCTATCAGCCGGCGTGCTGACGAACTACGTACTGAGTTCGGATACAGCCGCCTGATCCTTTCTGTGGACAGGCTCGACTACAGCAAAGGCATCCTTATACGCCTTAAAAGTTTCGAGAATTTCATACGTAACAATCCTTCTTATCACGGCCGGGTATCCTTGGTCATGGTCGTGGCTCCCTCACGCGACCAGGTAGATATTTATGCCAAACTCAAGGAGAGTATCGACCGCAAGGTAGGCGAGATCAACGGTAAATACTCCACTCCCGGCTGGCGGCCTGTTTACTATTTCTACCGCGCCTACGGTTTTGAAGAACTTGCCGCCTTGTTCCATATCGCCGATGTATGCCTGGTCACCCCATTCCGTGACGGTATGAACCTCGTAGCCAAAGAATACGTCGCTACCAAACGGGATGGGAGAGGGGTGCTTATCCTCAGCGAAATGGCGGGCGCCTCTATCGAACTGACCGACGCCCTCATTATCAACCCTACCCACATGAAAGAGATCGAGAACGCCATCCTCCGCGCCCTTGAAATGACAGCCGAAGAACAACGGCGTACCATCACCGCCATGCAGGAAACGCTCTCTGCCCAACACGTAGGCCAATGGACCAAAGACTTCGTCGATGAGTTGATCTACGTAAAGAAGAAAAGCCGCCGGCTGCAACGCAAAGTGATAGAAGATACCCACCTCAATACCCTCCGGCAGACCTACCGGGAAGCCCGCCGCCGTCTCATCATCCTCGACTACGACGGTACGCTGGTTCGTTTTCACAACGATCCGGCAAAAGCCCGACCCACATCCGGAGTATTGTCTCTCCTGGAGCGGATGGCGGCTGATCCCTTCAATCATGTAGTCATCAGTAGCGGGCGCGACAAACAAACCCTCGACCGCTGGCTCGGACATTTACCTCTTGGCATGGCTGCCGAGCATGGTATGTTTTACAAAGAAGAAGGTGTATGGCAAAGCCGGATCCCATCCTCCACATGGAACGACGAGATACTGGGTATCATGAGGCACGTTGTCAAAAAAACACCCCGCGCCAGGCTCGAGATCAAAGAAACCTCCCTCGTCTTCCACTATCGCGACGTGGATGTGTGGTTGGCGGAAATGCGTGTCTCCCAGTTGGTCAACGAACTCCTTGCCCCCTGCCTCCGGCGGAGTCTGCAAATCATGAAAGGAAATAAGATCATCGAGGTCAAATCTGGCGAGTGTACCAAGGGTTCCGAAGCCCTTCGCCTTATCGGCCGGGGTGACTACGATTTTGTATTGGCCATGGGCGACGACACTACCGACGAAGAAATGTTTGCCGCCCTGCCTCCCCAGGCGATCACCATCAAAGTGGGTACTCCATCCGCCGCCGCCCACTATACCATTCCCGGTCAGGAACAAGCGCTCCACTTTCTCGCCATGTTAACAAACTAAATAAACAAGGGCATGAACAACCTCAATTACGGCGTTGTGGGAAACTGCAAAACAGCCGCCCTCATCTCACAGGAAGGCAGCATTGATTGGCTGTGTTTGCCTGTGTTCGACTCCCCTTCCGTCTTCTCCTGCCTGTTGGACAAAGACTGTGGCGGTAGTTTCTCCTTTATGATCGAAGGCGAATATCACACTTCTCAGCGTTATTTCCGTGAAACAAATATCCTCTGTACCCGCTTCGCCACCGCAACGGGCGAATTTGAAGTCCTCGACTTCATGCCCCGCTACAAAACGTTGGACAATGCGTACTACATCCCCTCCGAGATATACCGTTACCTCCGTCTCATCAGCGGGCGGCCGCGGTTACGGATCAACTACGATCCCGTGATGAATTACGGCCGCGAAGCTGTCGTCCACCGCCAGTTCTCCGGATTCATCCGCACATTCTCCGTCACCGACGGCAATCAGAATATCTATCTCTATACCAGCATCCCCTTCGACGATGTGATCGATCGCCGGGAGATCACCCTCGAGAAAGACGAGTTCCTCCTGTTGTCTTACAACCAGAAACTCGCCCCTATCGACATCAACCGTGCTTACCTCGAATACCAGCGTACAAAGGTCTATTGGCTCAACTGGAACAACCGTTCCCGTAAGTTTACCCATTACAACGACATTATCGCCCGCAGCCTCCTCGCCCTTAAACTCATGTACTACGAACCATCCGGCGCCATCATGGCAGCTCTCACCACCAGCCTGCCGGAGACCATCGGTGAAGTACGCAACTGGGACTACCGGTTCTGTTGGATACGCGACGCCTCCATGTCTATCGAAACCCTGATCCAACTCGGCCACCAGTCCACCGCCAAAGGCTTCATGAATTTCGTGAAGAATATCCTTAAGTCGAAGTCGGACTCCCTCCAGATCATGTATGGTATCGACGGCAACCGCATGCTTAAGGAAGAGATCCTGCCTCACCTGGCCGGCTACGATCATTCGCAGCCCGTACGTATCGGCAACGCCGCCTATTTCCAGAAACAAAACGACTCCTTCGGTTACCTCATGGATGTGATCTACAGTTACTACTTCCGCTTCCCCGGCACATTGGGGGAGATGGAAGAAATGTGGGAGATCGTCAAATCCATCGTCCGTACGGTTTACTCCGTCTGGCGCAACGCCGACCAAAGCATCTGGGAATTCCGCAACAGCGAGAAACATTTCGTCTTCTCCAAAGTCATGTGTTGGGTTGCGCTCGACCGGGCTGTGGCCATCGCCCGCTCCCTCCATCAGGCCGACTATATCGACGCCTGGGATAAGGAAGCGGCTCTCATCCGCGAAGATGTCTTCCTCAACGGATGGAACTCCGACCTCCAAAGCTTCACACAGGCGTACGACAATACCCACATGGACTCATCCCTCCTCCTCATGGAAAAATACGGCTTTATCGATCCGCTCGACCCGCGTTATATCAGCACCGTCCGCCGCATCCAGGCGGAACTATTCCACAACGGTCTCATGTACCGCTATAAAAGCGGAGACGACTTCGGCCTCCCTTCTTCCGCCTTCACGATCTGTACCTTTTGGCTTGTCCGCGCCCTTTATAGGATCGGCGATACCGAACAAGCCCAACACATCTTCGACCACTTGCTTACCTATTCCAACCATCTCGGACTTTTCAGTGAAGACCTCGACTTCCAATCCAAACGCATGCTCGGTAATTTCCCCCAAGCCTACTCCCACCTGGCCCTGATCGACACGGCGCTGCTCTTCTCCGAAGAAAAAAATACCTTCCACTTCATCAAGCCGTGAAACAGCTTTGTTCTCTGTCCCCCTGAAAAAACAGGCGAAAAAGAATGCTGAACAATTCTCTTCTCCCTCCTGTTTCTTTACTATTACAGGGGAATAGCGCCTGTTATTACTAAAGAACATATATATGAAGACTCGTATTGCTTTTTTTGATGCTAAACCGTATGATATCGCTTCGTTCGATGCGCATAATCCCGATTTCGGATTTGATATCCGTTATTACGAAGGGCAACTGAATAAAGATAACGCCATCCTGGCCAAAGGGGCACAGGTGGTTTGTGCTTTTGTGAATGATAGTATAGATGCGGAAGTGATCGATCTGTTGGCCACCGAGGGTATCAAGCTGATCGCCCTCAGAAGCGCCGGTTATAATAATGTGGACCTGCGGGCAGCCGAAGGGCGTATCCGCATTGTACGTGTCCCGGCCTATTCGCCCTACGCCGTGGCCGAACATACGCTGGCATTGATGCTGGCGCTGAACCGTAAGGTATATAAAGCCCACGCACGCACCCGTGACGGTAATTTCTCGTTGAACGGGCTGATGGGATTCGATATGCATGGCAAGACAGCCGGTATTATCGGGACTGGTAAGATCTCCAGGATACTGATCAAGACACTCCGGGCAATGGGTATGAACGTGCTGGCTTACGACCTGTATCCGGATACCGCGTTTGCGGCTGCGAATGGTATCACATACATCACCCTGGATGAGCTTTATGTCCAATCGGATATCATCTCCCTGCACTGTCCGCTGACGCGGGAAACGGAACACATGATCAACCATACATCCATCGACCGGATGAAAGACGGAGTGATGATCATCAATACAGGCCGGGGTAAACTGATCGATTCACAAGCGCTGATCGAAGGGCTCAAATCGCAAAAGATAGGGTATGCCGGACTGGATGTGTATGAAGAAGAAGGCGATTATTTCTATGAAGACCTTTCAGACCATGTGATCGATGACGACGTACTGGCCCGGTTGCTTTCATTCAATAACGTGATCATCACCTCCCACCAGGCATTCTTCACCCGGGAAGCACTGGCGAATATCGCGCAAACGACACTCGAAAATATCCACGACTTCGCCGCAGGAAAACCATTGGTGAACGAGGTGAAATAAAGGCTGCCAGTGGTAAGGCTACGAACGGGTACTTGTTTCTCCAACCCTTTCGAACCATCTTCTTCCTTTTCTTGTTATACTTTACACAATGACCAGGTAAAAAATAATCCATTATGTTCACAAAAATGATCTTCCCGAATATCCCGGTGAAGGACTTGGAAAAGACAAGGCACTTCTTCACCCAGCTGGGATTTACGTTCAACGAAAAGTTCTCGGACGAGAATGCTGTGTGCCTAATCATCAACGACACAGCCAGCGTCATGATGCTCAAGGAGTCTTTCTTCCTCTCGTTTACCGACAAAAGCATCGCCGACAGTTCCAAAAGTATCGAGATGATGCTCGCCATCTCCCTCGAAGACAAGGATGAAGTCGATACGTTGTTTACGAAAGCCCTCTCCTTAGGCGGAGCCAGGGCGCGCGAAGAAGACCTCGGTTTCATGTATTCACGGGCGATATACGACCTCGACGGCCACATCTGGGAATTCTTCTGGATGGATGAGAACGCCGCATTACAGCAGCAATAATAAAAACGTATTTTACAACTCAAAAAAATCAACAAATGAAGACAGCAATAACGATCCATACCACCGTCAATGCCCCGATCAGCACGGTGTGGAAGAAATACACCACGCCAGCCGATATCACCCAATGGTACAATGCCAGCGAAGACTGGCACACCCCCCGCGCCGTGAATGATCTCCGCGTGGGAGGGCGATTCAACTACCGGATGGAAGCGAAAGACAAGTCGTACGGATTCGATTTCAGCGGCGTATATACCACCATCATACCCTATGCGCGGATCGACTATATATTGGACGACGGACGTAAGGTGACCACCACCTTCACCTCCGGCGCGAAGGGTATCACCCTCACCGTCACCTTCGAAACCGAGCAAACAAATACCCTTGAGCAGCAACGGCAAGGCTGGCAAGCCATCCTCTACAACTTCGGACAGTATGTGGAAAGCAAGACGCCGGCCACGAAGGCGCAACCCATTGTGCCCTGCCTCTGGTTTAACGACCAGGCGGAAGAAGCCGTGCGGTTTTATACCTCCATCTTTGCAGATTCCGAGGTGCTCGACACCCTCTATTATAACCATGCCGGGCAAGAGATTCACGGACACGAAGCCGGTAGCGTGCTCACCATCGACTTCCGGTTGAACGGCCAGCGGCTTACCGCCCTCAATGGCGGTCCCGAGTTCCGGTTCAACGAAGCCCTCTCCCTGGAAATCATGTGCGATACCCAGGCCGAGATCGACTATTACTGGGAAAAACTAACCGACGGCGGAGAAGAAGTAGCCTGCGGATGGCTGAAAGACAAATACGGCGTCTCCTGGCAGATCTCGTCCTCCATCTTCCTTGAACTGCTGAAAGACCCTGCGCGCGGCGAACGTGCCATGGCGCTTTTCATGCAAATGAAGAAAGTAGATATCAACGCCCTGCTACAAGCGTAGCGGATTGCGGGTGCCATTCACCTTGTAAAGCCCTTTCAGCAGTGCGATCTCCAGTGCATAGCCCGGCAGCTCGTTGGGCGTCTCCAGGTAGAAGGGGAGTTGACAGAGGCGGGGATGGTTGATCACCTTCTCAAAGGTTTCCAGTCCCAGCGAACCGTTGCCAATGGTTTCATGCCGGTCTTTATGGCTTTGGAAGGGGTTCTTGCTGTCGTTCAGGTGGATGGCCTTCAGTCGGTCAAGTCCGACTATGCGGTCAAACTCGGCCAATACACCGTCAAGATCATTCACTATGTCATACCCGGAATCATACACATGGCAGGTGTCGAGGCAGACACCGATCTTCTCTTTCAGCTCCACCCCGTCGATGATCCGGCGCAGTTCTTCGAATGTCCGGCCGATCTCACTGCCTTTGCCTGCCATCGTTTCCAACAGCACGGTGGTGGTCTGTTCCGGTTTCAGGACATCGTTCAGCGCCTCGGTGATCAGACCGATGCCGGTGTCCACTCCCTGCTGCACATGACTGCCCGGATGGAAATTGTACATGCTTCCCGGCACATATTCCATCCGTGCGAGGTCGTCTGCCAGCATATCCCGGGCAAAACGCCGGATGCCCTCGTCTGCTGCGCATACGTTCAGCGTATAAGGGGCATGCGCCAGCAATACCGCGAAATCATGCTCCCGCGCCAGGGTGAGGAATGCCGATACATCCTTTGGGCTGATCGCCTTCGCACTTCCTCCGCGCGGATTGCGGGTGAAAAACTGGAATGTATTCGCACCGATCGAAACGGCGTCCTTTCCCATTCCCAGAAAACCGTTTGCCGTGGATAAATGGCAACCTATCTTCAGCATACCTTGCATGCGGTGGTCTTATTTCCGAGATCCGAACAGGAGCGACACGATCCATAGCAACAGGATCGCACCTACCGTGGCAGCGATCAGGCTGCCCACCAGTCCGTGGGTAGCAATGCCCATCACCCCGAACAACCATCCGCCGAGTACACCGCCGATGATGCCGATCACCAGGTTGAGCAACAGCCCCGAACCATGTCCTTTTGTTATTTTTCCTGCAAAGAATCCTGCGGCTATTCCGATAATGATAAACCAAATGAAGTCCATAATGTGATGTGTTTACAAGTGATGATATACTATAAGAACAGCCGGAGAAGCGCATTTGTTTACCGTCGCGCCTTCCGGATCGTGCCGGGTAGATGGATTATCTGACGGTGTGAATGGGGATTCATCTTGTTCGATTGAATGAAATGTACTATTTTTGTCCATCCTGATAACAGGACAAAGACCCTTGTATGGAAGCAATTGACAATCTAATTCTATTTTTCCCTTTTTTTGTATCGCTGTTCTGGGGGCTTACGCTGTTTGCCAACCGGAATTGGAATGCCGGTCCCCAGCATATCTGGATCGCATTCCTGGCGGTGTGTTGTGTGGATGCCTTTATCTGGGGAGTGCTGTTCAGCGGTACGAGCGACTATCATTTCTATTATAAGCTGGATATCATTGATATTACGCTGACCTTGTCTTTCTTCCCGATCATCTATCTGTACTTCCGGTCGTTGACCCAAAAAGGGACAATCCCCTTCCGGCAGTACCTTTGGTTTACTCCCGGCCTGCTAGTCGGCGTCGTGTCGGCGATTCTGTACGGGCTGATGGGCGAGCAGCGGTCGGCGGAGTATGTCCGGGAACTGATCGTGAACCCCGTCCACTTCCATTTCTCCACCGGATCGCTCGAATGGATGCTTTGCCAGGTAAGCGTCCGTGTGTTGAGTGTCGTCCTTTTCGTGCAGGTGGTGTCGGTGATGCTCTATTCCACCCTGAATCTGGTGCGGTATAAAAAAGGGCTCAGCAACTTCTTTTCCAACCTCGATGAGACATCGATCCGCGAAAACCGGGCGGTGCTGATCAGCCTGTTCGTTTTAT
The DNA here is from genome assembly GCA_031555735.1 of Tannerellaceae bacterium. GTDB lineage: Bacteria > Bacteroidota > Bacteroidia > Bacteroidales > Tannerellaceae > JAJDIA01. The sequence goes on from JAVBUE010000032.1 coordinate 33,038, forward strand.
TGGGCATCGCCCCAACTGCCATTTGCCTGTGGAGTTGGGACTATGAACGCTACCATTTGTTACGGTATGTGCTGATGGGGCTGACCGGCGCGTTGATCTATTCGATGAGTTTCCATGTGTCCCGGATGCGGTTCTCTACGGAAGAACGGATCATGGATGCGGATGAGCCGGACGACGAGGTGATAAATCCTGCCGAGATGAACGCCTCCTGCCTGAACCTCCTGCCCCGGCTCGTGGCGTTGGTGGAGGATGAACGGCTCTTCCTCCAACCGGAACTTACGCTGAACGACATCGCCCTGAAACTCAAATCCAACCGTACATACGTTTCCCATATCATCAATACCTCTTTCCAATGTACGTTTTATGAATTTATCAACCGGAAACGGATTGATTACGCCAAGGAACTGATCACCCAAAAACCCGGCCTTTCACAGGAGCAAATGGCCGAACAATCGGGTTTCGCCTCCACATCCACCTTCAGCCGGGTGTTCAAAAAACAAACGGGATCCACCTTCAGTGAGTGGCGGAAAGCGGTGATAAACCCTCAATAACACCTCCGTTTTTACGTTTTGCCTCGCACTTTTACGCTATGGCATGAGATCGGCCCTGTAAAAGCAGGGCCTGTTTTCGCACGTCTGTACCTTTGCACATTAAATGTGAATAAAAACTAATTAGACATGAAACGAATCATTTTTCTATTTTTGACACTCCTGTTGACAGGGGTGGGTGGCGCGAAGGCGGCTGAAGTAATTGTGACCAAAGTAACGGGGACGACAATTGTGATTCCGCCTTACAACGCCGGGGATACATTAGTAGTTCAGGGAGCACCGTTGGAAGAGAGCGACTGGGGTGAGTTAGGAGATGATGACTACTTCCGTGCTCCCTGGTCAATCCGGTTGGAAACGGGTAATACGGTTATTCCGAACGGGGCTTTCAAGAATTATTACAATATGTTGGGGTTCGACTGTCCGAATGTGACGGCAATCGGGGATAGTGCTTTTTATGTTTGTGTCTCGCTGAGAAAGATCGATTGCCCGAATGTGGCGGCAATCGGCGATAGTGCTTTTTTTAATTGTATAGCTTTGGCAAGTATCGACTTCTCGAATGTGACGACGATCGGGGAAAAAGCGTTTTATAATTGTGCCGCCCTGCCCAATATCGCAAGTCCGACTCTGTCAACGATCGGGAGTAATGCTTTCAGAGGTTGTGGCGTTTTGGCCGGCATCGACTGTCCAAGTGTGACAGCGATAGGGGATAGTGCTTTTTTTAATTGCTCACAGTTAATCAATATCGACTTCCCCATTGTGGCAACAATTGGAAAATTTGCGTTCTACGGTTGTGTCGGTTTGACCGGTATCGACTGCCCGAGTGTGATGGCGATCGGTGATTACGCTTTCTTCGGTTGTTTTAATTTGACTGGTATCGATTGCCCGAGTGTGACGTCGATCAGTCATTACGCTTTCTTCAGTTGTTCCGCCCTGACCCTGCTTGAACTGGGAACTACTGCACCTACCCTGGGAAACAATGTCTTTTTTAATGTTCCCAATCCCTTCTTGCTAATGGTACCGGATAAAACAGGATATACTTCTATTGTGTTATCGGGTTATCCAGCCAATAGCAAAGCTATTCAAGGCTGGACGGAGACCGATCCGGTGACATTGGATGAAGGAGATGAACTGTTGTTGGAAACGGATTTAGGAGATATTACCGGCATCACCCTACAATGGGAAAAAGATGGTTCAGCCATTACAGGAGCAACCTCCGGAAGCTATTCCGTAACTTCGGTAACAACAGCCGATGCGGGTGAATATTCAGTATCGTTTACTTTTAACGGGATGACATTTAACCTTGACACCCGTCAGGTGACGGTGAATTCCGAACCCGATCCTACGCCCGAACCCGAACCTATACCTGCCCCCGTCATTATCTATCATACCCTAACCCTTTCGGTGGACGAAGGATTGGTAGTTGATAAGAGGAAGGATGCTTTCGAGATCGAGTCGGGCAATCCCTTTTCTTTTGTATTGACCCTCGCCGAAGGGTATGAAGGGCAGAAGCCGGTTGTCTCTGTCAACGGCAAGGAAAAAGGACTGCTCGAAGTGGGTGTCAACAAATGGCGGTGCATCATCGAGGCAGTGTATGCAGATACCGAAGTGACGGCCTCCTTTGGAATTACCGGTAATCTGTCGCCTTCTGCCGAACGTGTATTCACCCGGGAAGGGCAATTGATCATCGAAGCCGAACAGCCTGCCACCCTGTTTGTTTCATCCGTTGGCGGACAGCTGTTCGTCAACCGCTCCATACCTGCCGGTCTTACCGCCATCGACCTCCCTGCGGGTATCTGGCTGGTACGAATGAACGAACGAACCCACCGGATCGTGATCCGCTAACGCTGAATACCCTACCCGTGCAGGCGACTCGTCATCATTAGGTAGAAGTATCGTCGTCATTAGGTAGAAGTATCGTCATCAACAGGATCATCTGTTACCGACATCCGGTAGAGCTCTTCTCTTCACAGCTATGAAGTTTACTTTTCACAGCTGTGAAGTTTTCTTTTCACAACTGTGAAGTTTTCTTTCCACAGTGGTGAAGAGAAGAGTTCACCATTGTGGAGAGAAGGAACCACGGTTGTGGAACGAACCGTCCAGTGATGTGGAACGAGAAAAACAACCTAATCGTGACACTACTTCTACCTGATGTTGTCAATAGAAGAAGCGGTTGTTGACAATAGAAGATACAGATAAAATCTGTGGTCATCAGTCTGCTCTGTGTCATCTGTGTGCGAATGGAGAACGAACGGCACATCCTCCCGTTGCAGGCAGCGGCGTTTAGAGCGGGTACTCTTCGAAGGCGTACAATACGGTGGAGAGGTAGCGTTCGCCGGAATCGGGGAGGATGGCGACGATGGTTTTCCCCTTGTTTTCCGGTCGCCGTGCCAGTTGGGCGGCGGCATATACGGCGGCGCCGGAGGAGATGCCTACCAGCAACCCTTCTTCCCGCGCCAGTTCCCGGGCGGTACGGATGGCATCGTTGTTGGCAACCTGGATGATTTCGTCTGCGATGTCCGGGTTGTATGTTTTCGGAATAAAGCCGGCGCCGATCCCCTGTATCTTATGCGGTCCCGGTTTTCCGCCGGACAAGACGGGAGAGTCTTGCGGCTCAACGGCCACCACCCGGATTGCGGGGTTCCGTTGTTTCAATACTTCGCCCACGCCGCTGAGGGTGCCGCCCGTTCCCACGCCGGCCACGAAGAGATCGATCGCCCCTTCCAGGTCGTCCCATATCTCGATGGCGGTGGTTTTCTTGTGGATCTCCGGGTTGGCAGGGTTTTCAAACTGTTGGAGGATCACAGCCCGCGGGTTTTCCCGCTTCAGTTCTTCCGCTTTGGCGATGGCGCCTTTCATTCCTTCCGCTCCGGGGGTGAGCACGATGTTGGCGCCGAGCGCTTTCAACAGGTTACGCCGTTCGATGCTCATGGTTTCCGGCATGGTGAGTGTCAGTGTGTATCCTTTGGCGGCGCAGACGAACGCCAGCCCGATGCCGGTATTGCCGCTGGTGGGTTCGATCAGTTCGCTTCCGGGTTGGAGGAGGCCTGTTGCTTCGGCTTCTTCGATCATCGCCAGGGCGATCCGGTCTTTCACGCTCGATCCCGGATTGAAATATTCCAGTTTACCGATCACCGTTGCCTCCAACGCATGTGTCCGATTGTAGTTGGATAGTTCCAGCAGGGGGGTGTTACCTACCAGGTCTGTCAGTGTTGTTGCTATTTTCTTCATACGAATACCATCTTGTTAGTAAAGAAACAAAAGAAACTGTGGAAAGGATGTTCCAAAGGGACAAAAAAATGCCATCCTCTTTTTACGCAGGGTAAAGAAAAGGATGGCGTTTCTGATGCTTGTCCGGAAAGGGTCAGAGCGTATCGGCTTCTTCTTTCGTGAGGTCGAGTTTCTCGTTGTCGCTTCCCTTGTCGAAATATTGTTTGCGCAGCGGATTGGCGGTCGCTTCTTTGTAGTGTTGCCTGTTCTGAAACACATCCAACGCGGTATAGACAGCCTGTCGGAACGATTCTTCGGAGGCGATGTTCTGCCCGGCGATGTCGTATGCCGTGCCATGTGCCGGCGAGGTGCGGACAATCGGCAGGCCCGCCGTATAATTGACACCGTCTTCCATCGCCAGTGTTTTGAACGGGGCTAAGCCTTGGTCGTGGTACATGGCCAGTATGCCGTCGAACTTATCATACAACTGGGCGCCAAAGAAACCGTCGGCGGGATACGGGCCGAAAGCCATCACGCCTCTCTTTTCCGCTTCCTGCATGGCAGGGGTGATGATGGTCTCTTCTTCCTTGCCCAACAAACCGTTGTCTCCGGCATGCGGGTTCAGGGAGAGAACGGCGATCCGGGGACGGACGATGGAGAAGTCTTGCCTCAGCGTCCGGTTGAAGAGATACAGCTTGTCGGCGATATCCTTGGAAGTGATCGTAGAGGCCACCTGGGAGAGGGCGATATGTCCCGTTACCAGGGCGACGCGCAGGCGGTCGTTCATCAGGATCATCAATCCCTTTTTCCCGTTTTCGAGGAATTTCTCTTCGAGATATTCCGTATGGCCGGGGAAGTGGAACGTCTCGCTCTGGATGGTTTGCTTATTGATGGGGGCGGTTACCAACACATCGATAACGCCCCGTTTCAGGTCGGCCACGGCTTTTTCCAGCGCCAGGAATGCCGCTTCACCGGCGGCGGGCAGCGCTTTTCCCGTTTCCACTTTCAACTCATCGTCCACGCAGTTGATGATGTTGATGCGGTTCACGCCGGCATCTTCCGCTTTGACAATGCTATTCATCGTCATCGCCGGCAGATCGAGGCTTTTCCGGTAGTATGCCGCAATTTTGGACGAGCCGTAAATGATGGGTGTACACATCTCGGCCATCCGGCTGTCTGAAAAGGTTTTCAGGATTACTTCATATCCGATACCGTTTATATCCCCGTGGGTGATACCAACTCTTATTAATCGTTCTTCCATGCTTATCTCGTTATTTTTTCGCTGTTTTTGTGCTTGCTTCATCAAACTCGCCCGGCAGACGCAAGGTATAGAGGGCGGCTTCGATCCGGCGGATATAGTTGCGTTTGTCTGATTCGGGCGAATAAACGAAACCTTCGGCTACCACCACGCGGTTGTTCACCTCGTCCAGGCGGGTATGGCTGACAAACGGCCCGCCCATCATATCTCCCTGTACGCGCCAGAGGCCACGCATGACACCGCAGTATTTGCCGTTCACCGTAGTGGGTGAATAATCGGTGATGTCGTATTGCGGACGTGTTTCGGTAGTCATATACGAATTCGGGAAGGATCCCGGTATGTTTGCCTTCATGAAGGAGTCGCGTTTGGCAACCAGGTATTCCAGCGTGAAGGTGTTCGGGTCTGTGTAAGGGAAGGTATAGACCACCAGGTCGGTACGTCCCGTCGGTGCATTGTTGGACGCCCAGAAGAAATCATGGGATCCCTTGTTGCTGTAGATCATGGTTTCAGGAACTTTCAGCGCGCAGCCGAATTTGTTTTTGACGCTATCCATCACCACCTGGCTGAATGTTTTGTCCAGCAGGGCGGCTGCTCTGTCGAGTTCCACCTGTGTGTAGTGGTTCACCAGGATCCGCGGGTTCTCTTGCATGTAGGAGAGAAGCGTCTCTTTGTCGGGCAGGGTGAGTGTTACCACCGTTTGTCCCTTGGCCCAGGTATCGTTTTCAAATGTCAGCGTAGCCTTGGTGTAAATGGCGGGATCTACTTTAACGATCAGGATGTTGCGTACCCAGGTCAATAAGCCGTTGAAATCTTTGGGCGCCGCAAAGGTCACACGCATGGAGGGTTCGGACTGCGGCAGCCCGGGTATATCCGACAGCAATTGCGCTTTGACGGCTTTGCCGGCTTCGCTGTTCCATATCTCGGGATCCATGGTCACCACCACCTCGTATGCCAAACCGGTTGCCCGCTTTTCAAGCGGAGATGAAGAGTGGCACGCGCTGAGCAGTGCCATGCATAAGAACATGCAACCGAAAAAAATCTGTGTTTTCATAATCCTCTATTTATATGTTCGCAAATGTAATTCTTTTTAACTAAACAGTTTTACTCTTTGGCGATAGATTTCGCTGTCGAGAGCATTCCGCAGGCGGCAAAGATGTCTTCCCCTCTCGACGCACGGATCGTACAGGTGATCCCTTTGGCGTTGAGGGTATCCCGGAACATTTCCATCTGTGCCGGATCCGGGCTCTGCAAAGGTACGCCCGGTATGGCGTGGAAGCGGATCAGGTTCACCCGGCAGGGAATCTGGCGGAGCAGTTGCGCGAGTGCGCTGGCATGTGCTTTGCTGTCGTTCAATCCCTTGAACACAATGTATTCGAAGGATACGCGGCGTTGGTGGCTGAAGTCGTATTGCCGGATCAGGTCGATCACTTCGGCAGCGGGAAACGCTTTCTCCATGGGCATGAGCGAGAGCCTTTCGTCGGGGTAGGGGGAGTGCAGGCTCACCGCCAGGTGGCAGTCGCTCTCTTCGAGGAAACGGTTGAGCCCTTTCCGGATACCGATGGTGGATACGGTGATCCGCTTCGGGCTCCATCCGAAACCATAGGGGGCGGTGAGTATCTCGAGCGCTTTCAGTAGCTCGTCCATATTGTCCAAGGGTTCGCCCATCCCCATGAACACGATGTTGGTGAGTGTATCCGACTCGGGCAGGGAGATGAACTGGTTGAGGATTTCATTTGCCGTCAGGCTGGCGGAAAAGCCCTGCTTGCCCGTCATGCAGAACAGGCAATTCATCTTGCAACCGATCTGGGAGGAGACACAGAGGGTGGCTCTGTCGTCCGACGGGATATAAACGGATTCCACCGATTGGCCGGCACCGGCAGGGAAGAGGTATTTGACTGTGCCATCGACCGAACGCATGGCTTCCGTCGGGGGATAGAGGCCGATCTCGCAGGTCTCTTCCAGCAAGGCCCGCTTGGCGGCGGGCAGGTTGGTCATATCGGCGATACGGGTCACTTTTTTCGTGTATAACCATTGCGCCATCTGTCCGGCGGCATACCCCGGTAAGCCTGCGAAGGACGCTACTTCCTTCAGCTCGTCCATCGTCATTCCGGCCAATCGTTTTTTACTGTACATGATGTCTTTGGTATGAATCAATCACAAAGATAAAAAAACTGCCGTACTTAACTGTAAGTACGGCAGTTATTATAACGATATTTTCGTTTTCTTAATAAAAACGGATCCGGTTGTCTTCGATCTCAGCCTTATTGATCAATGATTCGATCGATTGGTATCCGACGGAGTACATGAAAGAGGCCTCCAGCGAACGTACCTGGTTGGCTTCATTGTATTCGGTGCCTTCCTGGTTTTTCGCGTATGCTTCGAATACATATACTCCGTTATTCCCTGCTACGGGAGCGCTTACCTGGTTCACCGGAGCGAGGGAAACCAGCGCGTTCAACTTCGGTTCTACCCCGATGTTGGTGATACGGCGTGTGTTGAAAGAGACAAATTTCACGGAGTCTTCCTTCGCGTTCATCGCTGAGGCATAGGCATCCATGGAAGAGAGGTTTTTCGCTTTCAAGTCTTGTACGATCTGATCGCCTTTTTTCTGTGCGGCCAGTTCGCTGCGGAGCGACGGCTCAACGGATGTGAACGAACGGTAGCCCGCGGGCAGTGTACCCTGAACGGCTGCTACGATAAATTTGTTATCACATTCAAAGATGTCAGAGATTTTGCCTTTCTCATTCTGGAACGCCCAACGGATTACCGGGCGCGTGCTTTTGATCGATCCAAGAATCTGGTCGGCAGCGGTAATGGTCACGTTCGACAGCAGGTTGTAACCGGCGTTCTGCGCGTTGGCATCCAGCTTTTCGATCGTATTGTTGGTGGAAACGAAATGATTCAATGCGTTGTATATATCGCTGTAGGTAACAGAACTCGGAGTCACTGTCATGTCGATATCCGCGATTTTGTATTTCGTAACCGGTGATGTTCTTTCTGTTACCTTTACCAGGTGGATGCCGTAATTGGATTTTACAAGGGTCACCTTGTTCAACGGGCTGTTGAACGCTGCATTTCTAAAATCGTCGTTGACGTTTTTCAGGGCGGCTATTTCGGTGAACCAGCCTAATTCGCCCCCGTTCTGGTTGCTTTGATCCACCGAATAGGTGGCGGCCAGCGCGGCAAAGTCGCCGCCGTTGTTCAGTACATTAAGCAAACTGTCGGCCAGTGTATTCATGCGTGCTTCGGTGTCCCCGGCGATCATGATGTGGTTTACCTTGGCTGAGTCGGGAGCAGTCGTTTTGTCGATCAACTTGAACAGGCGGTATTTGTCATTTTCGAAAGAAATGGTGGATACTTCACCCACACTGGCTGTTGTGGCAAAATGGCTCAATTCGGGATCGAAGCTGTTGGCCGAGAAGAACACATCTTCATAGGGAATTTCTGAATTTTCATTCACTACATCGGCTACCCTGTCGGTGGTGGCCAGTTCTGTTTTCAGGTTGTCCATTTCCGTCTGTGCCTTGTTGTAGTCGTCCTGGCTGGGTACGATATTCACAGCGATGTATTTGAGGATTTTGCTTTCTGCCTGTTTGTACGTTTCTTTCCGTTGGTTGTACAGTTTTTCCATTTCACCCTTGGATACGGTTACGGCTGAATCCGGGATGGATGAATACGGCTGCATGGCATATACGATGTCGGCGCTTACCGCTGATCCGTCGAAGGCATCACGGGCATCCAGCTTATTGGCGCAAACGGCTTTCGTTAGCATGGAGATGTATTTCTGTTCGATGCGCTGGCGTTTGATGTTCTTTTCCATGAACAACCAGAAGTTGCGTGCCTGGATAAATTGGGCGCGTTGATCCGCCGGATAGGTGGCGATGTTATCATCATCGATCATCTTCAGGAAATTCAGCAAGGCCATTTTGTCGAACTGGCCGGTTTGCGGGTTGGCAAACATTTGGTTCTGCTGGATCATCGGCGAGATGTTCTCACCCTGTACCATGTCGAACAATTCTTCCGGGCTGACGGTCATGCCCAGCTTTTCCATCTCTTCTTTCAGGATGATATCCCGCACCTGGGCGTCATATACCGTTTGACGGATCTGTGCATAGATATCTTCGGGGAGGTTGGAGTTTCCGGATTGCATCTTATACACTTCTGCCATTTCGTCCACTGCGAGCTGGTAGTCCTGAATGTTAATCACCTCTCCGTTGACGGTCATGATCTTTTCCTGAGATTGTCTGAAGTAAGTTGAACCTGAGTTCAGGAAGTCACCGATAATAAATGCGAACAATGCCACTCCCACTACTGCGACGAGCAGTCCGGCTTTGTTCCTGATTTTTTCCAGCGTAGCCATTTAATCTATTCTTAATTTATTGTTTATATGCTTCATTTTAAGGGCACGAAGATACGAAAAAAAGAAAAATTCACATCATTTCAACTGTTTTTTTTATCAACCATCTATTTTCATACGAACCAGTTCGATCTTGGTGGCGGTAACTTTGATGATTTTGAAGGAATAGTTGGCGATGGAGATCGTTTCGTTCAGTTTGGGAAGGCGCTGGTAGTGATGCAGGATATAGCCGGCAATGGTGACATAATCGTCTGATTCCGGTAATGTGAGGCCGAAGGTTTCATTGAGGGTGTCGATCTCCATCCGACCCGAAAGGAGGTATTCATTATCGCCCGTTTTTTTGGCGATGTGTGATTTGGTGTCGTGCTCATCTTCAATCTCACCGAAAATCTCTTCTACCAGATCTTCCAGGGTGATGATGCCGGAGGTGCCTCCGAATTCATCCACCACCACGGCGATGCTTTTCTTTTCCTGCATCAGGATTTTCATCAGTTTGTTGGCCGCCATCGTTTCGGGGACGATAGACACGGGTTTGATCTTTTGTGTCCAGTCTTCCGGGTGTTTGAACAGTTCGGACGAATGGATGTAGCCGATAATGTTGTCTATATTCTCCTCATACACAATGATCTTTGATAATCCGGTTTCGATAAAGCGCGATCGCAACTCTTCAATTGCGGTGCCGGTGCTGCAGGCCACAATTTCCGTGCGGGGCACGATGCAGTCGCGCAGCCTGACATTGGAGAAATCGAGGGCGTTCCGGAATATCTTCACTTCCGATTCCAGGGAGGCTGTCTGCGAAGCGTTTTCAATACTTTGCCGGATAAAATAATCCAGGTCCACTTTCCCCAGGATATAAGCAGGCGAATGTCCGATGTTTTTTACCCCGCTTAACCGTAGCATGCAATACGACAGGAAAGAAGCGAATTTGGAGATGGGATACAATAGTATATATATAAGGTACAAGGGAATGGCAAACAACGTCAGCGAGAGGTTGGCGTTCAGCCGGAAAACGACTTTCGGGATAAACTCGCCGACCACCAGGATCAGCAATGTGGAAAACAGGGACTGGAAAAAGACCACCGCCAACTCGTTGGTCGCAAACAGGAGGATGAACGGTTTCAGGGCGATCGCCATCAACAGCCCATACACCACCAGGGCAATGTTGTTGCCCACCAGCATGGTAGATATAAACTGGTTGGGGTTTTTGTAAAAAAGCTCAATGATTCGGCTTGAGAGGCTTTTACGTTCTTTGTCCAACGCGAACCGGAGCTTGTTGGAGGTCAGGAAAGCAATCTCCGTTCCGGAAAAGAAAGCAGAAAGGAGCAGGGAGACGACTATGTAACCAGCTATATTCACATCATCAATCTATCAGTTGGCGGGAGGCAGGAGCGGGTGGGCGGATGCCTGTCGTGTCGGTTTTCACCTGCGTGGAGTCAGCCGGAGGCATGTCTTTGACCGGAAATTCCCCGCTCGAGTCGAATATCTTGTAATTCGTCAGGTTCAGGTTGGATTCAAAGCCGATACCCGTAATGATTTTATCTCCCTGTTGGATCCGGATATACTGGTCGGACCAGATCCGGTCGGTTTTCTCATCCAGGAAGAGCAGGGAGGTCTGGACATTCTTGCCTTCCAGGTCCACAATCTCTACGTTGCTGACTAATTTGGCAAGCCCTTTTTTCAGCCAGTAGTACCCTGTGTCGGCCTTGATGCTGGCCACGGCATTAAACAGGGTGTCGAATTTCTCCACATACACCCCTTCCGGGAAATACCAGTAAGGCTCGGACGCTTTGCTGAAGTAATAGGATTCCTTGGCATTCAACCGGTAACGGGTAATGCCGGAATCGGAAATGAGAGAGAAATGATCGGCCGTTCTCATCGTATAGGTGGTTTCGGGGTCGAACTCCACTTCCACCACCTCCTTCTTTTCTTGTCCGCAGGAGAGGTTGAATAAAAGAAGCATAACAACCACCACGAGGACGGTTGTTATGCTTGTATCATTCGTTTTACCAGGAAAACGGAGACCTTTCATGTTTATCTGATTATGGTACGCTCGCCGATCCAGCCGCCAACTGTAAAAGGTTTCCCTTTTTCCAGATCCGGGTGCATGAAGATTTCTTCGGTGGAGGGCAGGTGTCCGCGATAACTGCTGATATACCGGTTCGCCTGGTCGGCTACTTCGGGATCCACCTGGCGTGCTTTTTCAAACTTGTCGATCACTACATTGTACGCGGCTTTTACCAATACCGGATCGTTCGGGTAGATATTCTTGATCGTGAGGGCATACATTTGCCCGATCAGCATATACGCATCCCCGTAGTTCGGGTTGTATTCCAATGCTTTCTGGCAATACTGTCTGGCTCTTACGTAGTTGTTCTGCTCGTTCAGGATCAACGCGATCATATAGTAATCATTCGCTTTGGTATTGGCATCCACTTCCAGGTTGGCTGCTTCTTCAAAATACTTGATGGCGGTATCCATGTCTTTGTCACGGAAAGCCTGTCTTCCCAATCCAACGGCCGATTCGGCAGTGGGCTCGTTGATATGTACGTAGCGCGAGGCGGCAAAGTACGCATCAATTTCCTGGCAGCGTACCCGTTTGAGCAGGTTCAGTGTTTCTTTCAGGAAAGCCATATCGGTCTTCCGTTCTTCCACCTTCGCGGCATACATGTTTTGCAATGTTTCGCAGTCGGCAGCGCCGCTGTTGGCGAAGCTATTGTCGATAGCCTGTTTGAAGGTGGTCAGCGCCGTCAGTTCTTTCTCGTTGTTTTCAGCCTGAGCAGCGGCGATCTGCGCGTCGAAAATAGCAGAGCATTTCAGGTAGTTGGCAATATAATCAGCCTTGAAATTCGGATCGGCCAACAATAAGCGCTGTGAGGAGAACATGAAAAGAGAAACGGCTAAGTTATCCGTTTTGTTGCCGAACTCATCCACCACTTCTTTCAACCAGCCGTTCAACAGTTTGTTGTCCGCACTTTCACCCTTGAACTGGATATAATCCTGTGCCTTACGGCCAACGATCCAGTCTTTACCGTAGCGCGGATCGTTTCCGAAATATTTCACGCGTTTGTCATACACACCCATCAGTTTGTCGATCAGCTCGTTTTTCTTGGCGGCATCGGTTGCGTTGGCAATCTCCCACGCCACGATTCTAACCCCGTACAGATAGATGTCTTTGGTGGCGCCCGGACATTCATTATAGGCTATTTCCCAGAAGGGAGCGGCATCCTTATAATTACCTGCTTTGGCATAGGGTCCGAATAGACTGATGTTGGTGATACAGCGGATACTGTCTTCGCCGTGTCCGAACGGCGTTCCCGAATCCACTCCTTTTTGTGCGTAAGCTCCGAATACTCCCACGGAGATTCCTAAAGCCATAAGTAAAATCTTGATTTTCATATTCCGTTTTTTTATTAATGTTAGCAATGAACTCTATTCCAATTTGAATTTCATAAACCATCTCTCATTGAACGTATAGTTAACTGTAAACCGGAAATACTGCTCCTCAATCATCAACTTCGATTCCGGCTTGACTTTCACATACTCAAACGATAAGTTTAACAGCGAACGGTTATTCAGCAGGGGTAAGCCAAGCCCTACACTCGCCCCGTATTCATCGTACCCGAAACCTGTCTTACCGTTTTCTTCCACTGTATTAATGTTCAAATACGAATTACTGTATTTCACACCGGCGCGATACCTCATCCGTTTCAGCATCTTACGGTTGTTGGCGTCGGGGATGAATTCCATCCCGGCAGCCACTTTGAGGCGATCTTTGAAATCATCCGAGCTGCTGTTGTATTCCGCCTGGCTCCAGGTCTCATATAAGGCATCCGCCGCAAGTGTCAGTTTGTTGTCTTTGGTGTAAGATAGCCCGAAACCATACGAATTGGGAATGTCAAACCGCCTGCCGGTGATCGTGTCGGTTTTCGACCATCCTCCGGAATTGATATTTCCCACGGTAGTACCTTCGTACTGTTTCGTGTTCAACCGGTTCGCCGGTGAAAAGATCATACCGATCACTACACGCTCTTTGGCACTAAGGGGATGGGTGTACTGTAGCCCGAAATCAAATTTCACATCTCTTGTTTCCAGATATTGGCTGTTGATCACATTGTTATCCGGCTCCGTCGATCCCGGATTGGTTGAACTGGCAAAAAGAATGTTTTGCTGGTGTGTGATGTTGCCAAACAGGTAACCGACGTTCGCACCTACTGAAAGACGCTTCTTCCATATATCTATAGACGCACCAACATACACATCGTTTAATCCGCCACTGCCCACAAATTTCTCCATATACGGAGCATCGGTGTTGGTTACCACGGTGCCGAAGTCGTAACCTACAAAGGAATAGGGGATGATCCCGGCGCTCATCGCCAGTCGCCTGGTGACCGGGAACTGGAGAGCTACATAGTCGAGGTTCCCCGTCCAGTCGCGGCGCGAATGCGTCCCGTCATCGAACCAGGATACCTGGCCGGCAAGGCCGAAATCGAAAATAAATGTCATGGAATCCATGCTGTTGTAAGACGCCGGATTCAAGGGATTGATCTGTTTGTTTGAACGCAGGCCGATGCCTGTTCCCCCCATTGCACGCCCGGCTCCGAAAGAGCGGTCGGCCAATTCGCCATAGCCAAAGCGCGTGTATGGTGAATTTGTGTTGTTCTGCGCCCATAACGGGCATTGAGCGACTATAAGAATGCTTATAATTACTACCCTGCTAATTCTCAACATTATACTCTAAGATTCTATTTAAGCCTTTCAATACTAAATTAACGTCTGCAAAGATGCGGTTTTTTAAGCGTCTTTCAAAATAAAACGAATGACCACCTGTTAAAAAAACCAAAAGCCCGGGATATTTACCCCGTAGTTCGTTGATATACCCATCCATTTCATATACAATGCCCTGAACGACTCCGGCCTGTATGGCGGCCACGGTGTTAGTTCCGATCAGCGGTATCTCTTCCTGTTCGGATACCAGCGGGAGGCGTTCCGTATAGAGGTTCAGCGCCTTGAAACGGGTGGTCATGCCGGGCGAAATGTTTCCCCCTTTATAATGCCCGTTGGCTTCAATCAGTTCATAGGTGATGGCAGTACCGGCATCGATCACCAACAGTGGCTTTCCCGGTTGTAAACCGTAGGCGCCGGCCGCAGCGGCGAGGCGATCCATCCCGAGTGTTTCCGGTGTATCGTAATCGATCCTCAGGGGAACGGGCACCTGCTCGTTCAACACGATAAACCGGCGCAGGTGTTCGTCCAGATACGCATACAGGGGCAGATCCGGACGGGTCACTGTGGACAGGATACCATCCGTCGGCGCATACCTGTCGAACAGTCCGGCAAGCACCGACCTGTCAAAATTCTTATAAACAAATGTATTCACCAAAGCCCCTTCCTGAAAGAGGGCTACCTTGGTAGAGGTGTTTCCCTGTTCGATGATCAGATTCACTTGCCCTGTTTTTCGTACAAAGAAAGAGAAAAATACGGAAATACAGTACGTGATTCCCGTCAAATAATGTAAATCGTGCGATTTTGTGTTAATTCCAGTTTTTCCGTTTCAGATACCACCCGGTAGCCAGACCGCAACAGATCATCAGTAACCAGGCCAACGCATAACCGTAACGCCAGCCCAGTTCCGGCATAAACGAGAAATTCATCCCCCATACACCTGCCAGGAACGTAAGCGGTATGAAGATGGTCGAGACGATCGTCAGCCTTTTCATGATCGCGTTCATCCGTAAGTCGTTGTTGGAGATAAACATGTCCACTAAGGAAGAGATGACTTCCCGGCATCCTTCCATGGTCTGGGAGATGAACGTCAACTGGTCGGCCAGGTCGTTGAATACCGGCTCCAGTTCCGGGGTGATGAGCGCGTTGTCGGAATGGGTCAGTTTGGTGAATTGCTCTTTCAGCGGTTGGCTGCTCTTCCGGATCAGGATATAATCCCGCCGGCGTTCCTGGATAAGATTGCCGACGTTCGACTGGTCTTTGCTGATATCCAGCAGGATCTCTTCCATATCTTCCAGCAATTCTTCCACGATAGATACGCTCTCCACCAGGTTGGCGATGACGGTGTTGAGCAGGAACGCCAATAGCATGCCGCCTCCTTTCTCCCGCATGTCCAGCATATTCGTCCGGATGGCTTTTTCCGCATATGCAAACA
Organism: Tannerellaceae bacterium; assembly: GCA_031555735.1. Classification (GTDB taxonomy): domain Bacteria; phylum Bacteroidota; class Bacteroidia; order Bacteroidales; family Tannerellaceae; genus JAJDIA01. Next base: position 48,565 of record JAVBUE010000032.1, read on the forward strand.
CGGGGTTGTCGCTTTCGGTGAAGGTGATAAGGGTATTCCCCGACGCCAGCACGGAGATATGTTCGGTCTGCAACTCTTTGTCGGCGTCGTACGAACAGGAGTTCAGGATAAGGAGAAAGCGGTGGTTGTATTCATCGATCTTGACTACATGCTGGGGAGTCAGGATCTCTTTCGTATCCATGTGGTGCATGCCGAAATCACGAACGATGCGTTCGATGGCTGTCGCGTCGTTTAGTCCGCTTACCTGAAACCAGTTGACGGTATCAGGTGATGCGATCTTGCTGAACATCTCTGTCGGTTTTACATCCCGTACCTGTTCGCTCTTCGCATTGTATTGGATCAGGCGGATGGCGATGGGTGTTTCGTGGATACCGGAATACGAGTAACTTTCAGACAGACGCCTGTTGCTCAGATGCTTTCTGCGGTGTTGTACTTCCTTCCGTTTCATGGAGCTATTCTAATTCTACGATTGTGATACCGGCCCCGCCGAACTGTACATGTTCGTCCTGGTATGTACGGATACCCGGCACTGTCCGGAGATAATCTCGTATCAACTGCCGCAGTATGCCTGTTCCGGTGCCGTGGAGGATACGCACTTTGCCGGCTCCCACCTGGATCGCGTCATCGATAAAGTAGGTCACGGCCTGTAGCGCTTCATCCCCCCTCATACCTCTAACATCGATGGATTGCTTAAAGTTCAGTTTCTTCTCGTGCATCTCGTCTGTGGTACGGCTACTGACGAAAGTGCTTTTCTGCACCTCCTTCTTGAGCTGCCCCTTGCTGACTTTCTCCAACTGCTCCAGTTTAAGCGTACTTTTGATCATGCCGAACGACACCACCGCCTGCTTCCCTTGTATCTCCATGACGGTACCGGCGGATGTTTGTCCTTTGAGGCGTACGGCGTCGCCCGTCTGTATCACCTCCCTGTTGAACGTTTCGCCAGCGGCCGGTTTGTTCTTTTCTTTTTTCTGTTTTTCCCGTTCTTTGATCTTAGCCATCTTGCGGTCGATCCGGTCGTCGGTCTCCCCGGCGGCCAGTACAGACGCTTTGAAGTCGTCGAGGGCTTTGCGCGCCAGGCGTGTCTGGTCTTTTTCCGCCTGTGCCTCCCGGATCTCCCGGATGGTCTGTTCGATCCGGGCGTTGGAGCCGGACAGGATCCGTTCGGCCTCCGCTTTGGCGCCAGCCATGATCTCTTTCCGTTGTTTATGGATACTTTCCAGGTCCTGCTCGTACCGGGAGAGTGTTTCTTCCAGTTTCTTTTCCTGCTGCCGGATCTGTTGCCGTTTGGATTCCCAGTAGCGCTTGTCGCGGACAATATCCTGCAAGTGCTTGTCCATATTGATATAGTCGGAGCCTACTTTGTCGGAAGCGTCGGCGATCACCTCTTCCGGCAATCCGATCTTCCGGGCGATCTCCACGGCGAACGAACTGCCCGGGTTCCCGATCGCCAGGGTGAATAACGGCTGCATCAGGTGCCGGTCGTACAGCATGGCGCCATTCACGATCCCCTCCGTCTCTTCCGCGAAGTGCTTCAGGTTCTGGTAGTGGGTGGTGATGATCCCGAAACATCCTTTGCGGTTCAGCCGGTCGAGGATCGCTTCGGCGATGGCGCCACCGATCTGCGGCTCGGTCCCTCCGCCGAACTCATCGATGAGGATGATCGTTTTCGGATCGCTGTTCTTCAGGAAGAACTTCATATTCACCAAGTGTGAACTGTACGTGCTCAGGTCGTTCTCGATGCTTTGTTCGTCGCCGATGTCGATAAACAGGTGGTTGAAGATGCCGGCGCGCGAACTGTCGTACAACGGGATCAGCAATCCGCTTTGCAGCATGTATTGCAGGAGCCCCACCGTTTTGAGGGTGACCGACTTGCCTCCCGCGTTCGGCCCGGAGATCAGCAGCAGCCGTTTATCGCCGGTGAGCGTGATATCCAGCGGCACTACCTCCTTGCCCTGTTTCCGGTGCGAGAGGTACAACAGGGGATGGATGGCGCGTGCCCAGTCGATCTCCTGCGTGTCCGACAGCCGTGGCTTGACCGCCTGGATATCGTCGGCAAACAGCGCTTTGGCGCGGATAAAGTCGATATCCGCCATGAATTCATAGGATTGCAGGATGTCGGGTGTCATCGGACGCACCTCATCCGTAAAAGCCGTCAGTATCCGGATGATCTCCCGCTTTTCTTCACCGATCAGCTCCTGGATACGGTTGTTGGCTTCCACTACCACTTCGGGTTCGATGAATACCGTTTTGCCGCTGGCCGATTCGTCGTGAACGATCCCTTTGATTTTCCGCTTGTAGGCGGGCGCTACCGGGATCATCAGGCGGCCGTCACGCATGGTGGGTGTCACGTCCTTATCCACCAGACCTTCCGACTGGGCTGTCCGGAGGATTGACTGCAGGCTGCGCGAGATGCTGCCCATCGTTTGCGTCATCTCCCGGCGTATCCGTGCCAACTCGTTGGAAGCGTTGTCTTTCACCCGTCCGAACTTGTCCAGTATGCCGTCTATCTGTTTGATCAGTTGGGGGAATACCTGTATGTCTCCCGCCAAGGCTGTCAGGGCAGGGTAGAGGGGCGCGTCTTCGCCGGAGGGGCGGAAGAAACGTACGATGTCGTGGATGGTCTGCAACGACCGTTTGAGGTCGAACAGTTCGCGTTCGTCCAGCCAACTCCCTTCCGGGCGGATCCGTTTCAGCGAAGCGCGCACGTCGATAAAGAAACCGGCGGGAAACTCCGTGTCGCCATGTAGGACGCGGACAAACTCGGCCACCTCTTCCAGCCAGGTGTCCACCGTCCGGTAGTCGGCAGAGAAACACATCTCCGCCACCCGTTCTTCGCCCAGCGGGCTGAGGCATTTGTCGGTTAGCAGGCGACGTATCTGGTCGAAACCTGTCTTCTGCTCGAAATTTTGCGGATAGGTCACGGGGATGCTGTTCGGGGATGTGGCGGTTACTGTAATTCAACGGACACCTCCGTCCGCAGGGTCGGGCGGACTACGATCTCCAGTTTCTCTTTTCCCCTTTTGATATCGAACGTACAGATGTTATTGCCGGACGAATTCACGTAGGGAGCGAAATTATACAGGTAGGTGAACGCGGGGAAAAACTCGTTTTTCTGCATCAGTTCGGCAATCATCGGATACTTGAACGTATCCCAATACATGCAGGGAGAGAATCCGTTCGCATCCGTATATTGCGTCTTGGGGTCGCGCAGGTTCCAGGAGGCGGTGATGAAACGTTTGTAAGCCGACGTGAATTCTTCTGCCGAATGGTTCATCTTCTGCCGGCCGATCCGTTCGATCACATCCCGCGGACGGATACCTGCCGCGTAGGCCGGTGAGTTCGGATCCACATCGGTAACCTGTTCCAGGCGGTCGATATCGAAATTGATCCCCGTATAATTATAGATTTTTTTGTTTACATGGAAAGGGACGTTGCGCGTGTATTTTACATACGGATACTGCATGCACATGAGGGGAATATGGATCCGGGCATACTCGTCGAGGCGGAACGATTCTTCCATCAGCTCGTTGGCTTCACATTCCCAAAGCACGCGTCCGGGGAGTACCACCTGGTCGATGATGCGGATGCCCAACTGCAACAGGTACTCCACTTCGGTATCAGAGGTGGCGGGACTGAGGAACGGCAGTTTCTCCATCTGGTTGCGTCCGATATTATAGCGGTACACCGGCTCTTTATTCACCACTAATTTGTTCGTCCCCTTGAAGTTCGGGTTTTTGTCGAAGAAATAAAAGGTCTGGATCAGCAGGTCGGGTTGTTGGGTCGTCAGCTTGAACCCTTTCTTGGACAGTTCGTTGTGGATGCTTTCGTTGATGGTCGATTCCAGCGCCCGGTTATCGGGATCCACAGCCGCGAACGCGAAGGTCTTGAACCGGGTAAAGTCCACCGGGTCGGCCGTCGTTGTTGTTTTAAACGGGCATACGAAATCCCTTTCGGTGGTCGATTCGAGGCTGTACATCGCAAAGGCGGATGCCAGCTGGTCTTCGGTGATCGAATTGGCTTTCTTGCATTCCTTGCGCACCAACACCTGCTTGCCGGTGAAGGATACATTACTGATCGTCAGCAATACCTCGTTCTGGTCGGTCGGGTTCAGCAAGGATTCAATCTCATTGAGTCCGATTTGTTCCACCGGAATGCCGCTGATCGATTCAATGATGTCGAAGGGTTTGAGGCCGGCCTGTTCGGCAGGTGAATAGGGGATGATCGCCTGGATCAGCGGTTTCCCTTTCGCCCAGTTGTTGCTTTGGCTGATCAGGTAGGAGAAGCCCAGGCGGCAGATATCGCTGCTCTGTGCATACAGGGATACGGACGAGATCAAAAACAGGCTTATGATGATTCCGATTCTTTTTTTCATATTTGAAAAGTATGTTGTTGAACGTGCAAATGTAATTATATTTTTGAATGTGAATGAACTGTTGGCAGCATATTTGATATATCCTTCATACATGCCCGGTATGTTCTGGCCGCATCCCCTGCTGTGAAGAAGAGGTGGCAAACGGCATTACCGGCGTATAAATCAGAGAGTAATACGAATTTGAAACAGTATATAAAAGAAATGAGTGCAGAAGAGGTAAACGGTCAACAGACTGATAATGAAAATGTAAAGGCTGAAGATGCGACAAATTTGCAGGAAGAGCAGCCAATTGCGGCAGAAGAATCCGCGACAGACGACAATGTGGCAGAAGAAAAAGAAGCGTTACGGAAAAAATGCGAGGAGATGAGCGACGCGTACCTGCGCCTGATGGCTGAGTTCGACAACTACCGTAAACGTACGCTGCGGGAGAAAGCGGACCTGATCAAGAGCGGCGGTGAAAATATCCTTGTCGGACTGTTGCCTGTGGTCGATGATTTCGAACGGGCGGTGCAGAACGTGCAGTCGGCCGCCGATGTGGCCTCCATTGCCAAAGGGGTCGAACTGATCTATACCAAATTCATGGCATACCTGGCCCAACAGGGCATGAAGCCCGTTGTTGCCGTGGGCGAACCGTTTGATACCGAAGCCTTCGAAGCGATCGCTACCATCCCGGCTCCCGAAGACAACCTGAAAGGAAAGGTGCTGGATTGTGTCCAGACCGGATATACGCTGCACGACAAAGTGGTGCGGCATGCGAAAGTAGTGGTAGGTGAATAAGCCGGACCCCGGCAACAAACAACGAACAATATGGCTAAAAGAGATTATTATGAAGTGTTGGGTGTCGCCAAATCGGCATCCGCCGACGAGATAAAGAAAGCATACCGGAAGAAGGCGATCGAATTCCATCCGGACAAAAACCCCGGCAACACCCAGGCGGAAGAGAAGTTCAAGGAAGCGGCCGAAGCATACGATGTGCTGAGCGATCCGCAGAAAAAACAGCGATACGACCAGTTTGGTCATGCCGGTGTAGGCGGCGCTTCCCAGGGTGGCGGCTTTGGCGGCGGGATGTCGATGGATGACATTTTCTCGCAGTTTGGTGATATCTTCGGCGGACACTTCGGTGGCTTTGGCGGCTTCAGCGGTTTTGGCGGTGGCTCGCGCGGCCAGCGTGTGAACCGTGGATCCGACCTGCGTGTCAAGGTGAAACTTACCCTGAAGGATATCGCCAACGGCGTGGAGAAAAAAATCAAAGTAAAGAAATATGTCCCTTGTTCGAAATGCCACGGCAGCGGGGCGGAAGACGATCATAGCGTCAAGACCTGCGATACCTGCCGGGGATCGGGTGTGGTTACCCGGGTGACCAGCACTTTCCTGGGGCAGATGCAAACGCAGTCCACCTGTCCCACTTGCGGCGGTGAAGGCAAGGTGATTACCAAAAAATGCTCCGCTTGTGTCGGCGAAGGGATCGTGCATACGGATGATATCATCTCCATCAATATCCCTGCCGGTGTGGCGGAAGGGATGCAGTTGTCGATGAGTGGCAAAGGAAACGCCGCCCGTCACGGAGGAATGAACGGCGACCTGCTGATCCTGATCGAAGAAGAACCGCATCCGGAACTGATACGCGACGAGAACGACCTGCTGTATAACCTCCTGCTCACTGTTCCTCAGGCGGCATTGGGTACTACCGTCGAAGTGCCGACCGTGGATGGCAAAGCCAAACTGAAGATCGATCCGGGCACGCAACCGGGCAAGGTGCTTCGCTTGCGTAACAAAGGGCTGCCATCGGTCAACAGCTACGGCACAGGCGACCTGCTGGTGAATGTCAGCGTTTATATCCCCGAATCGCTCTCGTCTGCCGAAAAAGACGTGCTGAACGGATGGGAAAACTCCCCCAGTTTCCAGCCCAGTAAATCCGCCCGGCAAAACATCTTCAGCAAATTCCGTCACATGTTCGATTGAGGTGGAGTTTTAGACAGACCAGTAGAAGCCCCTTTTCCAACCCTGCCGGTTAACGACAGGAGTGGGAAAGGGGCTTTTCCTGTGTTTTTCTCTGCCACCTATTTAAAGGTGATCACTACCATTAGCGGATTATGGTCGTCGGTCATTTCTTGTATGATTTGTTTCAACAGACTGGATTTCGCACTTGGATGTTTGTCGATGAAGTCAAGTATTTCCTGCTTTCTCCCGCAGATATCTGAAGCGGGAACAAGGGCTATTGCCTTACCCATGCTTTGGTATTGGGGGTTCACATACAGGCCGGAAAACAGGTCGTCGAAGAAAGTGTCCATTTTTTTCGCCTTTTCTCTTCCTATTTCAGGAGCGCCTTCTATATAGGTGCGATGAAGTTGCTTACTTTTCTTATTATACACCATGAAGAACCTTTCATAATCATTGAAGAGCCTAAAGATCATGTGATTAGTTGATTCGAATATGCCGCTGTTATTTCGCAAAACATAGGCCCCTATGTGTGGTTTATAACCTCTTCCCTCCATGTAATGCTCCTCTATGTCCAATTTCAGATCACCTGTCAGTACGCGGACTGGTCGTAGGGAAGTTCCTGAAACGCGAAATATCGTATCCGTACCATACTCAAGATAATAAAACTTGTGTTCGTACTGCCACAAATTACTCGTATCTGAATATGAAAAATGCATTTGGAATTGTCATAACATGGTCGTATTTAGAATTTAACATGCGGTTGTAACGCCTTTAACCAGATAAAAATAACGAATCCTTCGGATGATTTTTGTTTTTTGAACTATTTAACTTTTACTGCATTTTACGGTAGTTCCACACCCCAGGAGGGGCAGCATGTCGTTGTTCACTGGTTTTTAACGATCAAATGATCCGGATGATCCCGCTCATTTTCGATCAACCGTCTGAATCCATGAGCCGTCCTTATCCCTTCTACACGAAGTTTATTTTTGCAAAACATCTGCCACGGTGCCACGAGGAAGGGTATATCTTATTGTCCATAAATAAGTTAGGTGTGTGGCAGATACCCGTGGCAGATCCGTTTTCCCGCCTTTTTGCTGCCACATCTGCCACTGCTTTCACTCCCTTTCATTATCAGCCACTTACAGTGGAAGGA
>JAVBUE010000054.1:0-23283 GCA_031555735.1 Tannerellaceae bacterium
TGGAAAGGTCTTCCCACAAAGGTGGGAAGATGTTCCCACCCTTGTGGGAAGACCTTTCCACCACGGTGGGAACATTAAACCATCCTAACGCCGGCACGACTCCTTCCCCAGGTTGCCAATAGAAGATACGGATGATGACAACAGAAAAACAAAAGACCTCCTCGGAAGATGTCCGGGGAGGTCCCTGTCGCCATAAAAAATTAAAGGCTGTCTCGCGACAACCCCTAACCAAACTTTGTTAACCTTAAATCTAATACTATTATGAAAAAACCACAATGCAAAGATACAGGCTGAACAACCGTTTGTCAAGTCTTTTTCGCCCAAATAATGTTAAGCAATCGATACTTAATCGTCAAAAAGTGTTACACAACATAAAACTCTACAAATTTCAGCTAAAATAAGATAAAATTAACAGGCGTCTGCCCTCCCACCTACAACTCCAACCGTTCCTTCAGCAGTTTGTAGCCGGCGCTGCTGGCGCGCAGGCTTTGCCCGTTCTTGAGCCGTACCTGGTAGGTTTCTTTGCCGAAGAGCTCGACACGCTGGATAAATTCCGTATTGACGATCACCGAACGGTGGATACGGACGAACGTTGGCGGGAGGTTGGTTTCGAAATATTTCATCGTCTGTTCCTTGATGTATTGCCCCGACGGGGTGCAGAGCGTCACGTAATCGCCGCTGGCCTGGAGGCAGTACAGTTCTTCGAGGTGGACGATGTGGATGCGGGCGCCGTCTTTGACGGAGATACGGTCGATCAGTTCCGTCCGTCCGGCTTGTCCCGAAGCGGCAGTCTCCGCTTCGCGTTCCTTTTCCGCCAGTTCGGTTTCCATCCGGTCGGTCTTCTGCAACAGCCAGTACCATTGGAGGAGGATGACCCATGCCAGGATACCCGTCAGGAAACGGAGCGGCAGGCTGCGGATGAACACCTCCGCCTCCATGGCGCCGATGAGCGCCAGCAGCATGAAGCAACCGCCGAGACAGACAAATTGCACCAGGAACGTCAGCAGGATATGCACCTGCCACGCGCGGATAAAGCCCAGGGCATACCACGCCATATAACCGGCCACGGACAGCAGTGCGATGCTCAGGATGCTGTCGGCCAATGCCGGCCAGGGATGCGCACCGGCATAACCGACGAGCAGTCCCCATTGGATCGCCATCACCACCACCATCGCCACCAGTCCGGTGGCTTTATGGCGTATCGATTCGGTAAACGGATGCGGTAACATGGTCAGCCTTTTATTTCTACGCCGCCGAACGAAGTATTCCCGCGGATCACCAGCTTATGGGCATAGTCGATCTCCTGCGAGGCATACCGTTTCTCCGTCACCCCGCCGAAAGTGACATGTGTATCGTTCACCACATTCCAGTGGGAAGGGACATAGATCTCCACCCCGCCGAAGGAGTTGGAGAGGTCGATATACGTCTCCGGCGCATCCAGTGTCGTATGCCGCAGGTCGAGGGCGAGCGATCCGAACGACACTTCCAGCCGGGCGCCGGTAAACACCGGGGCGGTCACCGTATGCCGGAGGGAATAAAAGCTGGCGATACCCTGCACATACCCATCGGCTTCGTGCACGTTGCCCGCATCCGTCCGCGCATGCCAGCGTCTCTGCCGGGGGAGGAATACCAGGTCGAGCAACATCCCCAGCCCGCCGAGGATCAGGAATACCGGCCAGTATTTCCAGAGATATTCCGGCCAGCTCGCCCAATAATCGACCGCCGATTCCCCCAGAATCAGCGGCATCAGGAAAAAGGCGGCCGTCGCCCATAAGGCGATCCCCTGCCCGATCTTCCACTGGAAAAAGCTGCCGAAACCGAATACCACCAACAGCATCGGCCAGGAGAACAGGATGCGGTACCAATAATCGTTGATCCACCCGGCATTATGCCCAAGGGTCAATACGCCAGCGGAAATACAGATCGTGGCGAGGTAAAACAACGTGAGTTGCCGGCGATGCCGGAACGGATTGTGCATGTAGGCAGTCATGGTCGTCAGCTTTTAATATCCACATTGCTGAAGGTGATATCTCCCCGGATGATCAGCTTATGGCCGGTATCGACCGGTTGCGACAAAAAGCGTTTGTCCTTGAATCCCGAGAGTGTGCTGTCGGCTTCCACCACCACATTCCAGGAGGTGGGGACATAGAGTTCGACGTTGCTGAAGGTGGCGTCTATCCGGATCAGGGTCTGCGGCGCCTCCAGGGTGGTACGCCGGAGGTCGATCATCAGGCTGCCGAACGTCACATCCAGGTCGCCCCCCCGGAACACCGGCTCCAGCACGATATGCCGGGCGGAGCTGAAGGTGACGTCGGACACGATAAATCCTTCGTCGGATGCACGGCTCCCCTGTGCAAAATAACTCTCCTGTTTCCCCTCGCCACCTTCTACCTGCTGGCTGAACGGCCAACTGTTTCCCTTGCTCCTCGCCCGCAGGATCAACGCCACGCCGACGATGATCAGCCATACCGGCCAGAACTGGTGCATGCTATACGAATGGGGAAGCAGGAAGAACAGCCCCAGGGAAATCAGGATAAAGCTCCCTACATAATTCCGTTTCGTCAGGCAAAGGATACCGACGATCACCAGGATCATCTGCCAGGAAACCAGGAAGGAGGTGATGGACGGATCAATCCATCCCAGATTGCGACCGAGGATCAGGATACCGGCTCCGATAAAACAGAGGGCGATCACGGCGGAGTTCAGCGCGTGGTGCCATTGTGGGGTGTTCTTTTGATTCATATACTTTCGTTTTTACTGTTTAATGATAGGGCAAAAGTAGGGGTGTGGCTTCTTCCCCGCAACCTGCTTTCGCCTGTTGACCGCCGATTACCGACCAACGGCGGTTTATCCCCGATAAAGTAACGCAAAAAAGGCATCCGGAAAGCTATCGGATGCCTTTTATTTCGTTAATCGTTTTTGAGTCTTTCCAACCACCGCTTTCCCGGGGGGGCTTAATAGCCACACAAGAAGAATCAAAGCGGGGATGCCAAACATCAATAATGGTTCTGTTAGTTAAGATTATTCTTAAAAAAAACAAAGGGGGAGGACATGTAAAGCCCTCCCCCTTATACCTATATATAATGTATAGGATCAGTCTTGCAGTTTCGCGGAGATGAACTGGCGGTTCAGGCGGGCGATGTTACTGATGGAGATGGCCTTCGGGCATTCGCCTTCGCAGGCACGGGTGTTGGTACAGTTACCAAAGCCCAGTTCGTCCATCTTGGCAACCATCGCTTTCGCGCGACGGGCAGCTTCCACCTGCCCTTGCGGGAGCAGGGCGAGCTGGCTTACCTTAGCCGATACGAACAACATGGCCGAACCGTTCTTGCAGGCGGCTACGCAGGCGCCGCAACCGATACAGGCGGCAGCATCCATCGCCAGATCGGCATCCACCTTCGAGATGGGTATGGCGTTGGCATCGGGGATACCGCCGGTATTGACCGACACGAAACCTCCCGACTGGATGATCTTATCGAACGCGTACCGGTCCACCATCAGGTCGCGGATCACCGGGAAGCCTGCCGAACGCCACGGCTCGACCGTGATCGTCGCCCCGTCGTTGAACTTACGCATGTGCAACTGGCAGGTGGTGATCTCCGTATCCGGCCCGTGGGGATGACCGTCGATATAGAGCGAACACATCCCGCAGATTCCTTCGCGGCAGTCGTGGTCGAACACCACCGGTTCTTTCCCTTCGTTGACCAACTGTTCGTTCAGGATGTCGAGCATTTCCAGGAATGAGCTTCCCTGCGAAATGTCTTTCAACTGATAGGATTCGAAAGCGCCTTTTTCCTTCGGACCTCTCTGGCGCCAGACTTTCAGTGTGATAGTTATATAGTTATCCATTGTTGTTGCTTTTTAAAAGTATTAATTCTTGTAATTCCGTTGCTGGCGAACAATAAACTCGTAGTCGAGCGCTTCTTTCAGCATGACGGGATCTTTGTCGTCGCCCTGGTATTCCCAGCAGGAGACGTACGAGAATTCTTCGTCGTGACGGAGCGCTTCGCCGTCGGGGGTCTGGTGCTCTTCACGGAAGTGCCCGCCGCAAGACTCGGCACGGTCGTAAGCATCGTGGGCCATCAGGGCGCCGATCTCCAGGAAGTCGGCGAGGCGGAGGGCTTTCTCCAGCTCCGTGTTCAGGTCGTTGGCGCTACCCGGCACACGTACGTTGGTCCAAAACTCTTTCTTGAGGGCTTTCAGTTTGTCGATGGCTTCTTTCAGACCGGCGGCATTACGTCCCATCCCTACGTTGTTCCACATGATATGTCCCAGTTCCTTATGGAAACTGTCCACCGAACGTTTGCCCTTGATGTTCATCAGGCGCTGGATCCGTTCGCTGATCTGCTTTTCGGCTGCATCGAACTCAGGCGAGGCAGTGCTGAAACGCGGTACCTGGATCTGGTCGGCGAGGTAGTTCTGGATCGTATAGGGAAGCACGAAGTAACCGTCGGCCAATCCCTGCATGAGGGCGGAAGCGCCGAGGCGGTTGGCGCCGTGGTCGGAGAAGTTGGCTTCGCCGATGGCGAAGAGCCCCGGTATGCTGGTCTGCAGTTCGTAATCCACCCAGAGGCCGCCCATGGAATAGTGGAGGGCGGGATAGATCATCATCGGTGTTTCGTAGGGGTTATCATCCACGATCTTTTCATACATCTGGAAGAGGTTACCGTACCGTTGTTCCACTACTTTCTGGCCGAGGCGGTTGATCGCGTCGGAGAAATCGAGGTAAACGGCTTCACCTGTTCCCACACCGAAACCGGCGTCGCACCGTTCTTTGGCGGCACGGGAGGCTACGTCGCGCGGGACAAGGTTACCGAAAGCCGGATAGCGGCGTTCGAGGTAGTAGTCGCGGTCTTCTTCCTTGAGCTGTGTCGGTTTCAGTTTGCCGGCACGGATCGCTTCGGAGTCTTCTTTCTTCTTCGGTACCCAGATACGTCCGTCGTTACGCAACGATTCCGACATCAGGGTCAGCTTCGACTGGAATTCGCCATGCACGGGGATACAGGTCGGGTGGATCTGTACCATACACGGATTGGCGAACCAGGCGCCTTTCTTATAGCACTGCCAGGCGGCGGAACCGTTGGAGCCCATCGCGTTGGTGGAGAGGAAGAACGTATTCACATATCCTCCGGTAGCAACGACCACGGCATGGGCGGCAAAACGCTCCACCTTACCGGTGACGAGGTTACGGGCGAGGATACCACGGGCGCGTCCGTCCACTTTCACTACGTCGAGCATCTCATGGCGCGGATACATCTTCACCTTACCCAGGCCGATCTGGCGGCTGAGCGCCGAGTATGCGCCGAGCAGCAGCTGCTGACCCGTCTGTCCGCGGGCGTAGAACGTACGGGATACCTGTGCGCCACCGAACGAACGGTTGTCGAGCAAGCCGCCGTATTCGCGGGCGAACGGTACACCCTGCGCCACGCACTGGTCGATGATCGAATTGGATACTTCCGCCAGGCGATAGACGTTGGCTTCACGGGCACGGTAGTCGCCCCCCTTGATCGTATCATAGAACAGGCGATACACGGAGTCGCCATCGTTCTGATAGTTTTTAGCGGCATTGATCCCTCCCTGTGCGGCGATGGAGTGTGCGCGACGGGGGGAGTCCTGAATACAGAAATTCAATACATTGAATCCCATCTCTGCCAGGGATGCGGCGGCGGAAGCGCCGGCCAGACCTGTCCCTACGACGATGATATCCAGGCGGCGTTTGTTCGCGGGGTTCACCAGTTTCTGGTGTGCTTTATATTCTTTCCATTTTTCGGCCAACGGCCCCTGCGGAATTTTTGAATTTATGGTAGTCATATTACTTGCTGTTTATCAAAGGTTTTTCAGATAGAATGTAATAGTCACGAAGGCGAAGCCCAGGCAGATCAATGTGGCGAAGATGTCGGATGTCACTTTCCAGCGGTTGATCCAGATGTTGTTGTTCCAGCCGACGGTCTGGATGGCGCTCCAGAATCCGTGCGTGAGGTGGAACCACAACGCCACGTACCATACGAGGTAAAGCACTACCACCACGATGTTGCTGAAGTAGTAATTGATAAACGCCGCCCCTTCCTGCGGAGATACCATGGCATTGCCGAGGGCTACTTCGTGATGTCCCATCAGTTCGGCAAACATCATCTTGTACCAGAACTGTGTGAAGTGGAGGCAGAGGAATCCTGCCACGATCAGGCCGAGAACGAACATGTTCTGCGAAGACCATTCCACATTCTTCGGTGCGGCGCTCATGGCGTAACGGTTGTTACCGCGCGCTTTCCGGTTCTGCAACGTCAGGATGATCGAGTAGCAGATGTGAATCACAAAGCCGCCGGCCAGCACCACCGTACCTGCCAACGCATACCAGTTTGTTCCCAACAGCGAACAGATCATGTTGTAGGCCTCTTCGGAAAAGACCGCCGTCATGTTCATCGCCAGGTGGAACACCAGGAACAGGATAAGGAAGACGCCTGATAAACTCATTATCAGTTTCTTCCCGATAGAAGAATTAAGTAACCACATAAGATAATAATTTATTAGTATGTATTAGTTTGTAATTGCCTGAAAAAACACTCGCAAAGGTATGTGAAATACATAGAGTTCACAAATAATTATGGAAATAATTCCGTATTAACAAACAAAAGCTGCACGGCATGATACCGGCAGCTTGTTTGGATGAGAATACGGCTATTCTTCAATTATACTTTCAGGAATACCTTGTGTTTGTACAGGAAGTAGAGGAAGAGCCAGACGACGGCGACATATCCCATCCAGTTGAGCAGCAGCGACCAGTCTTCCGGAAACAACTTCACGAAGCCGCCGAAGAAGAAATCGGCGATCTGCCGGAACGGGATGATGCGGTTGGCCATATAGATCGTGATCGAGTTCATACCGATCACTTTGAAGAAAAAGAATCCTTTCTGATACCCCCATACATCCACCAGCAGGTAGAACAAGGCGAAGAGCAACAGGCTGCATCCGCCCGCCATGCAGACAAACGAGCTGCTCCACAGCGCTTTGTTGATCGGGTAGAACAGGTTCCATCCCTGGGCGACGGCTACCAGCACGGCGCCGGCGGCGGCGATAAGTCCCGCCTTCTTCCCCATCGTCAGTCCTTTATGGGTGAGGGTAACGAACATTCCCGTCAACGCCCCCAGCAAGGCCGTCGAGATGGCCGGGATGATACCGAGGATGCCTTCGGGATCGAAGATCGTACTGTTCAGCCGTCCCGGCAACAGCATGCGGTCGATATAGCAGGCGATATTCCCTTCGGGCGTGAACCGTCCGGCGCCGGGATAATCGGGCGCCGTAAACAATACGTTCAGCAGGTAATAGAAAAGCAGGAGGCCGAAGCACCAGATCGCGCGCGTACATAGTTTATTTGTATTGACGAAGATCAGCGCGGCAAACATCCACGCCAGCCCGATCCGTCCCAGCACACTGGCGCAGCGCAGGGTGTCGAACTCAAACTTCAGCAGGCCGTTGTAGATCATCCCGAAGAGCACGAGTGTCAGCCCGCGCTGGACAATCTTCTTATACTGCCCGCTCTTAGAATTCCCCTGTTTGTATTTACCTAAGGAGAACGGCATGGATACACCCGCCATGAACAGGAAGAGGGGGAAGATCATGTCGTAGAATACAAACCCATCCCAGGGCACATGGTGGAACTGTTTTTCCAGGGTGACGAAGAGCGGCCACTGTGTCAACGCGGCCAGCCCGGCGATGATACCGGACCCGCCAGCGATCCATAACATGTCGAAACCACGGAGGGCATCCAGTGATTCCAGACGTTGTGTGTGTTTCTTTTCCATTCTATCAGATCTAAAGAAGTTGTTTACAATCCTTAAGCCCTTAAAGGCTTTAAAGTCCTTAAAGCCTTTAAGGGAAAATAGATTACCGTTTGCGGCGTTGTTCCTGCTGTTTCTTCAGTTGTTCCTGTTGCAGGCGCTGGGCGTCTTCGAGGCGTTTCATGAAGCCGGATTTCTTCTGCGGCTTCTTTTTGTTGGCTTCGAGCTTGGCCAGCAGCTTTTCTTCGTCGATAAAGAAACGGAACACGAAGGTCTGCACGATCGTCATCAGCGTGGAGATGAAGTAGTAGTAGGTCAGCCCCGACGCATATTCATTGAAGAAGAACAGGAACATCAGCGGCATCATATACATCATGATCTTCATACCCGGCATCTGTTGCTGCCCGGTATTGGTCATCTCCATATTGAACTTGGTATAGATGATGTTGGTGATCGTCATCAGCAAGCAGAACAAGCTGATATGGTTGCCGAAGTAGGAAGAGATGAACGGTATCTGCGCGTTCCAACTCACGATGGCGTCGTAGGTGGACAAGTCTTTCGCCCAGAGGAAGCTCTCATGCCGCAACTCGATGGCCGAGGGGAAGAACATGAACAGGGCGATCAGCACCGGCATCTGCAACAACATCGGCAGGCAGCCGCTCATCGGGCTGGCGCCGGCGCGGCTATACAGTTCCATCGTCGCCTTCTGCCGTTCCATTGCCTTTTCCTGTCCGGGATATTTCGCGTTGATCTCTTCCACCTGCGGACGTAAGACACGCATCTTCGCCGACGACATATACGATTTATAGGTAAGCGGGAAGAGGATCAGCTTCACGATCAGCGTCAGCACGAAGATCAGCAGCCCGTAGTTGCCGATAAACTTACCCAGGAAATCAAACAGCGGGATGATGAAATACTGGTTCATCCAGCGGAATACGCTGACGCCGAGCGAGATCATCTTCTCCAGGTCTAACTGCTGTTCGGCAGGCACCCCTTTGTCGTACGCTTTCAGGCCGGCGTAGCGGTTGGGGCCGAAATAGAATTTCAGGTTCGTGCTTTCGCGCCCCTGCAGGTCGAAAGGCAGGGAGGCATTGGTTTTGTAGCGTTTGAGGTAACCGTCGGCGGTCAGCAGTTTGGAATCGAGCGTAGCCGCTTCGAACCCTTCCTCATTGTCCGCGATCAGGACGGTAGAGAAGAACATATCCTTGTAGCCGATCCATTTCAGGCGGTTGCTCAACTGTTTGCTGTCGTTCTTGGATTCGCTCAGGTATTCCACGTCGTCCGCCATGAACTTATAGTACAGGGCGGTATAGCGGCTTTCAAACTTACGTCCTTTCTCCTGCTGGCGGATATCCTGCTGCCATACCAGGTCGAGGCTGTTGGTACTGGGAGCCAGTATGCCGTTCAGTCCCGTTCCCCGGATTGCGTACGACAACATATAGTCGTCCGGTTGGAGGCTGTAGGTGAAGTCCAGCCAGGCCTCCTCTCCCACCATCAGGCGCATCACCACGGTGTGGGCATCCTGCTGGATGGGTGTGAAATACATCTCGCCTGTATTCACCACCCGGTTGGCAGCCGAGACGAGGGTGAAGTCGAACAGCGATTCCTTCTCGTCGAAGAGGACAAGCGGCTTGGCATCGTGCGTGTCGAACTCCTTCAGCCGTGCGTACGCAACCCGTCCGCCTTTCGTACTGAGGCGCAGTTCCACGTGGTCGTTCTCCAGCGTGACGAACGATTCCGATCCCTGCATGGCATTGGCAAACACGCCATAAGCGGTTTCCAGCTTTGCCTGGCGCACCGAGTCGGGAGCTGCCGCGTCTTCGGCTTCCTGCTGTTTCTCGAGGTTTTCTTTTTCGCTGAGTTCGAATTGCCGTTGGGTTTCCACCCGTGCGATCGAGTCCTGATACTGGCGCTGCGCCTCTATTTGTTCGGGCGACGGGCGGTTATACAAGCTGAATACAAAAATAACGAGCCCGATAAGGACAAAGGCGAGAATAGTGTTTTTATCCATTATAATTTATTCGTTGTCTTTTTTCTGATTGTCGATAGCCGCCTTCACAAAATGGAGGAAGAGCGGGTTGGGATTTACAACCGTACTGTTGTATTCCGGGTGGTACTGCACGCCGACGAACCATTTCAGCGCCGGTATCTCCACGACTTCCACCAGGTTGGTTTCCGGGTTCTCGCCCGTACACATCATCCCGGCTTTCTCAAAGCGGTCTTTATATTCGTTGTTGAATTCGAAACGGTGGCGATGGCGTTCCTGGATGGTTTCCTTCCCATACGCCTCGAAGGCTTTGGATCCTTTCTGCAGGTTGCAGTCGTAAGCCCCCAGCCGCATGGAGCCGCCCATGTTGGTGATGTTCTTTTGCTCTTCCATCAGGTCGATCACCTTATACGGCGTGTTCGGTTCCATCTCGGTGGAGTTGGCTTCGGCCAGCCCCAGCACGTTGCGGGCGAACTCGATCACCATGCACTGCATGCCTAAGCAGATGCCGAGACAGGGCATATTATGTTCACGGGCATAGCGGATGGCGGCAAACTTACCCTCGATGCCCCGCTGTCCGAATCCCGGCGCGATCAGCAGGCCGTCCATGCCTTTCAGTGTGTCGGCGGCATTCTCGTCGTTGAGCTTTTCGGAATGGAACAGGTGGAGGTCGAGCTTGCGGTGGTTATAGATGGCGGCCTGCATGAGCGACTCGTCGATCGACTTATACGCATCCTGCAATTCCACATATTTACCTACGAGTCCGATCTTGACGCTCTTGGTGGCGCTGTTCTTTTTGTCGAGGAATCCTTTCCACGATTTCATATCGGCTTCCTGGGTGACTTCGAGACCTACGCGGCGGATCACGATCTCGTCCATCTTCTGGCGTTGCAGCACGAGCGGCACTTCGTAGATGGAGGGCACGTCGATCGACTGGATCACCGCATCTTCAACCACGTTGCAGAACAGGGCTACCTTACGCAGGATATCGTTCTGCAGTTCGCGTTCGGTACGCAGCACCAGGATATCGGGCTGGATACCCAGCTCCTGCAGTTGTTTGACGGAGTGTTGTGTGGGCTTCGTCTTGTATTCTTTCGCCGCGGCGATATAGGGCACATAGGTAAGATGTACGCACAGGCAGTTCTTCCCCAGCTCCCACTTCAGTTGGCGGACGCTTTCGATGAACGGCAGCGACTCGATGTCGCCCACGGTACCGCCGATCTCCGTGATCACGAAGTCGAACTTATGCTTGGTGCCGAGCATCTTGATGTTGCGTTTGATCTCATCGGTGATATGGGGTACCACCTGTACGGTCTTGCCCAGGTAGTCGCCTTTGCGTTCTTTCTCGATCACACTCTGGTAGATGCGGCCGGTGGTGATATTGTTGGCGCGTGTTGTCGGCACATTCAGGAAACGCTCGTAGTGGCCGAGGTCGAGGTCGGCTTCGTGCCCATCCACCGCCACGTAGCACTCGCCGTGCTCATACGGGTTCAACGTCCCCGGGTCGATATTGATATACGGGTCGAACTTCTGGATGGTGACTTTATACCCTCTTGCCTGGAGCAGTTTGCCCAGCGACGCGGCGATGATGCCTTTTCCCAAAGAAGAAATCACCCCGCCTGTAACGAAAATGTACTTTGTATCTGTCACGTTGGTACTAATTAAAATATACGATATTAAGTGGTGTTGTTTACAAAACGGCAAAGTTAGCTGTTTTCAGATTTACCCCCAACGATACGGGCGTTTATTTTTCAGGTGATTTCGTGTGTTTTATCACCGCAATTTGAAGGCCAAAACAATCATAGGTGGTTGTTCAATCTGTCACCTATGTTTGTTTGAACATCCACCTATGTTTGTTGAAACGTTCACCTATGGTAGTTTTTAACACCTAAGAGCCTCTCTATCAGCGCATAAAAATTTGCACTGATCACTCCCGGGAGTTGCGCCGACAACGCTCCGGCGTTTTTCCAACAACCGGATGTTGAGAAATCTTCATCTACATCTCGTGCTCACAACGCCTGGATGTTGTTCAACCAACATCCAGGCGTTGACAGCACAACATCCAGATGCAGATTGAAATTCTAACAACGTTTTCCCCCTCGGCAAATGGCGAAAGTCAGGCAGTGGAAGGATGTGTGGAAGGAAAAAGGGCAAATCGCCTGTCTATAGATCATTGGAAAGATGCTATCTTTGGGAACGACAAAACACATAGACATGAAAACACAGTTATTTTCCCTTTGCAAGACAGTAGTATGTATCAGTATCTGGATTGCGTTTGCCTTTCCGGCAGCAGGCCAGCCACCCTTTTTCCGCCAGGCCGTACCCGTATGGGCAAGCGGCGGGCAGACCACGAAAAACCTCACCGTCAGTTTCCGCGCCCCCATCGATTGGGACGGTACGGGAGAGGTATGGTTCCGCATTGCCGCCCATTCGGACTACCGCGCCCGGGTGAACGGCGCTTTCCTCGGACACGGCCCGTGCGTGGCCGGGTCCGGCTTCTTCCGGGTGGATGAATACCGGCTGGACGACCGGCTGAAACCAGGCGAAAACACCCTCGCCATCGAAGTGGCCGGATACAATGTGGACAATTACTACCTCCTGAACCAACCCTCGTTCCTCCAGGCCGAAGTCACGGTTGGCGACAAGGTGCTGGCCACTACCGCCTCCCAACGGCAACCGGACGGGAAGCCCGAAGCCGCCCTGTTCGAAGCCGCTACCCTTGGCCAGCGTGTGCAGGATGTACCCAAATACAGTTTTCAACGCCCCTATACGGAAGCCTATACGCTGTCGCCGGGATACGACGCCTGGACGACCGGACGGACAGCCCCCTTCCCTCCCGTCAGGCTGGAACGTACCGATGCCAAACGCCTGATCGCCCGCCGGGTGAAATACCCCGATTACACCATCCGCCACTCCTCAGACAGTCTGCCCGGCGGCATATACAAATTCGCATGCAACTCCACCGGCTTTATCGGTGCGGAGGTACAGGTGAACACCCCTTCCACCCTCACCTTCACCTGGGATGAGATCCTGACCAACGGCGATGTGGATATCCGCAGGCTGGGATGCAACAGCCGGATCACCTACGAACTGCAACCCGGGCATTACGCCCTGGAATCGTTCGAGCCATATACCCTCCAATACCTGAAAGTAGAGACGGAAGGCAACTGCCGCGTGGGCGGTTTGTATATCCGCCAATATGTGAATTCGGATGTGTCGGAAGCCCGGTTTGCCTGCGACAACGAAAAGATAAATACCATTTACGCGGCAGCGGTGGAGACCTTCCGGCAGAACGCCCTCGATGTCTTTATGGACTGCCCCTCCCGGGAACGCGCCGGCTGGCTGTGCGACAGCTATTTCGCCTCCCGCGTAGCGTTCGACCTCTCCGGAAACACCCTGGTCGAAACCAACTTCCTGGAAAACTTCCTGCTACCCGAAACGTTCCGGTATATCCCCCAGGGGATGCTTCCGATGTGTTATCCCTCCGACCATTCCAACGGCGACTTCATCCCCAACTGGGCCATGTGGTTTGTGTTGCAACTGGAAGAATACCTCGGCCGGAGTGGCGACCGGCAAATGGTGGACACCCTCCGGCCCCGGGTGATGGCCTTGCTGGACTATTTCAGCCGGTATGAAAACACAGACGGGCTGCTGGAGAATCTGGAGAAATGGATATTCGTGGAATGGTCGGAAGCTAACCGGTTCGTGCAAGACGTGAACTATCCGACTAATATGCTCTACGCCCGGATGCTGACGGCCGCCGCCGCCCTTTACCAACAGCCCGCGCTGGAGAGCAAAGCACGCCACATCCGGGAAGTGATCCGGACGCAATCGTTCGACGGAACCTTCTTTGTGGATAATGCCGTCAGGGAAAACAACCGGCTGGCGCCCCAGCGGAGCAACCGGACGGAGACCTGCCAGTATTACGCCTTTTACTTCGGCATCGCCACGCCCGAAACCTATCCGGCGCTGTGGAAAACGTTGCTGAAGGACTTCGGCCCCCAACGCAAACAGACCCATGCATACCCCGATATCTATCCCTCCAACGCCTTTGTGGGCAATTACCTGCGGCTCGAACTCTTATCCCGCTACGGACAGGTGAGGCAGTTGCTGAACGAATCGATCGACGAATACATGTACATGGCCACCCTTACCGGGACGCTTTGGGAAAACACCACCACGGTGGCCAGTTGCAACCACGGCTTCGCCTCGCACGTGGCACATGTGTTTTACCGCGACCTGCTCGGCATCCGGCGCCTGGACGCGATCGGCCGCCGGATAGAGATCGTCTTCAATGATACGGATTTGCAACGGTGCGCGGGTACGATCCCGGTTGGCAACCCTGCCATCCGCCTCGCGTGGGAGAAAAAAGGGAATACGCTGCGCTACCGGTTGGAGGCTCCGGCGGATTACAGCGTATCCGTACATAATAATACCCGCTACCGGCTGGTCAGGCAGTAAGGCGGCGCTTCAGCGCGCCTGGTATTGCGGGTCTGAGAGGCGCCAGCGGTCCAGTATGGCCCGCCCCTTATCCGTACATATTCCCCGGAGGAACACGTTCAGCGTGGTGCTATACACCTCGTGGGGTGAATAGTTGGCAAACGACCGGGAGGGCAAATGCATATTCAAATGCTTGCGCGCCAGTTTGACCACGATCCCGTAATTCACATCCCGCTCGAAAACACCCTCCCGGATGCCGCGGTCGATCAGTTCGAGGCAGCGCAGCTCGAACAGCTTGCTCTGTATCCGCTTTTGCGCGATCGCTTTGGGGAATAGCTCCAGCTCGTCGAAAAAACGGTCGGAGTACCAATGGGTATTCTTCACCAATTCGTTGAAAAGCAATAAAATGGTATCCAATACCGTATAAGGGCCTTGGGCCAATTCTTCCCAGAGGTTATAGAGCATCTGCGCCCGGTATTCCAACCCGCTTGCCAGCAATGATTCTTTGTTATCGAAAAACTGGTAAAGGGTTTTCTTGGAGATGTTCATCTGGCGGGCGATGTCATTCATCGTTACTTTCCGGATCCCGTACTGGGAGAAAAGCCTGAATGCCGACGACAGGATTTGTTCTTGTACCATCACTTATTAATTTTGATTATCCGTTTTGTTTTATACCGGTAAAGATCTGCTGGTCTGGCGGGTAACAATTAGTTTAGTAACAGGGAGGGTTGGTTCAAAACAAGGATTACCGACCCTTTGGAAACGAAAATAGTCTTATTTCATGCACATTTTGGTCTAAAACAAGTATTGGTGTTGCGATAACCATTTAATGTATTATATTTACTGCGAAACGACAAACAAACTAAATTCTACACAGCATGAGCGGATACACTACCATTGGTATTAAGGACATCAAGAGAGCCTTTCAGTTGTTTGATAATTTTCAGGACAAAGTCATCATAAAAGAAGGCAGGGTTGTGGCGGAACAGCATGTAGCCCTGCGGTTGGAGCCCTTTATGTTTATTCTGGTGCTGAAAGGCACCATCACCATCAAAGTGGATTATTGCCCGTACACCTTATGTGCCAACAATTTCCTGACCATCATGCCATCGCATATTATCCAGGTAATAGGAACATCACAGGATTTCGACTCCAAGATGTTGATGGTGATCCCGGAGTTCATTCATCTACCCGACTCGATCAGTCCGTCGATCACGCAGTTCATGCAATTGCGCAAGCATCCGATCATGGAGCTGACTTCGGAAGAGACCCGGCAGATCGTCAACCAGATCGCGACAATCAAAGAAAAGATCCAGTTGCGTACGCACAACCTGCAGTCGGTGGTGATCATGCTGTCGCTCATCTCCTTCCTGGTGGAAATAGTCAACCTGCGCCAGATAAAAAGCAAGAAACCGGTAGCCATTCACCAAACCCGGCAAGACGAAATATTGAATGATTTCCTGGGACTGCTGCTCAACAACTGCAAAGAAAGACATGAGGTATCTTTCTATGCGAACAAACTATGCATCACTCCCCAATACCTGAGCGTGGTATTGAAAGAATCGACCGGCAAAACCGCCAACCAACTGATCGACGAAGCACGGGTGGTGGAAGCCAAATTGTTCCTGCGCTCGCAGGAATACACCATCCAGCAGGTGGCCGATATCTTACGTTTTGCCGACCAGTCCGTCTTTGGCAAATTCTTCAAGAAACATACCGGCAGCACCCCCAGCGAATACAAAAAGAAGTATTTGTACGCCTAAGGTTCCATAAACTCCGTTGGGAGGGAAAAACAAGGGGGATGAATGGCTTCAGGCCGGTATGCGGGCTTAATCCGGCACGTAAATGATCTCGCCATTCTCCAGTTCGTAAGCCGTACCCACCTTCCGCCCTTTTTTGCCGGAGCTTTGCTGATCGTCGGAGGGGGTGTACTTATTGATCTTTCCGCCTTCTTTGGAAATGATCTCCATATTGTCTTTGCCGGGGTTCTTAACGATGGTATAGTCTTCCTTTGTAAACACCTCAGTCATATTCATGTGCATCACCATCGCCACCATCAGCGCGACGGCAAAGACCATTGCCACATCAAACAGGTTGACCACCACACTCAGCGGGTCGGTATCTTCTTCCTTGAAGAGTCTGCCGGAACGTCTTTTACTTATCATTCTTACGGGTCAGTACACGTGAGACATATTCCAGGTTGTAGATATCCTTGGCATACCAGCGTTGCTTGAACTGCAAGGTGACCAATCCCACAGCGCTCACCACAAGCCCTACCACTGTGGTGGCAAACACGACCTGCATATTATAAGCCATACCCGAAATATCGCCCGTGGAAAGCCCAACCAGTGCCGGACTCATCGCGATCAACGTACCGATCAATCCCAGTACAGGTCCCATTTTCGCCAACATTTTGGACAGCGACAGGTCTTTGTCGGCTTCATTTTCCAGATGGCATATCAGGTACTCGGCATAGGCTTCATCGGGTTTATTGCCCAGCATATCGCGCAGGTATTTGGTGAAGAGCGAATCGTCTTTTTCGGGCAACAACGCCCTCAGGTCGTCGGTACTTCCTCCGGTTGCCAGTTGTTTGATTGGGTGGTTAAACCGTTTGTCGTTCTTACGTTTCACCATCATCTGGTTATAGAAACTTCCGACAAGCAGCAGGGAACGGCCAAAGAGGATAAGAAGAATGATGATATCGGGTATCAGCAGGCTGTTAGCCACCCAGAATAATGCTTTTGATATTACTTCCATAGACTTTTAATTACTCGGATTTTTTTGCTTTTTATTGAAAAGGATCCATTTGATTTTGTTGGATAATATACCTGCGACAAAGGCGATCAGGAACAGGCTCACAGAGAGTACGATCGCTTTTATATGAATAGGTTCTTCCATAGCCGCATACGTCACATGCCCGTTCACAGTCGTGATCAGTCCGATCACACAGACAAACAGGTTCACCAGAAAATGCACCTCCAACCGCAACTCCGTTTCAGGCAGGAAATGATAGACGGCACGGCTCAACAAGGGGAGAGCAACGGCAACGGCTGCCGCCAACCCGTAGGAGATCAGGGTAAAACCGGTGCCTGGGAAGGCGTAAATAAGCTGGGTGAGCAGGTAAAACAAGACAGGGAACAAGAGCAAGCCGGGATACGCTTGCAGAAAATTACCCCACAGGCGACGGCGGATTTCCGTCTGGATCGCCCGGAGTGCAACAAAGCAGAAAGCGACATGCAGCATCGATTCCCATGTAATAAGAACAGCCATGTTCTGCATTACTTCGGAGTTGGACAGGTAATCCGCCAGTTGTGTTTTTGATTGCAGAATGGCCCAACGGCACGATACAATCACGAAAACGGCACAGACAGCGCTGAACACCGCAGTCTGCCACCATTTCCAAAAACTGAGTTTCAATAAGGCGTTGATCAGGATGAATACCATCAACGCCTGTATGATAAGTTCCATGTATCAGGTTGAAAATTAATTGTTCTTTCTTTTCCTTCGGAGCATGACCAGCAAACCCACGAACACGACAAGGACAATAGCGACGACGATCAACCCGTTGAAGTCGTTTTTCTCCCCTTCCGGCGAAGAAGCCATTGTTTCCTTCTTCAGCACCATACCGTTTTTCCCCGCATCCGAAGCCTGCCCCGGTTGTTTCATCTGTTGCAGTTGCTGCCGGTATTCCGCTGCGTTTTGCGGATTGGTTTTCTGTGCGATGAAATCCTGTAACCGGGCATTTGAACCGGCAAAGCCCGAACCGCTTGCTCCGAACTCCTTCACCAGGCCGGTATGTAGGTTGGCCAGCACCGATAGCTGTTCGTCCGACGCTTTCCACATACCCTTACGGGCTGTTTCCATCATCACGGCGGTGATTTCCTGTAAGGCGGCCGGATTTTGCTTTTTGAAAAAGTCCTGTACGCCCAGCCGGTATGCATCTTTGACATACACCTCGTAGAACTGATCCCACATCTCGTTGTCGATCACAGCAGGCTTCATCACGTTCCACCCGTAGGTGTTGGTCACCACTTCCGTAATCTGCGAAGCGCTCGACGCACTGCCTTTCATAACTTCTTTGATGTATTCGGGATTGAAGACCGTAGTACGCGATTCGACGCCGATGGACTCTTTCAGTTCCTGCATCCTGACACGGTTCCGGTTGCGGTAGTCGGCAAAATAGGCTTCGGGGTCTTTGCCTGTCACATTTCGGACAGCGAGGTTCATGCCTCCCATAAATTCAAATACATGGTCGAGACTCAGTGCGCCCCAGGTATTGCTTTGACGGGGTTGAACCACGGCATCGGTATTGTGCAGTACGGCACGGAGCAACCCTTCGCGGAATTCGCCCCACGATTTATCGCTCCCGTAAACAGCCCCCATGTTGTTGATGTACGTCTCTGCAATCTCTTTTTCGCCTTCCCATTTATCTCCGGATTTGACCATTTCCTGGATACCGGTCCCATACATGCCGTTCACGCCACCGAATACACGCATGGTGGACATCTCGCGCGCTGCTTTGGGCGAAACGCCCTGTTCCACCAGCAGGCGTTCGGTTTCGACTGTGCTGTTGTGTACAAAGTTGTCGAATGTATCCCCTTTTGCCGCCGAAGCCATTTCCACGGCACGGCTGATCAGCGACAGGCGCGAAGCTGCCAGGTCGCGGAATTGGCCGGAGGTCTGGACCACAACATCCACACGCGGCCTTCCCAATGTTTCGGAAGGGATGAGGCGGAGGTCGGAAACACGGCCGAACGCATCGCGTACCGGTTCCACTCCCAGCATATAGAGCGCCTGGGCGATGGTAGCCCCTTCGGTTTCGATGAACTCGCTCGACCAGAAGGTGTAGCTTATTTTACGGGGATAAGTCCCGTGTTGTTTCTTATACTGTTCCAGTGTAGCCTTAGCCAGATCTACACCTTTATCCCAGGCCGTTTCCGAAGGGGTTGCTTCGGCATTCACCGCATACAGGTTCCGTCCCGTAGGCACTGCATGGGGGTTGGCCACAGCGTCGCCACCTGACGAGGGAGCAATGTATCCGCCTGACAGGGCATTCAGAACAGCTTGCAATTCCATGGCTGGACTTTGTTCCAGTGCCGTTTTATAGGCTTGTACGTTCTTGAGCGTTCGTTCCACTTCAGCAATGGCGCGCGCCTTATCCTTCTGCTCCTTGGTATAAGTTGGCTTTTCAGGCATCGCCGGTCTGGCTGTGGGTCGATCGGCAGGTTTACCTTCAGGCATTGCCTGTTCCGGGGTCTTCGCTCCGGGATGTGAACCTGTTTTCGGTATTCCGGCGGGATGTCCGCCGCTTTTGGGAATGTTTGCCGGATGTCCCCCTGTCGCATTTCCTTTGGATGGATTCCCGTTGGCGGCGTTACCGCTCATCATGGCCATCATCATGCTGCTTCTGGGTGGCGTAAGGATATTTTTACTCGCTTCAAGATCCTTTTCCTGAATGCCGGCAATCAGGCATACAAACGCATCGTCCACCTTCCTGCCGCCTAAGATATCCGTTACGATCCGCTTTGCCGGTTCGCCGTAATGCCCGGTAAAGAACACTTTCCTGTTCAATTGCTGTTCGGTCACTTTTCCCCGCTCCCTGTCAAGCGCAGCAAGGCTGTATGCGATCGGATCGACCGTCATCGCCATTACCGAAGAACGGATCTTTTCCGGTTCATACGGAATACCTGTTGTGTAAAGCCTTCCGGTCATTTTCTCGTTGGCTATCTCTTCGGCAAAGTTCTCAATGCGACCGATTTCCTCTTCGGTATATGGAATAGACAACAGGCTGTCGAGGCGTAATTCACGATGTATGCCCATGGCAACAGTCGTTTCCTTCACTTTCAGCGAAGCGTTGGACTGTGCCGCACCATCAGCTTTGTAATAGTTCTGAATGCGCTCCATCAGCAAACGGAATTGCGAACGGATATTGCTTTCCATGAACGGAGGTGTAAGGTATGAAACGATTGTAGCATACGAACGGCGTTTGGCCATCATGCTTTCGCCGATGTTACCGATCGTGTAGTAATAGAAGTGCGGAATGGTTCCGACCAGTATCTCCGGCCAGTCATTGCCACTCAATGCGACCTGTTTCTGAGGAGTGAACTCCAGACTCCCGTGTGTGCCGAAATGCAGCATGGCATCGGCCTTGAAAGCATATTGCGACCAGAGGTAAGCGCCGATATAGGTATGTGGCGGTGCCGCTTTGGCGCCATGGACAATGGCAAAGGCATCGCTGCCCAGAGCAGCCATCGGTTGGGGCAACAACGCGATATTACCCAACTGGATACGGGCAACCGCCAGGTAAGAGTTGTCGTTCTCTCGGACACACATGTAATCTCCGGGCGCTTCACCATACAGGTTCACCACCTGTGCATAGAGGGAATCGGTCATCGACTGTTTGATCCATGATTCATATTCGGCTTTTTCAACCAATGCCGGATGCCCGTTTTTCAGGAAGTCGTCGAACGCCCCTGCTGCGTATGTGCTTAACACCGTACCCTGCGACATGAGCAATTTCTCGAATTCTTTTTCGGTTGCCGGAAGATTGTCCACGTTGTAGCCCTCTTCTTTCAACCGTTTCAACAGGTTATAAAGGGACGGGATTGTTTCCAGTCCCTGGGCGGTAAGCGTTTCCTGTCCGGCTCCCTTGAAAAAGTAAATGGAAACCTTCTTTTCCGCATTCGGCTTCCGTTTGAGCGAAATGAAGTTACCGACAATCTGCGTGAATTTCCGCAAACGTCCGGGGATGGCTTTGAACAGGTAAATACCGTCATCATCTATTTCCTGCGCGTTGACCACATACGGATAGATGGCACCATCCAGTTCGGGCATCACCACGCTTTGCGACAGGAAGCCTCCGAACATACCCATCGGGTCGTTTTCCCATGCCTCACGGCTGCTCAATATACTCAACGGTCCGAAGATCGGAATATTTCGCGCCTTCAGCCATTCAACGGTGGCATCAGCCTTCCCCATTGCCAACCGGCCATGAGGAAAATAAACCACAGCATCGGGGTTGATCGAACGCAGGAATTCCATCCGTTTCATTGACGAAGAGACCGGATATACATTCATTCCGGCATTTTGGAATGAAACGATCAGGCTGTCGATGTTTTCACGGTTGCCGCTGAACGGATCGTTCAATCCGCCGACAATGGCGACTTTCGGTGCATTCGCTTTGTAGAAGTGATGTCCACGCAAATACTGCTCATAGGATTCTACGGTATCGAACCAGACATTTTCGTCCAGATGATATAACACGTCCGATGCCGTTTCAACAACAGGATCGGGAGGGATGACAAAGAACGTTTTCCGGTCTATTTCCTTGCGGATATAGCGTGCCAGGCTCCGGTAGTTCTTTTTATTGCCATTATTCAGATAATCCTGTACGCTTTTAAGCGGCAAGCTGTCCAGGCTGCATATCTTGTTCTCGGGATTGGTGGCGGCATGGATATAAACGGGTATGCCTCGGTCGGCGGCGGCCTGTATCTGTGCCCGTTGTTCGGCAGTGATACGCATGCCCATGCCGAATCCCAGCACAAAATCATAGTGTTTCAGTTTGTTTAAATTTTCTTTTTCTACTACTTCATATTGAATAAATCGGTCGCTATTACTTTTTATAAAACTTGTTGCCTGGAAAGGCTTGAAATCAACAAGGGCGATTTTAGTAGGCGAGGCTAATTTACTCCACAATATCCAAACTGTGATAATTGCAGCTAATGCTATCAGGATAATGACTATTTTTTTCTTATGCATATTATCTTCTTTTACAAATGAAAGTCGACAGGCATAAAAGTAAATTTTAGCCTGCCAACCTGTTCATTTTTTTCCTGTTCAATTTGAAATTATTTGTTCTTCTAAATTGTCATTAGAACATGAGACAACAACTAACAAGGATAATAAGATTGGTATTAATTTATATTTCATTTTTACTGGTATTAAATTGTTTATTGTAAATATATTTGTGCATAGTTGAATTTATCCTGCCCACTCTTATTATTTTCATCTTTATACTGAGTAAATTCTACTTTGTAATAATTACTCCCATCGGCAGAACGGAAAATATATACCGGCATTTTCCGATAAATTGGAGGCATAGCGGTTACAATTTCCTTTGTTGTTTCATCTATTTTCTTCTCCATTGCAACAACTATTGCATTAGATTGCGATGTTGTAATATTGCCTCCATGTCCTCCGTAAGTGACGACTGTATCTGGAGTAATTGACACATTATCAGGAATATTTTGTATGGAAGCGAAAGAGGTGACTGGAATAATATTTCCGAGTTTATCCGTATTGTTTATATCAAAAGTGAAAACTCCACCATTTGCGGCAACCGTTGTAGAAGTTCCACTGTTTGTGCGAATATACATCCTCCGGATAGCAATATCCCAGTCTTTACGTTTAGCCCATGCTGCATCATTTTCTGCATTTCCTTCGGCAGAGCCTACTATTTTGTTTTCAGCAAAAGAATAATACTGCCAAATAGTTTCAGAACCAGCATCAATAAATGCTTCCTTTGTATTTCCCGGAGGTGTCGATGCCGGATCATCATCATTACACGAGGTAAATGAAATTGCTAAAATCGTTGTTGCTAAAAGAAAAAATCTTGTCTTCATTGCTTTAATTTTTAATTGCGTTTATTTAATTGAGAGAGGAGGATTAATTAATCATATGCAAACCAGTTTCCAATTCTCCATTCTTCATTCTTAATTTTTAAAGTTATACCGGATTCCAACCAGGAACTGGCGGCCGGGGTTGATAAACGAGGTATCGCTGAAATCAAACAGGTTATCGACTTTGAAAGTCATCTCCAGCACATGCTTCTTTGTAAACTGGAAGGGCTTTACCAGAGTAACCTTCCAGATGGAATAGGCTTTCGATTGCGTTTCTGTTACCTCTTGCGTACCATCGGTGTTGGTCGTCATTTCCTGATACAGGATCGGGGAATTCATGCGTCCTGCAAATTGCAGCGAGAACGGGCTTTTCAAGATACTGCCGTTCCATGTCGCCGAAACAGTACCACTGTGTTTCACATTACTGCTGAGTTGCAATCCGGTAGAATTGTCCACAGCATCG
>JAVBUE010000034.1:0-83189 GCA_031555735.1 Tannerellaceae bacterium
CGGATCCAGGTAGCGTTTGTAGTAAGAGGCTTTGTCGGTATAAGCTTTTGCTACGTCTGTGTTCCCTGCCTTGGCGGCGATTTGGGAGATGCACCAGTCGTAATACGCCATCTCCACGCCCCAGGATACCGATTCGGCGATCGAATCGGCGGGAACGAATCCCAACGAGTCCTTATAATAGATGTGGCGGGTGATCAGATCGCGTTCGCGTGTTCCCCGGAACTTCTCTGCCAGGTCGGCACGATAGACCGACGAGCGGGCTGCCGCTTCCGTCCACAGGTTCAGGTCGCCTTTGGCCAATCCTTTCGTTACCAGATCGGCCAGTACCGATACCGCCGGATAGCCTACCATCGTACCCGTATAGTTGGAAGCCAGCGGCCATTTCGGCAGGATCGTCCCTTCTTCGTATCCTTTCACCAACGCGTCGCCCCAGCGTGCGGCCAGGTCGGGATTGATAATCGTCATCAGCGGATGCAACGCCCGGAAAGTATCCCAGAGCGAGAAGGCGGTATAGTTCACAAAGCCCGGCGTGGCCTGATGCACCTTCTTGTCCATACCGATGTAACGCCCGTCCACGTCCTGATAGGCAAAGGGGGCGATCATGGTATGATACAGGGCGGTGTAGAAATTCTTCATCACAGCCGGATCGCTGCTTTGGATCTCGATGCGGTTCAGTTCCCGGTTCCACACTTCCGCCGACTGTTCGCGTACCTGTTCGAAGTCCCAGCCGGGCAGTTCGGCTTCCATATTGGCCTTTGCCCCGTCCACATCCACGGGCGAAAGCGCCACCTTCACATACAACGGCTTCGTGCTTTCAAGGAATTTATAATGAAACTTCAGATCCTCCGCCGTACGCAGCCGCATAAAGAGCGAGTCGCTGCGCAGTTGACCGCCGACATACTGATACACCGTTTCAATCGGTTCGGAGAAGGTGATCCGGTACGACATCTGGTGGAAATGCGCCCATCCGCGTGTATAGATGGTTCCTTCCACCATGGAATCGTTTACAAACATATACTCATTGCCGGTTAACCGATGTCCCCAGTTAGGTTGCAGGATATGCCCGAGGTCGAGCATCACGCGCCGTTCTTTCGGATTATCGTACGTATATTTATGTAAACCGACACGGTCGGTAGAAGTCAACTCCACGTTGATCCCGAAGTTATCGAGGCGTACGGCGTAACAGCCCGGCGTTGCCTTTTCCGTTTCTTTCCGGAATGTGGCTAC
This sequence comes from Tannerellaceae bacterium, assembly GCA_031555735.1. Lineage (GTDB taxonomy): Bacteria > Bacteroidota > Bacteroidia > Bacteroidales > Tannerellaceae > JAJDIA01. Next base: position 1,228 of record JAVBUE010000034.1, read on the forward strand.
CGGCTTGATCGAGTCTTCGCCCGAGTATGGCAGGATAGCCACATCTCCCAGGTCGCCTATCCCCGTACCCGACAGGTGGGTATGGCTGAAGGCATAGATCCGGCTGTCGTCGTAATGATACCCGCTACTGGCATCCCAGCCCAGGATGTGTGTATCGGGACTGAGCTGTACCATCGCGAACGGCCGCGTCGCGCCGGGGAAAGTATGTCCGTGGAAGCCCGTTCCGATGAATGGATCCACATACTGTATCTCATTTTGCAGTAAGTTGTCGGAAGATGATAGCTGGCAGCCTGCCATCCCAAGCAGCAGCGCCACGGGAATGCCCAACGATACGAATGTCTTATTCACTATTTCCTGTAATTTGGTTTATAGGCGCAAAGATAGAGGTTAATTATGTAGATATGAACAAGTTTGCGCATTGATTTCTCCTCAATGCGGGTTGACCGGTAGCAAATAGGCGGCTGCCAGGCGAGCACCCCGAATCGGGTCACACTGTCCGGCCTGCCGCCTATACAAATAAGTGTTGCTACATGCTACATCGGGTCAGGTGCGCATAAAGTCGAACGCACCCGTCCGCAGGTTGATCCCAAATTCGAGATACGCTTTCAGGCAGGCCAGGAAGTTAGCCCATCCTTCGGTGTTACCCACCAGCCAGGCCAGTCCGGCTTCGTTGTTGTCCATACTCCCTTCGGTGATACGTACCACGGTGGCTTCGGTACCGGCTACCGGTGTGAGTGTGATATCCACCAACAGCTCACCCGCTTCGCCATCCCAGCCGAAAACGATCCGTTTCCCCGGCTCCGTCCGTTTAACACGTACGGGGCAGTCCATGTCGAATTCCGGAAACCGCCATACCACTTCTTTCGTTTCTTCCAGGCGGCCACTGCCGGTCTGGATAAAGTAGTGGCTCATTTGTCCGGGATCGACGATCGCCTCATACACCTCGGCCGCCGGTTTGCTGATCTGTATGGCCGCTTTTATTTCGAGCGGTTTCATATCACGCCTGTTGCATATCCACGTCCAGCAGCCAGTTGACGCCGAACTTATCCGTCAGCATACCGAACAGGGGCGACCAGAATGTCTTTTCCAGCGGCATCGTCACCGTACCTCCCGCGGCCAGCCCGTTGAATAGGCGGTGCGCTTCTTCTTCGTTGGCGGCAGAGATGCAGATCGAGATATTGTTGCCCACCACATGAGGCGTACCCGACATCGCCGGGCAGATATCGCAACCCATCAGGATGGTTTCCTGGCTGATCGGCAAGCCTACGTGCATCACCAGCTCCTTTGCCGAATCGGGGAGCGGCATGTCCGATGCCGGCATATCCTTATACCTTCCGATATAGTTGAACTCTCCTCCGAACACTGATTTGTAGAACGTGAACGCCGCTTCGCAGGTTCCGTCGAACGCTAAATAACAATTTACCTTGGCCATAATTCTAACTTTTTTAAAATGATTTATACGCTATTATCGTACGCTTTTTGCAGCGTATCCATATCCAGTTTGGTCTCCATCCCCTGCAGGGCGTCCAGGATCCGTTTCGCTGTGGCGGAGTCGGCTTGTTCCATCATCCGGTCGAGCGACTCGGGGATGATCTGCCAGTAGATACCGTACGGGTCTTTCATCCAGCCGCAATTCCCCTGTGAGCCCGTGGCGGAAAAGGCATCCCAGTAATAATCGATCTCCTCCTGCGATTGGCAATATACATAGAATGATACGGCTCCGGTGGGAACGAACGGATGGTCGAGCGCACTGTCCATCGCCATGAAGCATACGTCGCCGAGCGTGACCTGGGCATGCTGCACCGTACCTGCCTTTCCGTCGGGAGCGTCTTTCCTGCGGCGGACGATTTCTTTTACTTCCGACGGACGGAAGATGGAAGTATAGAGACCGATCGCCTCTTCAACCTTCCCGTATTGTTCGCCGCCGAAGAGGAAGAAGGGATTAATGTATTGCGGGATACCGCATACACCGAGCTGCCACGACATCCCGTACCGGTCTTCCAGCAAGCCGAACTTCTCGAAGAAAGGCGGCAGTGCAGCCGGTGCCATCAGGATAGTTCCCCCTTCGGCCAGTTGTTCCCAGAGCGTATCCATTTCGTCAACCGACTCGCATCCCACGAACATAGAGATGGCAGGGGTGAAGTTGAAATACGGTCCGCCGTTCAGCGCCACGAATTCCTGTCCCGCCAGTTCAAACTTCACGGTCATCACCTGTCCGGCAGGCATCATTCCGCCCTCGGGATAGGGCACGATCGCCCCCATCTTTCCCTGTTTGAACAGGGAGGTGTAGAACCGGGCTGCTTCTTCTCCCTGATGGTCGAACCAGAGGCAGGGTATAATCCTTGTGTGCATATATATAATGTATAGGGATCAGATCAGGGCGAACAGGATGAAGATCATCCCTGCCACAAACGTATAGCCCGCCTCTACGCAGGCGGCTTCCATAAAGGATTTCCAGTGGGCATACCGGAATTTGAGCGTCCCTTTCTGCCAGCCGCAGAAGCCAACCAGCGCGAGCAGGGCTACCCATAGCGAAAGCGCCGTCAGCACAAAGAACACCAGTCCGAGGAGCGCGGTGCACAACACCTGCATCAGCATGGTGATCACCATATTCGCCGTATCCGGCTTCTCCGGGATATCCACCTTGAATACCCGCATCCATGTTTTCGCAAAAAGGAAGGTATGCCAGACGGCGCCCGCCGCGAAAGCCACGATCACCGCAACACCATACCATAGCCAGTTGATGCCGCAAAAGGTTTCACAAAACACATTACATGTTTCCATCTTTGTCCGGATTTAAAAGGGTGAAGAATATGCAAATATATCTATATATATCATCTCTCCTATCAGAAAGGTGCCCTTTTTTTATAACAATACAGAAAGCCTGGCAAGTAGCAATGACAGCATTATTTAACTGTTTTTGTAAAGGATTAAAATCCTTTTGGCTTACTTTTGCATGGATTCCTGAGTTGTTGAAACAATTAGTATGAGCTTATGAAACAATCTGTATTATCAAAAAGCCTTACCGCTGCGATAGGTCTCCTTTTATGCGTAGCATGCGGCGGAGACGACGATCCTCAACCTGAGCCTACGTATTCGGTCGTAGCAGTGAAGTATATCCCTGAAGAAGGTGAAAGTATCCAACTGAAAACGCATGAATCGATTGAGCGTACCTATATTAACAAGACCGGCTGGTCGATGACGGTCCATTATACGGATTCCCTCTTTTATTCAGACTTAGTATTGAGCTCTGTTTTTAAATTCTCACCGGAGTTACCTCCATACCTCGGAGCCGACACGCTCACTATACCTACGCCATTCAGCCTGGAGGAAGATAAGGTATGGGCTACCGACCGTGGTTTTACACTGGCCGACTGGAAGCAGACTGTCGAATATGCGGATGGTTCCAGTTCATCAGTAGATCAGGAGGTGCCTGCCAACTGTGAAGCAACGTTTCAATCGTCCATAAAAGAAGAACTGCTGTCTGTCGATGTGGAACTTATTATGCAGAACGATCTTACGGGCGAGCAATTAACCTATACGGGGAAATGGGCGGGAACGCTTGGCTATACCGGCTCTACCACATCCACAAAAATTGAAGCAATCAACTGATCTATGTAACCGCATCGCCTGTCCTGTAGTCTTATTAATAATCGAAATAAGTATAATCGAAAAATCGTACAAGTTATGAGAACAACACTGAACAAGATCCTCTGCACCCTTTTGTGTGCACTCTTCACCCTCACGCTGGCTGCACAAGACAAACGGCAGGGAGCCGGCAGCATCGTCGGCGATTGGGAATTCAACGCCCCCAGCGCCCCTTCGGGCTACGATACGGGCGTCTTTAAGATCAAACCCGACAAAGACAAGCTCACCGGCGAAGTGGTGATGGGCGGGCAGACCGTGAAAATCGATGAGATCCGCAAGGATGGCGACGCCTATACATGCGTGGTCTATGTGGACGGTTATCCGGTGAACATTACCCTGCGTAAAAAGGGCGAAGGGCTGGAAGGCAGCTCCGAAGTGGATGGGGAAGTAAACCCGATCACCTTCAAACGGGCGAATAAGAAATAAAAGCGGTCCTCCCGAACCTGAATCTTCCCTGTTTGCCGTACCTTTGCGGCAAACAGGGAAGTTATGTTTACAGTCATTGCGATTATGTTTGCCGGTATCGCCGCCGGGTATGCGTTCCGGAAGGTGGAAGGGTTGCGGCATACCGGCCGGTTGATCACCGTTGCGATTATCCTGCTGCTCTTCCTGCTGGGCGTATCTGTCGGTTCGAACAGGGAGATCGTGGACAACCTCGGCACCCTCGGCCTGCAGGCGTTGCTGATTGCTGCTGCCGGCACCCTGGGCAGCGTGCTTGCCGGATGGGGAGTCTATCATTTCTTCTTTAAAGCAAAGGGCCGGTTATGAAAGGCAGTCTGGTATTTGTAGGCTTCTTCGCCTTTGGCTGCCTGACGGGCTGGATGATGGACAGGCTGGGTATGCAGCCGGATTCGGGCATCACCCTTTATGTACTGTATATCCTGATGTTCCTGGTGGGCATCAGCATTGGCAGTGATCAGAAGCTGAAAGACATCCTGGGCAGTATCCGTCCGCACTTGTTACTGATCCCTTTAGCTACGATTGTGGGCACGCTTGCGTTCTCGGCCCTTGTCAGCCTCGTTCTCTCCGGGCTTGGAGTGTTCCACTGCCTGGCTATCGGAAGCGGCTTTGCCTATTATTCCCTTTCCTCTATCCTCATCACCGAACTAAAGGCTACTTCCCTGGGTGTGCAGATGGCAGCCGAACTGGGCACCATCGCCCTGATGGCAAACATCCTCCGTGAAATATTCGCCCTGCTTGGTGCGCCGTTGTTCCGGAAATACTTCGGCCGCCTGTCGGTGATCTGTGCCGGTGGGGCGACTACGATGGACACCACGCTGCCGGTCATCACCCGTTACGCCGGCAAAGACCTCGTCTTTGTTTCCATCTTCCACGGCATTATTGTGGACTTCACCGTGCCGTTCTTTGTCACTTTTTTCTGTTCTTTGTAATGGCCATTAAGATAATGGTCATTACAATAATGTAAGAAGACTAAACGTGAATACCGCGATCCTGACATACCGTTTCCGCCAGTTGTGGAAGATCATACGCGAGATCCCGCCGCTTTACCTGCTTATACTGGCCATTATGCTGGTTGCCCTTGTGGCGGGGCTTTATGCGTTTGCCGCCCAGTCGAAAGGGGGATGGGTGATTACCGCCGGCTTCTTGTTCCTGCTTGCCCTGCTGCATACCCGGCGGAAGGATTACCGTTTTCTTTTTCATGTCGAACAAAAGCCCTGGCGGGTATTTGCGGCCGAATACCTGCTGCTGGCCTTGCCTGTGCTGTTGGTCGAATGGATACAGGGCCGGTGGGGAGCCTCCGTTGTCCTGGCGGCGGGATGCGTCGCGACAGGCTTTATCCGTCGGCCTGCACAGGCAGGAGGGAAGCATATACCTGTCCCTTCGCTGATCCCGGTTGAGTTGTTCGAGATCCGGAGCGCTTTCCGGCAGTATGGAGTGATGGTGGTGGTGGTGTATGTGGCGGCGTATGCCGGACTGTTCGTGCCCTACCTCTCGCTGGCATTCCTCTTTATCTATACCTGTTGCTATGGGGGATGTTATCATTTGTCCGAGCCTGTTTCCCTCCTTTGTGCACGGGAGCTTCCGGCAGGAGCCTTCCTGCACCGGAAATTGTGGATAAACAGCCGGGCTTACATGCTTACCCTGTTGCCTGCCTGTGTACTGTATGCCGTCTTGCATCCCGGACAAGCCTGGTTTGCCGGGTTCTTCCTGCTGGCAGGCACACTGAATATTCTGGTGATGATCCTGATGAAATATGCCTGCTATCGCCCGCAGGCGAAGACCGTGGGCGGACAGTTCTCCCTGCTGTTGTCGCTGGCCGGCATGATTGCTCCCTTTCTGGCTCCTCTCACCCTGTTCCTGTGCATCAGATACTACCTGGCTGCCCGCCGTAATTTAACAACCTGGTTATATGCTTACCATCCGTAATCTACATCTGCGTTATGAGAAGGAGGCGGAAGTCCTCCGCGGCGTCAACCTCACGCTCGAAGCCGGTATGACGCATGGTCTGGTGGGGCTGAACGGCTCCGGCAAGACCACGTTGCTCAATACGCTCTATGCTTTCCTGCATCCGCAGGAAGGCGCACTGTTATGGAACAACGATCCCTTGCGGCGGAAAGACATCGCCTACCTCGAAGCCGACAACTTCTTCTATACCTATATGACCGGCCGGGAATACCTCCGCCTCTTCCCCGCGGGAGCCGCCGCGTTCCCGATGGACGAATGGCAACAACTGTTCGCCCTGCCGCTGGATGAGGTGACCGAAACCTATTCCACCGGGATGAAGAAACGCCTCGCCCTGCTGGCGGTGATCAAACAAGACAAGCCCATCCTGATTCTCGACGAGCCTTTCAACGGGCTCGACCTCGAAGGCGCGCACCTGCTCTTGCTCATCCTCGACCGGCTGCATGCGCGGGGAAAGACTATCCTGATCACTTCGCATATCTTCGAGACCCTCACCGGCTGCTGCCAGTATATCCACCACCTCCACGAAGGGGTCATCGCCCGTTCATACAACCGCTACGCGTTCCACGTCCTCCAGGCCAACCTCCGCCAAACCGTGGAAGACCGTTCCCGCCAGGCGCTGGACGGGTTGCTGTAATATACGGTTGATGTTTGGCCGACAACCGGTCGATGTCTCGTCAGCCTGCGGTTGGTTTAGTTGTTCCACCTGGGTGGGACACGTGTTCCAACCGGGTGGAATAGGTGTCCCACCTGGCTGGAACATGCGTCCCACCCAGGTGGAACAACTAAATCATCCGCAAGAAGGCAATACGCCATACGGCTGTTGACTGTAAAAGAACAGGTTGTTGCCGATAGCATATCCGCAGCAAGGCGGGGAGGTTATATGGCGGCGAACTTCCGCAGGTTGCGGTCCCATTGCGGGAGGGTGTGGATGAGGTGGAGGGCTTCTTCGGGCGTGCGGGCAACCGCCCACAGTCCCTGGTGTTGGGGGCGCATGAATTGCTGATCGACAGCCCGTTCCAGCATCGCCAGTAACGGATCGTAGAAGCCGTTGGTGTTCAGGATGACAACGGGGTTTACATACAGCCCCAACTGTTTCCAGGTAATGATTTCCAGCAGTTCCTCCATCGTCCCGCATCCGCCGGGGAGGGCGACGACGGCATCCGAGAGTTCGGCCATCCGCTGTTTACGTGCGTGCATGCTGTCCACGATGATCGTTTCCGTGAGGTAAGGATGATGCCAGTTCTGTTCCACCATGAACTGCGGGATGACGCCCGTCACCGTCCCGCCCGCCTCCAGCGTGGCATCCGATACGGCGCGCATGAGCCCGATCGAGCCGGCGCCGTTGACCACCCGCAGCCCGCGTGCTCCGAGCAGCCGCCCCAGGGAGGCGGCCGCTTCGAAGTAAGCGGTGTCTATCTTCGTGCTCGATGCGCAGAAGACGCAAACCGAGGTGAGGGTGTGTGCCATTACAGTTTGTGGATGACTTTCATCAACTGCTCGCCCATCCCGATGGTATATCCCTGCGAGACGAACACCACCCGGTTGAACGTATCGGCAATGATGAAGATAGGCAGCGCGTTGGGATTGGCCAGTTTCATATTCTCCGCGATCTCTTTTTGTATCTTGTTGCCTTCATCAATACCGTAGGTGATGGTGGAAGGCAGGGCGCCGAACTCGTTCGGGTCGAAGCTCTTGTATCCCTGTTCGTCGGGGAAGAGGAGGACGAGGCCGCGGCCCCAGGCTTCCAGTTCTTTCTTTACGGCGGCGATGTCGCGCAGGGCATGGTTGGTAGGCTCCTGGCGGGCGCCGAGGATGGCCACGACGAAGTATCCCCGTCCGGTAGTGAGCAGCACGCTCGTTTCCGCTCCCGTATCGGTGCGTTTAAATGTATTTTCCGAGTTGAAGCTGCCGATCACGCTCACCTCGTCGGTACTTTCCCGCATCACGAGTGCGACCGGTGTGGTTTCGCCCGCCTTCACGTTGAAGAAAGAGAGGGTAGCCAGTACGCTGCCGTTGGCCATCCGCATGCCGGTCACCATCGCGTAGTGCCCCTCATCCAGGTCGAACGGTGTTTTTAGCAACGCGCTCCAGGTATCTCCTCCGCCCATATCCACGTTGGCGTTACGGCGGCGGAGGTTGAGGGTTTGCAGTTTCCCGTTGTCGCCGATCCGCGCCAGGGTGAAATGGCTGCCGTATTTCGGATCGTCGAGCGCTTTGATGGGGGTATAGGTAGCCACCACCTTTCCTTGCGGGGCTGTCGATTCCGAAGCCGTTTCAAAGTCCACATCCATCCAGTTGCCGTCTTTATTATATTGGATCTTCCGGGCAACCGGTTCGATCCGCGCCGGGATCTCCAGGCTACGTGCCAGGGCGATAAAGAAGGTGTTGCGCGAGGCGGCATCCGCTTTACGCGCTTTCCATACGCCGATGGGCATGACGGGAATCTGTTGCGGGTTCAGGGTGTTGTCCACCGTGATATGTTCTTTCACCCAACGGACTAATGCCTGCGGGTTTTCTTTCGCTTCTTTCACCAGCGCGGCATCCAGGTGGGTACGGAAGAACCCTTTGTAAGGAGTGAGCAGTTCGTTGGCGATGCGGGGATTTAGGACGTAGCGGATGTATAGCGGGTCGGCTGCCGGGGGCGCGAGGGTGAGGTGGTCGGCCAGTACCGATGCCGGCGTATCCCGCAGGTCTTTGGCCGACACGGTTTGTAGCAGTTGCATGGCGATGGCGCGTTTGTCGGCCGGCGCTTCGCGGAGGAACCGTTCGATCTCTCGCCAGTTGCCGCGGCTTCCCAGGAGGATGCGCACGGTAGCATCCGGGTCGGTACCCAGCTCTGCCGCCAGCGCTTTCGCTTTCTCTTCGGTATAGAAGGTGGCTACGTAGGCGTTGCGGATCTCATCTTCCGCCAGCATCCGTTGGGCGTTCGCTTCCTTTTGTTCCGGCGTTACCTCCACGGGGATGGCGCTTTCCACCGGCGGGATGATATCGAGTTCCACCGATCCGCCGTCGCCGGGCTTCTTATCGAGGGCGATCGTTACTTTCTCGTCTTTCCCGAAGGATACCTTGTTGTAACCGTACATCCCGTCTTTCGTGGCCCATATGAGCATATCGCCTTTCCCTGCGGAGAGGAAGGTCTCGCCGTCGGCGCCGGTCGTTTTCGTGGCTACGGAATAAAACTCGGCATAGTTGTATATCTTGAACTCTACCACGGCGCCTTCCACCGGTTTGCCTTCCGTATCGGTCACGGCGATGAATACCTTGGCTGAGGGCGCGTAGTTATCAATCACGTTGATCTCCGTATAAGCGGCTGTTTGCTCCATCACCTCCTCAGGTCCTTCGTACTTGCCGAAGGCTTTGGTGTGCATCAGCATACCCCGGGAAGCGGGGGCGTTGAACCAGCCGAGGTTGAGCACCGGTTCGGGCTCGCAGGCGCCGAGGAAATACCATTTGCCATCCACCCAGGCATGGTTGTCGTCGGTATGCGCCCAGCGCGGCGTATATACCTGGCGTGCGGGGATACCCACGGCGCGCAGGGCGGCGGTGGTGAAGGTGGATTCTTCGCCGCACCGTCCGTAGGCTGTGCGGACGGAGGCCAACGGCGAACTGGTACGGGCATCCGAGGGTGTATAAACCACTTTCTCGTGGCACCAGTGGTTCACTTCCAGCACGGCGTCGTAGAGCGGCAGGTCTTTCACCCGCTCTTTCAGTTCTTCGTAGAACACCATCCGGCTCTCATCCATATTCTCATTGTTCACGCGTACCGGGAGTACGAAGTGGCGGAAGATGCCTTCCGGGATGCGGTTGCCCCACGGCATCTCTTCCCGCGCCCGGAATGCGGCGCGTACGTTGTCGAGGTAGAACCCGCCGCTGTAATCCGTGAGATCGCCCACGGGCATGTAGGCATAGAGGAAGGTCATGGCTTCCTTTTCTTCCAGTGTCATGGGGGTGTTGAAGACGGCAAAGAGGTCGCCTTCCGGCAATGCCGTCTTTTTGGCTTCGAAGTCTTGTTCCACCGTCCGGCGGTAGTCGGCATGGGTAATGAAATGGTTCTCCCGTGTACAGGCCGTAGCGGCGAGCAGGAGGAGGAACAATGCGGGTAAAATCGTTTTCTTCATATCAATCAGTCATCCTTTTAGTGGTAATATGATTACAAAAGTAGATGATTTATACATCCGACAGCCAGGAACGGCATTTAAAAAGCAGGATATCCTGAAAAAAGCGGTACAATCCCCTGTTCAACAGGGTGTTTTATGTATATTTGTCAGTTCAAACAGCACCCTTTCCTTCACTGTCCGGTTGCTGTGGGATTTTATTCAACGAAGAGCCTATGTTCCATAACGCGGAAGAGGTGCTGCTGACGGCATCCATCATCTTATTTTTGAGTATAGTGGCCGGTAAGGCCGGTTACCGTTTCGGACTGCCTGCCCTGTTGCTGTTCCTCGGGGTGGGGATGCTGTTCGGAAGCGACGGGTTGGGTATCCAGTTCAGTGATCCCCATATCGCCCAGTTTATCGGCATGCTGGCGTTGAGTATCATCCTGTTCTCCGGCGGGATGGACACCAAATACCGGGAGATCAAACCCATCGCGGCGCCGGGGGTGGTGCTGGCTACGGTGGGCGTACTGGCCACCACGTTTATCACCGGGGGATTCATCTATTATCTGTCTTCCTTTTTCGGGACGAAGGTGCACCTTACCTTTCCGGAGTCGTTGCTGACGGCGGCGGTCATGTCGTCCACCGATTCGGCTTCCGTCTTTTCCATCCTCCGGAGCAAGGGGGTTCATCTGAAGGAAAACCTGCGTCCGGCGCTGGAACTGGAGAGCGGTAGCAACGACCCGATGGCGTATATGCTCACCATCATCCTCATCGCCTATATCCAGCTGGGGGGGATGGATCTCTGGGAAGGCATCCTGCAGCTGGTGGTGCAGTTGTCGATCGGTGCGGTGGCGGGTTACCTGCTGGGTAAGCTGGCGGTTCGTCTGATGAACCGGATCAATATCGCCAATGCTTCCCTGTACCCGATCTGCCTGCTGGCTGTCGTGTTCTTCACCTTCGCCGCCACGACATTAGTCAAGGGGAACGGCTACCTGGCGGTATATATCGCCGGCCTGATCGTGGGGAACGCCAAGATCGAGCATAAGAAAAGTATCTCTACCTTTTTCGATGGGTTTACCTGGTTGTGGCAGATCGTGATGTTCCTCACACTCGGACTGCTGGTGAACCCCCACGAGCTGTTGCCTGTGGCGCCGGTGGGACTGGCGGTGGGTATCTTCATGATCCTGGTGGCACGCCCGTTGAGCGTGTATCTGAGCCTGCTCCCGTTCCGGCATTTCTCCCACCGGGGGAAGCTGTATATCTCGTGGGTGGGGTTGCGCGGCGCCGTGCCGATCATCTTCGCCACCTATCCGATGATCGCCGGGGTGCAGTATGCGGGGATGATCTTCAACGTGGTGTTCTTCATTACCATCCTGTCGCTGCTGATCCAGGGGACTACCGTTACGACCATCGCCAAGTGGCTGCGCCTGGTGGATAGCCCGGTGCGGAAAGACCAGTTCGGCATCGAGCTGCCCGACGAGATCAAAAGCGCCATGAGCGAGATCGAAATCACCGCCGATGTACTGAGCCACGGCAATAAACTGATGCAACTCACGTTACCTGATCATACGCTGGCGGTCATGGTGAAGCGCAACGGCCGGTACTTCATCCCGAAAGGGAATACGGAACTGCATGAGAACGATATCCTGCTCATGATTTCCGACAACGACGAAGCCCTGCTCCAAGCTTACGACTCGCTGGGCATTACGGACTATACATTGAAGAAAAACAGTTGAAAGGAGTGTTATCATGGTTACCCGCAAAGACCGGATCCTATGGGCCGACGATGAGATCGACCTGCTCAAACCCCATATCCTCTTCCTGCAGGATAAGGGATACGAAATCGTACCCGTCGTCAGCGGACAGGACGCGATCGATTGCTGCCGCGACGAACTCTTCGACATCATCTTCCTGGATGAGAATATGCCGGGACTGAGCGGCCTGGAGACACTGGCGCAGATCAAAGCGATCAATCCCAATGTGCCGGTAGTGATGGTGACTAAGAGCGAAGAAGAAAGCATCATGAACCAGGCGATCGGTAACAAGATAGCCGACTACCTGATCAAACCCGTCAATCCCAACCAACTGCTTCTTTCCATCAAGAAGAATGTGCACAAGAACGTGATCATCACAGAGACGGCTACCGTGGGCTACCGCCAGGAGTTCTCGCGCATCGGCATGCAACTCAACGACAGGCTCACGGCCGACGAGTGGATGGAGGTGTATAAGAAACTGGTCTATTGGGAACTTGAGCTCGAAGCCAGCCAGACGCAGATGAACGAGCTGCTGCTCATGCAGAAGAAAGAGGCTAACAACGCCTTCGGGAAGTTTATCCGCACGCATTACGCCGACTGGATCCAGCATCCCGACAGCCGTCCGATGATGAGCCCGGACCTGTTCAAAAAGAAAGTGTTCCCGCTGCTGGATAACGGCGATAAGGTGTTCTTTCTCCTGATCGATAACTTCCGCCTCGACCAGTGGAACGTGGTGAAAGACCTGCTGGCGGAATTCTTTACCTTCGACGAGAGCCTGTATTACAGTATCCTTCCTACCGCCACACAATACGCCCGCAACGCCATCTTCTCCGGTCTGATGCCGGTCCAGATCGAAAAGATGTTTCCCGACCTCTGGGTGGACGAAGACAGCGAAGAGGGTAAGAACCTCAACGAAGCGCCGCTGATCCAGACGCAGATCGACCGCTTCCGGAAGAAATATGCGTTCTCTTACCATAAGGTGTATGACGCGCAGTATGGCGAGAAACTGATCGGCCAGGTGCCGTCGTTGCTGCATAACCAGTTGAATGTGATCGTGCTCAATTTTATAGACATGCTCTCGCATGCCCGTACCGAGAGCCGGATGATCCGCGAGCTGGCACAGAGCGAAGCCGCTTACCGCAGCCTCTCGCGTTCGTGGTTCCAACATTCCACGGCGCTGGAGCTTTGCCGGCGCATCGCCGACAAGGGGTGCAAGATTGTGCTGACGACCGACCACGGTACCATCCGGGTGGATTCGCCGGTGAAGGTGATTGGCGATAAGAACACCAACACCAACCTGCGTTACAAAGTGGGCAAGGCGCTCAACTATAACCCGAAGGAGGTGTTTGAAGTGCGTGATCCGGATAAGTTCGGCCTGCCGTCGCCCAACCTGAGCAGCCGGTATATCTTCGCCCTCGACCAGGACTTCTTCGCCTATCCGAACAACTACAACCACTATGTATCGTACTACAAGGATACGTTCCAGCATGGAGGGGTGTCGATGGAAGAGATGCTGGTGCCCCTCATCGTGCTCGATCCCAAATAAGTTTTTACATGAATCTATATTACAGATGAACCTACAGATAAAAAATCTCGATGCCCTGCCGGAAGCCGCCCGCGCGTTTATCGGCCTGATGGGCGACCGCACCGTCTTTGCCTTCTATGGCAGCATGGGCGCGGGTAAGACCACATTCATCAAGGCTGTCTGCGAAGCGTTGGGGGTGACGGATGTGATCAACAGCCCCACCTTCGCCATCATCAACGAATACCGCAGCGATACAACCGCCGAACTGATCTACCACTTCGATTTCTACCGCATCAACAAATTGTCTGAAGCCGAAGATATCGGGACGGAAGATTATTTCTACAGCGGCGCCCTTTGTCTGATCGAATGGCCGGAGAAGGTGGCGGAGATGCTCCCGGGAGATGTGGTCTCTGTCACCATCACCGAAAACCCGGACGGTTCACGCGCGGTGGATATCGAAGAGTAATTGCTAACAGAAAGTCTAAAGAAAAGTGACCATGCTTCTTACCGAATATTTTATCTTCTTCCTTTTCCTGTCGCTCGGATGCCTGACGGTGCTGGCGGCTGTGTTCAACTACGACTGGTTCTTCCGTACGGCGGGCGCCACCCCCTTCGTGGGCTGGCTCGGAAGGAACGGCGCCCGGCTGTTCTACGCCGTGCTGGGAATCGCCCTGATTGTGTGCGGGGTGATAGGGATGATTGCCGGGGAGGGGTAATCAGCCCCCCCAAGTCAACAATCATTCCGGCGATTGTACGCTTTAGCTTGGGTAGTTCTTGTTTGACGACCTCAAATACAATTTCTGCATCCAGATCGAAGTAATGGTGCGCAATCACATCTCTCATACCCATGATGCCTTTCCGCAACATACAAGTACTTTCCAATCGTTCCATTCCGGAAGGGGAACTATAGTAGTAGGATGGTGAATGAATTTCATCCGAATGGGATAATCTCCTGTCAATAGCAAATTCGATCTTTTGCAGGATGGAGACCACCAAGGCTTTTTCATACATAAAGTCCCTCCTTCTCTATCTTCAGGGAAAATGATGGGATGGAATCCGATTTAAGAAGCGCATCCCTTTAATCCACCAGCACAAAGTCGAGCTGTTTGCGTTCGAGGTTGGCTTGGGCGACTTTGATGGTGATGGGGTCGCCGAGGCGGTATTGGCGCTTCTTGCGGCGGCCGATGAGGCAGTAGTTCTTGTCGTCGAACTCGTAGAAGTCGTCGTCGAGGTCGCGCACGGGAACCAGCCCTTCGCATTTATTCTCGTTGAGCTCCACATACAGACCCCATTCGGTGACTCCGGAGATGACGCCGTCATACACCATGCCGAGCCGTTCGCTCATGAACTCCACCTGCTTGTATTTGATCGAAGCCCGTTCGGCATTGGCGGCGAGCTGTTCCATCGACGAGCTGTGGTCGCACATATCCTCATACTTGTTCTTCTGCACGCTGCGGCCACCTGCCATATAGTTGGCCAGCAGGCGGTGCACCATCATATCGGGATAACGGCGGATGGGTGAGGTGAAGTGGGTATAGTAGGGGAAGGCGAGGCCGTAGTGTCCTACATTCTCTGTGGTATAGATCGCTTTCTGCATGGAACGGATGGCGAGGGTCTCGATCAGGTTTTGTTCCGGACGGCCCTGTGCCTTGTCGAGCAGTTGGTTGATGTTGCGCGACACCTCATCCTGCTTCCCTTCGGTCTTCAGTTTATATCCGAAGCGGCGGATAAAGGTGGCGAAGTTTTCCATCTTTTCCGGATCGGGCGATTCGTGGATCCGATAGACGAACACCTTCGGCGTCTTGCCTTTGCCCGGTTTGCCGATATACTCGGCCACGGTGAGGTTGGCCAGCAGCATGAACTCTTCGATCAGCTTATTGGCATCCTTCGATTCTTTGAAATAGACACTGAGCGGTTTGCCGTTGGCGTCGATCTCGAACTTCACTTCGTAGCGGTCGAAGTTGATGGCGCCGTTCCGGAAACGTTTCGCGCGCAGCTTCTTCGCCAGGGCGTCGAGGGCGAGCAGCTCGGCGTGGTAGTCGCCTGCGCCCGTTTCGATCACCTGCTGGGCTTCTTCGTAGGTGAAGCGGCGGTCGCTCCGGATCACGGTACGTGCGATGCGCGACTGCTTCACCTCCCCATTGGCGTCGAGCTCGAAGATGACCGAGAAACAAAGCTTCTCTTCATCCGGGCGCAGCGAACAGATGAGGTTGCTCAGCCGTTCGGGCAGCATCGGGATGGTACGGTCCACGAGATAGACCGAGGTAGCCCGTTCCTGTGCCTCGCGTTCGATGATGCTGTCGGGCTTCACATAATGGGTCACGTCGGCGATGTGCACACCCACTTCCCAGTGGCCGTTGGGCAGGATACGCGCCGAGAGGGCGTCGTCGAAATCTTTCGCGTCTTTGGGGTCGATGGTGAGGGTGAGTACGTTGCGGAAGTCTTCCCGCCGGGCGATCTCCTCCGCGGGGATCGCTTCGGGGATCCGGTCGGCAGCTCGTTCTACGGCTACCGGATATTTATACGGCAGCCCGAACTCGGCCAGGATGGCGTGCATCTCTGCAGTATTCTGTCCGGCTACGCCCAGTATATCCACCACTTCGCCCAACGGGTTCTTGGCGCCGTCCGGCCATTCGATGATACGGACGATGGCTTTGTCGCCATTCTTCCCGTTCTTCAGCTTGTCTTTGGGGATGAAGATATCGTTGGCCAGCGTCTTGTCTTCGGTCACCAGGAAGGCGAATCCTTTTACTACCTGGAGCTTGCCCACATACGATTTGTCTTTGCGTTCGAGTATTTCCACCACGGACGCTTCGGGTTCGGCGCCGCGGCGTTTGGCCAATAGCTGCACCTTCACCTTGTCGCCGTGCATGGCGTGGCCGGAGTTCCGTTCGGCAACGAATACCGGAGTTCCGCCTTCTTCCGGGATGAAGGAGTTCTTCCCGTTGCTGCGGCGCGAGAACGTGCCCACCGCCAGCGTGCCGAGGTTCACTAAGCGATAGCGTCCGCGGTCGATCTCGGTGATGAAGTGGTCGGCTGCCAGGTCGTCGAGTATCTCGGCCACCTGCAGGCGTTGCACCTGTGCTTCGATACCGAGCATTTTGCTGATCTGCTTGTAGTTGAACGGTTCGCTGGGTGATGACTGGAACGCGGCAACGATCGCCGGGATCATCTCTCCTTTCTTCATCCGTTTACCACTATGTCTTCTTTCTTTTTTCTCGTGATTTCCTTTTTGTTTATGCTTGTTGTTGTTTCTGGGCATATTCTTTACTTTTTAAATCGGTTTGACGGGACGCCGGTGACGCCCGGTTTACAATAAAACAAACTTCCGCTCAATGGGTTCGCGGCCAGCTTCTCGGCGGAGAGTCCGGCGCGAGCCGTGGTTATATATAAGATGTCGAGCTTTTCTCCGCCGAAAGCGCAGGAGGCGACGTTGGGAGCAGGCACGTCAATCTTCGTGACCAGCTCGCCGGTACCGGGGTTGTAGCAATACACGCCCGAGCCTCCCCACTGGGCTACCCATATATTCCCGTTGCTGTCGATCGCCATCCCGTCCGGGCCGCCTGTCCCTTTGGGGATGGATACGGCGATCCCGTCGTACATCACGTCGCCCGTTGCCGCGTCGTAGCCATAGCGGGCTACCCGGCCGGTGGGGGTATCGTTGTAATACATCGTCTGCCGGTCGGCCGTCCATACGATACCGTTGGAGATGGTGATGCCCGATAGCCGCGGCGTCACCGTCCCTTTGCCGTCGATCGTATATAGTTCGGCCGATCCGCGCGGCGCGCCCATCGTCATCGTCCCCACCCAGAGCCGTCCCTGGGGGTCGCATTTGCCGTCGTTGAAGCGGTACTTGCGGCCGCCGTCGTCGATCTTCGCGATGGAGGTATGGCTGCCATCGCTGAGGTTGACGCGGATGATCTCATCCTGCAGGGCTACCACCACGGAGTTGGCCGTCTCGGGCACGACGGTGGTCACCATCCGGTCGAACGTCCATTTGCGGCAGTCTTTCCTGTCGGGGAGATATTCATAGAGTGTTTTCCCTTCGATGTCCACCCAGAAGAGCGACTGCCGGTCGGGATGCCAGATGGCGCCTTCGCCGGTAGTGGCTTCGGCCTTGTAGGCGAGTTGGGGAGTGATGGTTTGCGCTACGCCCGTACATAGCATACTTACCCACAGGATGCAGGCGGTGAAGGCTGCGTTGGTTCGTCTCTTCATGGCGGGGATACGTTGATATGACAACTTCTGAAACAAAGATAGGCATATCGTTCGGATAGGTGCATCAAAAAACGGATATTTTTGGATCAAAAAGAGGGGATACCTCACGGGATCCCCTCAACATACACCCTCAATAATTATATACTTTGGCGGAAAGCGGACTTTCTGTCAAGCAGATAATTTCTCTAATTGTCTTTTTTTCCATTCCGGAAAACCTTCAACTTTCTTATCCAGACAGAATTGAAGTTTGTCGTCCGCCAAACTTTTTAACGCTACTCCCGGAGAAGTGAGCGGTAGATCCATTTGGTCCATACGGAAAAAAGCTTTCAGCAGTACTACGTCGTATCCTTCTCCGATCACTTCCCTTTTCAGGATGACGGACGATACCTTTTCTGCCAGGTAATACGCTGAACGTTCATAAGCACACCATGCATCCCCCTCAAGATACATGTACACATTGTTGGGGTTGTCCACCTCATTCAACAATACATTTTCAATGTTTGCAATACGTTCCATTTAACATTAAATTTAAATTAACTAACTGTCCCTACCCAAATACTGTAAAAAAAAATCTGTACACATATAATCCTCGAAAAGTAGCCGGCGGTTAACTGCCAGCTACTTTCTTATTTTGTCGTTAGTTCCCGAAAGTGTCGAACAACGCGTTGTCGTCCAGTTTCTTCTGCAATTCTTTCAGGTTGGCGTCTGCTTCCGTCACACCACCGGCCTTCGCTTGTTCCAGGTAGCGTTTGGCATCGGTGAGGTTTCCTTTGAGCAGTGCCAGGGCGCCTTTGGCATTGGCTGCCTGCGGCGTGTCGCCAGCCTTGGCGAGGTATCTTTCGGCTGCGGCATAGTCGCCTTTGCTGAGGGCGATGTTACCGGCGTTCAGGTTGGCCACCTGGTTGTCGGGGAACATGCGCACCGCCGTTTCGAATACATCATTGTAGTCCTGGCTTCCCTTCGGATAGCTGTTTGCCACGGCAAACATTTCATCCAGGCTCAGGTGTTGCGGCCGTGTCTTGATCACTTCACGCGCTTCTTCGAGGTTGAATCCGCGGACGGTGTAGTTGATCTTATAGTCGGTGCGGCGCAGCGCGGGGAAGATGTTATCCAATACATATTTATAAGAGGTTCCCTTATCCAGTTGGCGCAGTTTGGCTTCCTTGGCATCCGGTTCGTCGCTGCTGTTGATGATCGCCAGCACGTCGCCGCGGTTCGGGATGTTCTGGTCGGCTTCCGCTTTGGCCTTGAATCCTGCCCAGTCTTCGGGTTCGGAGTCGATGGTGAAGAAGTCGTTCTTGTATTTATACTTGTTGGCCAGATAAGTGCGGAGTGATTTCACACGGTTGTCGGCCAGCGTGGTATTGCTCTTATACGATCCTTCGGGCGAGGCGAATCCTTTGAGGTAGATTCCGTCGGTGGTGATGTTCTTGTCGGTCACTACCAACTGGATCGAATTGTCGATCTTCGCCAGTTCGGCTTCGTTGTTGCGGAAGGTGGGGCGGATCTCATACTTGCCCACCACAAATTCCAGGTAAGCCGTTCCCACTTCGGCGCGAGCCTTGCGTGTTTCCACATCCGGCTGCACATAGGCGAATACCGGTACGGGGGCGTAACGCTGGTCCGGACGGCGGAGGATACGGTCGGCCACCGGGATCGTGCGTCCGGCTTCATTGCCGCATCCGCAGAGGTCTTCGGTCATCACCAGCTTGGCATTGGCCATCCACGGTTCCCAGGGGATGGTGGTCTGGTAAGCGATCGTATGTTCGGGCGCTTCGCTGGCGCGGATCACGGTATAATGGGGATGTTCGTCTTTGAGGTTGCCGAAGTGGAGCTCGCGTTCATACACTTTCTGGCGGTTCTTGCCGTTCAGCAGGATGGAAGGCAGGGCTACCTTCTGGTTGTCGGACTCCAGCACTGGCGTCAGTTCGAGGAATTGTTTGGATTCCACATAATTGGCATCCACCTGTACGGTGGCGTCGATGTGGACCGTTTGTCCTTTCAGGCGCAGGTCGTTGCAGTGGACGTTTACCGGATCGGCTGTCTGGGCTGCGGCCGTCATCGTCCCTGCTCCCAGCAAGGCTACGGCCATATATACGATATGTAATGTCTTCTTCATACTCCCGATTATTTAAAAAAGTAGATGATTGAGAGAGCGGCCTTCGTCACACCGAAGTAATCCTTCACATCACTGGACTGGACCGTGCCGCAACTGGCGCACGGATACTTGTCGTAATCCAGGTGAGCCCAGCCCACGCCGATCACCGCTTCCATGCTCCAGTGGTTGCTGAGCAGCCATTGGTAGCCGTACGATACACCGGCTCCGTACAGGAAGCCCTGATACCGGTTGTTCTCCAGGTTATCGCCCAGGAATTTGATCCCGCCAACATTATAATCCGCGTAATGTGCGTGGACGCCGAAGAAATGTCCGTTGAATTTCTCGCACAGCCAGTAGCGTGCTTCGGGTTGGATCATCCAATGTTTCAGGCGTGTTTTGGGTTCAGTGCTGCCGAATGTCCAGGGGTTGTAGTTCCCGGAAACATCCAGTGTCCATTTTTTGCTCAGCCCCAACTCCACACCCGCGTTGATGGTGGTCGTTGCGTCATACAGCAAATTAGACTTCACCGCAAACTCCTGGCTGTAGGCGTTCGTGATGCCTGCCAGAAGAAAAAAGAGGAAAAGTACCTTTTTCATATGCATAAATTTTAATTCATTATCCGCCAAAGTATATTACTATTTCATTGATTAGCGCGATTAGCGCGTAAGCTACGTTTTGCCGGTTCTATTATCTGTCTGCTTTCGATGCAAATATACGATATGTGTTTAGTTGCTGCAATAGGCATACGTTTCAACTTTATATGGTAAAACTACCATGGATACAAATGTTTGCTGTGGTGAAACTATCAACGATATGCCCGCCTTCCGTATGAGAGTAATACCGATGAGGTATAAAAAAGAGCTCGTTGCGCATAAAAGGCAGGGGTGCAGGCGGCCTCCCGCAGAGGGGACTGTCGGCTTGCCGTAAAACGGTAGGCCGGGGAGACCGCCTTTTCCCTGGTTGATACCCGTGAAGGATATCGATGGAACAGTATGGATATGTATATTATTTGTCATTTTTTTTACAAGGGCATAAATTGCGTAAGCGGAATAAAACCCCTTTTTCCGTGGAGGGCTTCTTTTTATCTTCCTCCATCATCTTATTTACAAAATAATTTTTCAGATTGTCTCTGCTCTGCTGTGTCATCTCAATACGTTTTACAAATCTTGATGATGCAAAGGTATGGCGACTGCCGGATGCGTGGTATAGGCGAAATAATCATTTATGGCAGGGGATCATATCATACCGTCATTATGACACAAAACTACTTGTTAATGAGAAGAATAACGTTGTTTCCGTTTAAATTTACGCATAAAAAATCCCCCGCAATCAGTTCGTATAACGACGAAAACGATTGCGAGGGATATAGAGTAAGTCTGTTCTTTGTTTGTCTCACGAATTATATCATGATGCAAAGATACAGCCCTTTCTTAACCCGGTGAATAGGTATATTACTCATCTTTTAGCGGTAATTCTACCAATCTCAAAAAGTTGAAATGAATACCCATACCAGCCGATAGGAACAGCGTGCTACAAAAAAACTCCCGCCCGGAAGCCGGGCAGGAGTTGTACGAAAAGATGCAGTGTTCCCTCAACTTTTCATGTATGCTTTTATTCGATGTCGCGGACGCAACGGATGTTGCAGGCAAAGTTATATGCCCAGACGATGCCGTTGTCGTTGAACGGCAGTTGCAGTTCGGTTGCATTATAGATGTATCCGTAGCGGGAGGCGGCAGGAATATTAATCCCTGTTCCCCCCGGTCCTTCTTCCCGTCGTGCGCTGCGGGTCCAGTTGTTGAAGTCCCACAGGGAGGAGAAGGTTTGCGTGAACAGCAGCTCTCCGCCGAGGTTCCCCAGCGTGGTGAAGAGGATGAGTTCGCGTTGGTTCGGCACGCGCCAGCCCGTCTGGCCATCCACATTGTATTTGTTACACGGATTGTTCAGCCCTTTGCCATCGTGGATGTATTTCAACAGATTGAGATATACGCCCCCATTAGGCAATTCATTCGCTTTGATACTTGTTGTTTTCACTTCCAGTTTAGCGGGCAGGCGGTTCCAGGAGCTGTATTCGTTGTGCGACGGCAGGGTAGTCCCCGACGTCAGCGGATTGCGCAGCGACGATTCGGTGAGGTAGCCGTTGATCGCGTATGTTTTACTGCTGCTCCCTTCGCTTACCTGCGCCACTTCCACCTTGTGTCCGCTACCGATATTCCGTGCGCAGCGGAGGTGGTTCCGTGCATGATTGGCGTAGTCGCCGCGCCGTACCCCGAACGCTTCGTCGGCAAAGAAACGGTGGCCGCCCGACGAGAGCATGGTGAACATCTCCCGCACCAGATTGGGGTTGGTATTGATGCTGTTACGCAAGCGGAATTCAGCCGGATACAGTGTTGCCTCTTCCGGCACGGCATTGGTGCCGATCCAGAAATGCTGATACTGGTCGATCGCCGGGAGATACCATTTGATCTCCTCGTCGGTGATCCGGCCGTCGCCATTCTCATCCCGGTTGCGGCTCATACAGGCGGCATAGGCGGCGGCATAGTTGGTTCCGCCGGTTTCCGTGAGCCCTGTTTCGGCAACACGGTTGGTTTCCAGTTCCTTCCATCCTGTTGTTGAACGGACATAGCCGGCTATTTCCGTTTTCATATTTGTAAGGCCATCCGACGGGCTTATGCCGAATGCATTGAAACGGCTGTCGTCCCGTTTATAGCTGATCCCCGTGTTTAACGCCTTATCGCGCAACGAAGTGGATGGGTTGAAATAGGCTGGTTCTTCACTTTCATTCACCCATTCCATCCCCCACGACTGCCCGCCGCTCACCAGGGAACTGGACATATCGAAGAAAGCCACGATCGGTTTTTGGCGGATGATATACCGTGCCGACGAGACCGAGCTGCTGCCGTTCGCGTTTTCGGTGCGCAGGGCGATGGCCATCGTACGCGTCTTGGCGCTTCCGGTGGTGGACTGGTAGTTGATATAATCAGCCAATGCCATACCCTCGTAATAATTCTCCCGGATATAGGCATAGACCGATATCCCCGTTTCCTTGCACTCGCCCGCCAGCTTGTCGGCCAGTTCGCGGACGGTCAGGATGCCTTCGCTACGCACAGGGTCGGTAAAGGTAAAATCGGGACCCAGTCCCTGTTCCCACAGCGCTTCCGCCTGGCTTTTCTCCACGAAATACACCCAGTTGATGTCGGCGTTTAGATCGTTGATATTCATTTCCGCCCAACCGGTAGCCGCTGTTTTCACGGAACAAACCACTTCACCGCCCTGGGTAAGGTCTTCGCCGGGATTGAACACGAGCAGCCGTTTGCTGAAGTGTGCATCCACATCGATCGGTTCGCCGTCGGTAAACACCACGTCGCCATCGGCACGCGGGCTGCCGTTTTCGGTCGTTGCTTCCACGATGATATCGTTCACACCCGCTACGCGTACATTATATATATACTTATGGTTGCGATACACGCTCAGGTCGTTGGCGCCGCCATACTGGTCGATATAGCCGAGGTGGATATAGTAGGTAACGTCGGCGGTTGCGGTCTGCGTCTCTGTTTTTTCCGGGAAGAAGGGATTCAGTTCCTTCCCTCTGTATTTCCCTTTGAGGATGATGTAGGTACCCGCATGGCTGGTGCTGCGGAGCGCTTCGCGCGATTCTTCGTTGAGGCCCGTCCCATCCGCCTGGCGGTTTTCGAGCATGAAGAACTGGAAGGTATTGCCGTTGATCTTCCCGTCGAAGCTGTTCGCCTCCGGTGTGAACACCGCTGTGGTAGGTTGCGTCCCCGCATAGAGCGATACGGCGGAAGGCAGGTTGCATACGCTGTACGATTGCGGCTCGAAGGTTACTTCTTTCCCATTCACGGTATAGGTGCCCGTCTGGATTTGGAAGGTCACGGACGCTACCGTGCGGGTGAGCCATACCTTCGCGTTTGCGTCCGGTGCGGAGCCGTTGGCGCGGGCGATGGTGCCGTCTTCCCGGAAGAGGCATACTTCGCTGTTGTCGGCTGTTTCGGCGTATGTATCCGTCACCTGGGGCATGGCGGAGCCGTAGCGTCCGCTCATCAGCAGTTCGGTGGGCGACCAGTCGGTACGTTCGGCCACCATCGCCGCTCCCTGTGTGAGCCATTCGGCCAGTGTCTCATGGCCTTGGCTCCACCAGGCGTCTATCTGTTGGCGGAGACTGATACCTGCCGCCGCCGAGTTGAAGTTGCTCGCCCCCGTATTGGCTACGGCATAGATGATCTTTTTCCCGGTGGTGGTGCTGATCCGTACCCGTTTGGCGGAGGTATCCAGCGTGCCGTCGGCCACGGAGAAGAAATAGTTGCCTTCGTGCATGCCCTGCTCGTCGAACAGCAAGACATACAGGTCGCGCACGGTATCGTCGCCGTCGGCTTTCGTATAGGTCACGGGCATGCCCGATCCATAGGGCAGATATACGGTTACCGGCAGCCCTTCCGTCACTTTCCCTCCGGCGGGGTCTGTCGTATCTTCGGTTGTGCACGAAGCGAGGAGAAGGAAGGCCAGTATGATCTGATAAATAGATGAACGTTTCATATAGGATGTCTGAAGTTTGTTAATTGAAATCGGGAATTGTCTGCATCACGTTCGTCCAGTCGGCCACCTGATAGTGGAGGTCGAAGTTGGTCACCACGTTCCGGAGGTATGCGTTGATCGAATACAGGTTGCCATGAATCAAACCGTCCGTACGGCAGCCTTCCATGGTTTTGTCGGGGTTGATTACGACGATGTATTTCTTGAAGTACGATTGCGAACCGAGGTCTTTGTTGAATACGCTTTGGGGCTGGGCTTCGGGGGGAAGTTTGTCTTCTTTCTCGATACTGATCAGGGTAAAGCGGGTAACGTTGTTTTTGTCTTCTCCCCAGCCACCGGAGGGTTTTCCAATTAAAGACCGATCATTTTTCGGGCTATCCGTGTACACCCAGATACCATGCCCGGCAGTAGCGACAAAGCGTTCGCGTTTTTCAGCTTTCCCTTTAATCAACTCGGTGTCAAACTCAATTTTTATGGCTTCGCCGATGTTGCCGGCTGTATATAACGGTTTCTCGTAGGAATAGAACCGCAGTGTGTATTCGTGCGTAATGGTGTCTTTCGGAACGGGGAATGTATAGTTTGCCATCGACGAAGATGGGACGGCCGACTGTGTATTTGCCCATAATGTCGGATTGTCCAACACCAGATCCGATTTGATCTGTATATTGTTGATCGTGATCTTGTTGATTTTGAGCCCCCAGCGATCAGAAATCGTTACTCTGTCGAAAGGCACATTCATGGCATGGGCGATCTTTCCGTTAAGATCTACTTTTATTTGTTCACCTGTATAGGGGTTTGTATAGTATGTATTTGCAGCAGGAGGGTTAGGGCACTTATTGTTCGGTGGCACATGGCTGTCTTCATAAAAATGCATAACAGTTCCATCCTTAAGTGTCACTGAGGCACCCTTTGAGTTGTTGATATTCGTTCCTCCTTTCCCCAGCCCGTCAAACAAAACGTCAATTTCCGCGCTATGATCAATAAAGCTCACCGTGCTGCTTACCGGCAGGTCCATCTTAATCGTGAAATCCACGCGGGCGGCGAGTTGCGTCATGGGGACGGTGATGACCTGATCGGTGGTTGCCGCCAGCGACACATCCACATGCCCCACCTTCACCAGTGTTTCCGGGTTGAAGGTAGCGGGGAAAGCCGTGGATTCCACTTTCGCCATATAATCGGCATAGGTTTTACAGGTGCTGAAGTCGAGGGTGGAATTGGCGATCACCAGTACGCGTACATTCCCTGTTTTGGCGGGGATATCATTGATCTGGTAGGCTCTCACATTGGCTTCATTGCCATTGTTTTGTACGGGATCGATATCCATGCTGCCGATGGTTATGTCCTCTAGTCCGTTTCCGGGAGTAACAGACAGCCGCTTGAAAAGCGTACCCGGTTCGTTATCCCCGTTTAGTTTGAAGATCACCACTTCGGCGTGGCTAACGAGCAGTTCCTTTGCATGGGCATACACATAGGGTGTTTGGGCATCCCCCAACGCTTTTGTTTCGGGGGCTGTCAGATTCAGCGCCAGATCGAAGGAAGTGCTTCTGCCCGGGGCATCCGGTCCTTCATACAGGTCTTCGCTCACACAAGAGAAAAGCAGCAGGGCTGCGGTCAGTAAATAAACAAGGTGATGACTCTTCATACGGTTCAATCGGTGGTATTCAATTTGTCTAACGAACGGTTTATTATTTTTGTCCATCCCTAAACAACTTTCCGCAAAAATTGTTCGGCGGAAATAAGCCTTTTGGGAACTTTTTTCTTTGGAAATCCCCCCTTTCCGGGGATATATCCGAAAAATTGTCCAATAGCGCCTTCGAATGCCTTGGATCGTAAGCATCTCGGGAATCACATACATCAGCCCTGCGGGCTTTCTGTTACACCCTGTTGTACAAACCGATCCCGAACCAGACCGCCCCCCCGTATCCGGATGGCTATGCCCGGTCACGGGCATTGTTGACAACCGGATGGCTATGCCCGGTCACGGGCATTCTGTTGGTAGCCGGGGGTGAAAGCCCCCGGTTTGGCGAATGATCTATTATTTCCGCCGCGTCAGCGGTGCCATATTGCAGATGATAATTCAACTGAATAGGGCGCCACTGACGTGGCGTTTGAAAACATCTCATCTCTCGCCAAACCGGGGGCTTTCACCCCCGGCTACCAACAGAATGCCCGTGACCGGGCATAGCCTGCGGGAATCACCTCAAAAACACAGAGTGAAAGGCTCCTGTACAAAGTCCCGGCTGCTTTGCATGCATGTATCTTCGAAAAAGTGTGGTATTTGCCTCAAATTATCCTCGGAAAAAGGTATTCCTTCACTTTATACACCTCTTTTGTACGTGGTATGGAGGAGTAACCCGGCTCCCCTTCAAGCCCTGCGGCGGGCGATGCCTGCGCCTATGGCGGCGACGGCCAGCAGGAGGAGGCAGGTGGCGGAGACGGATCGACCGGGAGCCGTCCGTTTTTCGCTCGCCGAGGCCGTGGCGGCGGTTTCCTGCCGGACGCTTTCCTGCCGGGCGGCGAAGGCGGTATAGGCGGCGGTATCCGCTATCCGGGTGAGCGAGCCGCTTGTCAGCCGGGCGCGCCTCACCCGTCGTACATGCTGGCGGCGCAGGCTGTCGGGCGGCGCCAGCACCACCTCTTCCCACACCACCTGTTGCCCGGCGCTGTGATACAGCCGTTGGGCGAAGAAGGCGCTGTCGGCGCGCCAGGTACGGAGCGAATCCGTCCGCAACGTCTGCGACGCCCACCGGCTTTCCCGCTTCGCCCCGCACGCCGGCAGCAACGCCAGGCAACATACGAAACACCACACCCATCCTATACTCATTCTACCTGCATGCATACTTCTTTGTTTGATTGATGATTGACTGATGATTGTTTGTTTGATTGATCATTGACTGATTCTTTCATTCTTTCCCCTTTCCGCCCCGGGGGGGATGGTAGCGGTACCGGTAGTCCACCCCGAACAAAGCGCCCGCAAACGTGGCCACCTCGCCGAAGGCTACAAGCACCGATTGGTGGATCTCCCCCTCCGGCGGATAAAAGAACCCGAGGAAGAGCAACACGATACCCGCAAGGGTGAGGAGGGTGGCGATACAGAGCTGGAACATGGGAGGAATGATTAATGATTAATGATTAATGATTAATGATTAATGGCGCAAGCGGAGAAAGAGGGGGAGGGCGAAGACGGGGGCGAAGAGGATGGCGAAGACGGGGGGGAGATGTATGCGCTTGCCTGTTTAAAGGCTTTATAGCGCAAGCGGAGAAAGCGGTGAGCGCGGTGAGCGCGGTGAGCGCGGAGGATTATCCTCTTTGCCAGTTTAGGGTGATTAATCATTAATCATTAATCATTAATCATTACTCATTACTCATTACTCATTACCCCCTCGTATTCCGTTTCCGCATCAAACCCCGGACAGCCCTTCACCCATTCGTCGGGCGAGACGATGCCGTCGTAGTTGGCGTCGGGCGAGAGGTCGCGGTGACCGCAGATGCGCGCCTGGGGGTACATGTCGATCAGGTCGATCAGGATGGCGAGGATAGACACCTTCTGTTCCGGCGTCCGGGTATCGGCGGGCTGCCCTTCGGCATCCACCCCGCCTTCGTAGCTGATGGCGATGCTGTGGCGGTTGTGCCCCTTCACATGGGCGCCGATCATCCCCAGCGGACGGGTCTGCACCACTTCGCCGGAGCGACGCACGTAATAGTGGTAACCGGTGCATTGGAAGCCCCGCGCCCGGTGGTCGGCTTCGAGCCTCCCGGGAGTGTAAGCCACCCCTTCCGGGGTGGCTGTACAATGGATCACGATCAGGTTGACAGGTCTCATAACACATGTTCTTTGTCGCATGGGACTTCTGCTTCTCCTTCTGCTTCTCCTTCCTTCTTCCCTTCGTCGTAGGGGACGAAAGTTACTTTCTGGCACATGTCGCGCAGGATGGCTCCCGGGAAGAACACTACCCGTGCTTTCCGCACGATATCGGCCGTCACCGCTTCCTTCGTTTCCTGCGCTTTGGCGCAGAGGGTGAGGCGGAAGTGCCCCAGTTCGCCCAGGTGGAGCGACCGTCCGGCCCTGAGTTCGCGGCTGACCACCCAGTTGAGTGAGTCGAGGATACTCTTCACGTCGGCCGACGACATGGATGAGTTGTGGCTTACCAGCTCACACACTTCTTCAAAGGTAGTCATCGATGTTTTCTTCGCCACTGCGAAAAACATTTCTTTTCCCCGGTTGGAACCTACGCTCATAATGCGTTTGATTTTTCGGAATGCTAATGCCATAATTGCACATTTTTTAAAGGTGAATACTTTGTGATTGATCACAGTGCAAATGTACGGCGGTGAAAAACAGGGCTTCGGCCGAATCCCGTCATACTCCGCCGGAAGCTGCCCTATGCCGCCGAATTCCGGCGATCACCCGTGAACGTCAAATCTTCCACCTATGATTGTTCATTCTTCTACCTATGATTGTTGGAACAACTACCTATGATTGTCGAATCATCTACCTATGATAGATTTGGCGCTTTTCCATCTTCTCCGGTTTTTACTACATTTGCGCTTCCCAAAGAAGGGAAGGAAGGCGCCCGGCCGGCTCCAACTGTATAAAACTTAAAATCAAGAAATGAAACTATGGCAAGGCCATTGAAAAAACTTACTTACTTCCCGTTGGATGTCCATTTTGAGTCCGACTCGAAAATCCGGCGCCTGATTATGAGGCATGGGGCGGAAGCGGTCAGTGTGTATCTCGTGTTCGTAGGGCACATTTATGAGGCAAACGGTTATTACCTGATGCATAGTGACGACAAATATGCCGAACTCGCCTTCGTGCTTCAACTTTCGGAAGAGAAGGTGAAGGCAGTGTTGGAAACCTGTCTGGAACTTGAATTGTTTGATCGGGGTAAACTGGACAAATGGGGTATTTATACCTCGTTTGGGTTGCAAATGCGCTTTAACGTGATCAAAAGCCACTTGGAGACAGCGATCGACAACCGCTATCTGTTGCCTCGGATGAAGAAGCTTCTGGCGGAGAACGAGGATGTTTCTGCAAAGAAACCCCCCGTTTCTACCAAAAAACCCCGGGTTTCCGCAGAAAAACCCCCTGTTTCTGCAGCAAAAACCCCCCTAAAAGAAAAGAGAAATATAAAGGGGAAATTAAACACAAATAAAATAACTAAAACAGAAAAACATGAAGAAGGATTTCAAGCCAATAAAGCGACTGCAGGAACAACTGCAACAGGAGCTGACGCCGCCAACCGCCTCATCGAATTACAACGATTATTTGATGCGGCAACAGGTGAACAGCATGTATGAGAATTACGGCGACGCCAAATCGTTCATCAAAAAGATGAATCCGCAACTTGAAACCTATGCCGCCCAAGCCTGGGAACGCGCCTATCTGGGGCAAGCGCCCACGCTGGCCTGCGTGCGTATGGGCTACGGCATGGCGGTGGCCGAAGTATGGCTCTGCCTGGAGCTCGAGAGCATCAACACCTTCTCGGCGGCGCGGGTGAAGCTCGATGTGGAACAGCAACGCTGCCTGGCGCGGATGATCCTGGCCGAGTATGGCTATCTGAAGACGTCGGAAATCCTGCTCTTTGTGCACCGCTTCAAGTGCGGACGCTACCGGCAGTTCTACGGATCGGTGGATCCGCAGGTGATCCTGTCGTCGCTGTTCGATTTCATCGGTGAACGCCGTCAGGAACGTGCCGCCCTGTTCGACCAACAGCAGAAGGAACGGCTCGAACAGTTGCGCCACCCCTCGCCGAATGCCGTCAGCCGTGAAGTGTATGAGCGCCGCAAACGCGAACATGATCAAAATCTTTCTAATTCAAATCAACAAAATCCCAATTTATGAAATCAAATCAAGTAGTGTATAGCCACAAAGAAGTGGCTATGAAATATTTCCCGCATCTCTCTCCCAAATCGGCGTCCGAACAACTTACCCGCTGGATCCTGCGCGATCCGGTACTGCTCGATGAAATGCAACAGGCAGGCTATGTGCGCGGCCAACGGCTGTTCACTCCGCTCCAGTTATCCATCCTCCTCTACGACCTGGGTAACCCCACACCGATAGACTGGGAGAAGGATCCGCAAAAACCAGTACGCAACAACCGCTCTGCTGAGAAATAATTAACCGGAAGGCGGCCGGGCCTTCCTATTCCCAGAATAGGCGTAGGTTTGATATATTTGAAGGGGTGACTTATAGTTTCTCGATGTCGGCAATGGAGAGCTTGGTGATCTGGCTGATCAGGGCTGTATCCATTCCGACGGATTTCATTTCCTGGGCGATACGGAGTTGTTCCTCTTCTTTCCCCTCCTGTTTCCCCTCTTCTTTTCCTTCCTGTTTTCCTTCCTGTTTTCCTTTTTCAAATCCTTTCTTCATTCCTTCCTGCTCAGCGTAATCCATCACGGCAAGATGGTCGTTGTAAACCCGGAGGCTGTTTTCGTACTTATCCCGTTCCTCGGGGGAGAGGGCGGACACATCGGCTATCTCTTCAAGCTTCTTGAAGATCGCCTTCTTCGAGGTAAAAGGTATGTGTTCCAATGTCTTCATAATCAATACTGTATTTGGTGTATGATGCAAAAATAAGGGTTTTAGGGATCAATACGGCGATTTGGAAGGAGATTTTTTCCGAAAAAATGTTTGGATTAGAGCTATCCATCCGCCCACCATCGCAAGCGCCATGTCTGTAGATCTCGGATGTCAACAATGCCCGTGACCGGGCATAGCAAAAAAAACTCCCGCCCACATGGGGCAGGAGTTATCGTAGAGTAGTTATGTTATTCCCTCAATTGTTGTGTTATTTTCTTTTATAGCCAGCTATTCATTGCCACTTTTCTTTCGTAATTTATGAAAAAGGATAGGCGATGAATGAGTGATGCCGGAGGTGACAGTGCCAAAACGATAGTTACCTGTCAGTGTATAGGGCATGTCTTTTATGGCACAATTAGATCAGCTGTCTTCGTGGCAAAATATTCCGCATTCAGCGCCACTTTTTCTACCAAACCGGCCGCGTTCGGCGAGTTGGTTTTGAATGTCACATTATAACCTCCAGCCTGGTAGGATTGGGCGGTATAGACATAGGTGTAATTCCCTTTTCCATCAGTCTCGATGCGGACACCGGACTCGGTGGCATACAATTTCTTGCTGGTGAATTTGAATTCCAAAGGGAAGATGGCCTTTTCAATATCGCTGGGTACTTTAAAGTGGGCGATTACTGCTGAGTTTGCGCCCGATCCCGCTTCCGTAAGGCTAAAGTTCGTGAACTGGTAGGCTTGGCGGAGCACCAGGGTGATCATGCGTTGCAGCTTACCGCCGGTGATATAGAAGTAACCTCTTTGTTCGGTGGATGTCGGATTATTGATATTAGCTGTAATATTGCCGTTATCGTGGAGTTTTACGCCCCCATTCGTCACGGTGGGGATACCTGCACCAGCCACATATTTCAGCAAGTCGTTGGACAGCGTAGAACCTATCGTATAGTCAGCCTGCATATTCAGGGATCCGCCTTCGGTGAATACCCAAGTGGTCTTCGTTACGATCAGGGTTTCACCGTTATAAGTGATCTTCGGGTAGTCGCTCAATTCGGCAGAGGCGGTAATATTATTGTCGGCCGGTTTTCCTTCGGCAATCACTTCTTCAAAAGAGGCAACGCCGGAGATGGCCACGTCCTTAATAGACACCTTGAAGTGGTGGTTACGGATCACATTATAGACTTTCACATATCCTTCCTCTTGTTCAAAATTGCTTAAGTCAATTTTATAATAGGTAAAGTTGGCTCCCGGGTTATTATATTTTGCCCGGATGATCAGGAATGTGCTATGAAGACCTTTATTAATTATGTTGTCGTTTTCGAATAAGAACGAGGATGACCCAAACGGGATCGGTTCATCATAACTCGACGGTTTTATCCAGTCGAGACCTGCCGGGAGGTTGATTTCTTTGTCCACCGGGGCGGCAAGCGTGTTCGTCATGGATTTATTGTAAATCATATACGACGGTTCGAAGAGTCTATCCTTGGCAGTGCCGTCAGTCGTGAATTCCACATCCAGTTTTGCCCAGTTACGGTACATGTCGATTTGCCCCAGATTGGCTTCCAAGTCGGATGAGCCAAAGTCTTTGACTCCCCAGAATACGTATTGGTTGGAAGGAAGCGTGTACATCTTGTTGAAAGTCTGAACATCGCTGGCATCTAATCCGCTTGCTCCACAATTGGATAGGAAATGGATTTTCCGGGTATCCTTGGATACGATTGCCTGGTAGCTTGTCGCTCCCTCCGTAGAGGTGATCATTTTTGCTTTGGCTTTCTCAATAAACGCACCTGACGCATCGTATGCATAGAGATAGAGGTCTTCCACGCCGATTTCCTGCATAACACCATCCACTTCCTTAAGGGGATTAGAGGCTTTACTTATCACTTCGGCTGTCGGGACGTCAACGTTAAACGAGAGTGTAATCTCCGATGTATTATCCGGAGTTTCTACCGGAACCAACTCATCGGTTGTACACGCCGACACGATGAGTAAACTTGCCGCAAGGCTATATATTTTCTTCAGCATAACTGTTTGTTTTTAATCGGTTAATTAATAAACATCATGGACGCAGCGGATGTATAGGCCGGATCGTGTGGCTGTCAGAGTCGTAACGAAAGCCCTTTTATTATCTCCAAAGTCATAGTACCAAGCCCTTGTGGGGTTTGTATCTTGTCTTGCCGACCAATATTCGCCCGTATTATTGAACAGATAATTTACAATTCCATCCGAATCCTGGATTACATTCATGAACTCCAATTCCGCCAGGGTGGGTACTCGCCACGTACCGGTAGGATAGGTTGCCTGAGCTCCTGTTTTACTTGCGTCAAGCGTTTCCCAATAATTACGGCAACGCGTAATTGCAGAACTACTTGAGTATTTGCCCCCATTAACAACACCATATCGTGAGGCTACCATGAATTTGGGTGAGATCAGATTATTAGCAGCCTCAGTTGTGATTGTTTGTCCATTACTACCTCTGGGTGCTCCTACTTGCAAACCTTCTGCGGCAATGATATTTACGGTGAAAATATTAGGATTTGTTGCTCCGTCAGGGCTGTCTGCGGGCCCTGAATTGGCTGATGTCTGAGCTGTCAGGTACTGAGGTGGATATTGAGTTACTTCCACATGTTCTGTCAATCCATGTGCATTTGTTACATCAAAAGACAATGTCCTTGGGAAGTAGTTTGCAGGAATATTACTGTGTATTTTAATCTGGCCATTGACAACTGTAAATGAATATTGAGTCGCAGCGACGTTGGCCGTACGTGATTTTACAATTTTATTATTATCTCGATAATATTCAACATATGTAGCTTTCTTATTACTAAACGAAATCGGCGAATCCGACTTATAGTCCACAAAGTAGTCGGCCACATTGGCCATAATAACATTCGTTTCTTTGACAAACAGGTAGTGGATGTCCAGGATTTCAGCTCCGATCACAACCGGACGAGCGCTCCAGGGAATCACATTGATGGTAAAGTTTACCGCTTTATTTTTGGTGTCGATCAAACCTTTGACTTCGTAGGTATTGCCGTGTACGATACCGTAAGTGTTGCTATTGGTTGCCTCATTGCCGGTATCTGTTTCTTTCGGGTCAATGATGGCCTCATACAACCTGCGTTCGGGAGTGGTTATATCTACGGGGTCTAAAGGTACGGGATCAGGCAGCTCGCCAATTATAGTGTGCGTCTCAGTCAGAAAATGACCGGGAGCGGGTCCCCATCCATTTTGGTTATTCCCTTCTTTACCGCTGTTTTCCCATTCATATGTAGAGGAAACGGCATATGTAATAGCAGTGATGTTTTCACGGTAAACCAGGTTACCCCCTACCGTAATTTTCAATGGACTGGGTGTCTGATACTTCTTCTCGTAGGAGTAAAAAACCACACTGGCGATCCGATCCTTAGGATCAAACGTGAGTTCATAAGGGTCAGCCAATAATTCCTGTGCATTATATGTATATGAGGAAGAATTCCCTTTGGTATAGTCGCCTAAAATAGGATCTGACTTTGTATTGATATTCTCTATTGTCAGCGATGTGATATCATAAGCCCATGTAGGGGTGATCGTTCTTCTGGTGATATGATTGTTATATACTTTTAAATGTTTTATTGAACCACCACCTGAGACGGTTTCATATAATAAAACTCCGTTTTCGGAATACGTTAACCCCGGATTTCCATTACTCCCATTTGCAATGATTTTATTATTTACAGCATCAACCAGTTCCTGTTTCGTAAAAGCAGAGTCTGCTTCATATCTCGGATCTTCACTCGGGACATTCACCTCGAATTTCAGTTCGATGCGAGCAGCCAGTTGCCTTAACTCCAGGTGTAACCGGGGTTGTCCAATTGTCAGTGTTTTGGAGAATTCTCCACTCTTTACCAGCTCTTTCTGGTCGAAGACGAAGTTGCCTTCGGCATTGGTGTTTGTTTCCATCAGCCCTTTAAAACCGGCATACGTACTGACGTTTTTTAACTGGGTCTCTGTGTAAGTGGAGTTGGCAATAACCAGAATCTTTACGTCGCCAGTCTTTGCCGGAATATTACTGATGCTATAGGCCGGGCGGTCAGCATTGTCAGGACATTCGGCATTAGCAACACCATCGGTAAATGTGGCATAACCAAAACCTAAGCGTTCGCCTACAGTGCCGTCGCCATTATCCCTAAAAATGGCAATGGCCAGACGGTTGATCAATAATTCGTCGGCGTTGGCATATTCATATCCGCCGGGAGCAGCTTTCGTGATGAGGCCATCCGTGGCGATCGAGAGATTCAGCGTGGTCGGCAGACCTGCTTCCGTTTTACCCTCCGGCGTGATGACAGATTCTTCCACGCAGGACGCAAAGGTTAGTAAGGTAGCGGCAAATGCTACGGCTATATTTCTTAGTTTCATAACGATATATATTATCTGTTTATATTTTACTCCTTTTCATATCTTGCGATGCGTTTTAACGCACATCCAGCATGTTCACAGTAAGGTAGTTGTATATCCAGTCCTTTGTATCACACACAATGTCTATTTCGATGTTGTCGTTCGCAATGGCCGAGTTCACGGTGAGGCGGTAGAGGTGACCGGCTTTTACTTCGCCACCGTTGATGATGATGTCGCGGCTTGTGATCTCATTCAATACGTTGCCGTCTTTGTCGCTCAGTGTGAAGTGGATTCTCATTTTTACCTGGTTGTCAACATTGCTGGTTACATTGGCAAACGAGTAGAATACCGGCATGTTGGCGTTGTGGCCCTCGGAGGTGAAGTCGAATGAAGAAGCTACATTCGAAGCCGTAGTGGCCGGACGTACAGACAAACCACCGGTGTAAGCTTTATTATCTGTAAACGATTCAAACTTCGTGTTGGTATCCTTGTTGGTATCGCTATTTGTATTGATGTTGAGCAATTCTACTTTCGTGATTTTGAGTTCAACCGGCGCGGAGTTGTCGGTATATTTGGTTACATTGAATGCAGCCAGTTCGATACGGGCTTCCAACTGTGTCAGTTTTACCTGAACGATAAACGGGGCGTTTTCAGTTGCTTCCTTGATGGTAGGATAGCCTGTGAAACCGGCAGCATAGATATCGGTATTAGAGAAAGCTTCGCTGGTACCTACTTTTACGATATCGTTAACGCCTGCATACTTGCTGTATTCCGATTTTCCCTGGAGGGTATTCTTAACCGCTTCTATTGTTTTGCATGCGGCGAAATTCTGGGCGCTGTTGGCAACAACCATCATGCGGTAGTTCTTAACGTCGCTTGTTTTAACGATAAACTTGATGGTATCGTCCTCTACCTTACCAAACTCGGCGATGCCGTTGGTGGCGTTCACACGTACGTTATCATAGGCTTTGATTACGTTGTTCGAGCCATCCAATAAGATAAGGGATGCGCGGTTGATATTCTTTTCATCAGCTGTAAGCCCAACAGTGTTATCATCTGCCTTAGTAGCCAGACTGCCCGGGATGTTTACCTGGAAAGAAAGGGCGGTTTCTCCGCTAAGAGCCGGCACATTGTTATTGGCTTTACCCATATCGGTAGCAGGCATCAAATCATCTTCCATGGAGCAAGAAACGGCTGCGAACAGGAAGCAAGCGATCGGGAGTATATTCTTTAGTGTCATAACGGGTTAATTTATTATCGTTTCTACTGTTTTTATTTCGTTGATTGTGAAAGCAAAAGTACAGGGTTATTGCGTAGGGGGAGATAGGCGAAAAGTTCAACTTTTAGGGGTAAAACTACCAACTTTCAATGGTTGATAGACATACCCGCGAAAGGAGAGAAATACCCTGCATAAAAGGGGTAAATGAGGCGTTCCGATCAGTTGATCCGGCAGGTGAAAAGCGGTTGTTTATGCGCTATATCCCGTATGGGAAGCGGGTTTGGAAAAAGTACGGAGGTGTGTTATTTTTTTTTTCTCACCCGATATGTATCACGTTCGGATAGTGGTAAAAATATATTAAACCGTGGTATCCGTATCCCGGAAGTGAGAATCGGGGAAATACGGCTTTTTTCTCAAAAAAAAACCTTATGTCCGGGTGAACATAAGGTGTTATTTTTATCCTTGGCAAAAGGGTTTACTGCAGGGTGGTAAGCAGTTCTTTTTTCCATTCCGGAAAGCCATTCACTTTCTCTTCCAGCACAAATTGCAGGCGGCCGTCGGCTACCAGTTTGAGGGTGAGGCCGGAGAGGATATCCGAGAGTTCGTCCATCGTAAAGGAGGCTTTTACTAAAACTACATCGTATCCGTCGCCAACTACTTCACGGTAAATATTCACGGAGGGCTTTTGTGTGGCAAGGTGGTAGGCGGAACGTTCGTATGCACACCAGTCGTCGCCTTCGAGGTACATGATGATCTGGTTGGTGTTGTCTATTTCGTGAAACAATACGTGTTCGATATCCTTAGCTTGTATCATAATAATCAAAGAATTAAGAGGGACTATTTCCGTGTGCAAATATACAAAAGGCTTTGAAATTTCAAAGCCTTTTGTATAGTTACTTTATCGGAGCGGATTGATATCCGGCACATCCTGGTTTACCAGCTTCCAGTCCAGCACGGTAATCTTAGCCGAAATACCGATATTCATCGGGATATCATCCGGATTGGGTGAACCCACACCGTTGATGGTGGCATTGATACGGTAAATGGTGTTGGGCTTTACATATTCATTCTTATCAACATCTTTTATGGTAATGTGGAAATACCTGTTGGACAGTCTGATTTGGTTGGTTGTCACGATCTCTCCTTTCAGGATCAGGGTGGTGGCATAAGGTGTGGCCGGTTCTGCTACCTTGAAATCGTTCGGGAAGATATACGAAACGAACATGTTGCCCTTGTCTTTAAAATCGTACTTATTGGAACTCGGGTAAATAATAACCCCACTTGGTTCTCTTTGATATCTTTTTCCCAACAGGCTGGGGAGAATATACGCAGGTTCATCCGAAGGATAGATAATGCCCTGGATACGTTCGAACGATGCCATGCTTCCACGGCAGTAAGCAGCGGAGGTGTTTTCTACATTGGGCAGGATGAAATGGGCGTTTTCCCTGACATTCACCAGAAAGACCGAGTCCAGGATAAAGGTGGCGTCGGTATAAACGCCGTCTTTAAAATCGGTGGTGAGGCTTTCCAGTTCAACGCGGGAGATGAGGCGGGTCATTTGGACAAAATCATCGTTTCCATATGTGCTGGGGGGGATACCGGTGGCATGGTTTCCTTCTTCGGCAACAGCCAGATTGGTGATCCAGTTTTCCACGTTTTTCTTAACGGTGTTAATCTTCAATACGTTGCTTGCCATCGGAAGGAGCGGCTTGATCTCATTGTTATAATTGAAGTTCTCAATCGACTTTGTGGTCAAAAGGTCTTGCAAATCGGCTATCGACTTAGCGCCTTTCACTTCATCAAATGAGTTGGCAACAAGTACCATTTTGAACGTGGTTTCTGAGGGGCCTACGCCGGTATAGTCTTTGATACGTACCTTCATATGCTTGATGTGGTAGTCGGTGGTAGGTACCGTAAATGCCGTATCCGCCACGGTAACCAGCGCTGATCCGTCTGCATTGAATACAAACGCGGTGAGGCGTTCGATCTTGCTTTCGTCGGGTGCAGCATTGGGATCCGCTTTCGTTTTCACCATACCGTCTGTTACGCCGATGGAGAGATAGGCATCCGTATCACCCAGCACCACGGGCTCGTCGCTGTTGGAGCAGGCGGTAAAGGCCGCGGCTCCAATTAGTCCTAAGAATAAATATTTGAGTTTCATCTTGTGTACTGCTTTATGGTTCATATTCTATATGTCCGTCTATATGTCCGTTCATCAAAAATCGGGGTTCTGGGTAACAGGACCGTAGGGTATTACTTCTACTTGTACATCCAGCATACCGACTACAGGATCCGGATCGGGTATCGGCGGATCAACGGTGGGGTCGAAGCTGCTATCGGTAAAGGTGATGCCTACATTATATACATAGTTCCGTTTCACATAATTGTGGTCGGCGCCGCGCAGCTTGCCATTGGCATTGATTACCGAGCGGAAGGTTTTCCGGATCGGGGTGAGGCTGCCGTTCTGTTCGAGGGTAGCATCCACGATGATGGCCGTCTTTTGTGTTTCGGTACCGAGGTTTTCCATCACATAAGCGCCATAGCCCAGCTTGGTAACCGGTGTGTAATCGGTGTAAAGCACTTTGGAGGTGTTCTTAAAGTTGCCTCTCAACTGCACTTCGCCCCAGTCGGCCACGCTGAAATAGCGTGATCTCTCTTTCGCATTCTCTACATATACATTGTTGATCAGCACGCGGCGGCCTACCAGTAACGGTTTGGTGAAACGGGTAGTTACGCTGCCTACCTGGATACGAGCCGGCAGGCGGGTGAGGATGATGGTTCCACTGATCAGGTTCTCCCCTTCAACCAGCGCCTGGGTGGTGATCCGCTGGCTGCTCATCATCAGGTTGTCCTGGCTTTGCGCCGACAGTTCGGCCGTCATCGCTTCAAGCTCCTGATAGGAGGTGGCGGCGGTGATGGATGACGGAGCATTGGTGATAATCACCAGATGTACCACGCCCAGCATATTGGACGGAATGCCGCTGAAGGTGTATTCGTGCGACACTTTCGGCGCTACACCGAGCATACCCTGCAGGCTGCCGTCGGCGGGATCGAATACAAATGCGGTCAGGGTGTTGATGTTGGCTTCGCCTTCTAATTCATTGGGGTCTGCTTTGGTGGGGGTTCCACTGGTGACCACTTTTACGGTCAGTCTCGCCTTGGCGTTGGCATAGGGACTGTCGTCCTTCGTGCAAGCCGAGAATGCGACCGCCGCGCAGAGTGCAAGGATTATATTCTGTAGTTTCATATTGTTTATCGTTGAGTGATTAATATTCGATATGCGTCAGGGTTACCATTCCGTGGGATCATCAATATAGCCCCATTCGCGGACGATGACGCGGGCGCCGAGGTAGGTGCCGTCTTCGCCCCATCTGATTACAACTTCCGTTTCTTTCCCTTCATATACTTCAATGGGTTCTCCATTTTCGGCATTAACGAATTCCTGTTTAACATCACCATCCGGAAGCTCTAATACGACGTTCATCGCCTGACCGGTAGCATA
This sequence comes from Tannerellaceae bacterium, assembly GCA_031555735.1. GTDB lineage: Bacteria > Bacteroidota > Bacteroidia > Bacteroidales > Tannerellaceae > JAJDIA01. The sequence goes on from JAVBUE010000034.1 coordinate 41,166, forward strand.
GTTGTGAAATTTCGTGTCCAATTCTGTCTGCGGTTCGTTGATGGTAGGATCCGGCATATAATATACACTATCGCCTTCGAGGGTACCGTCATGGTTCCATGTGCTGAGCGTACGGTTGATATACAATTTGGATTCTTCTCCGGATTTCAGGGAGGAGAGGTATTTCTCGGGCATGTTTTCCGTATATACGCGCAGGGCGCCTACCTTGATTTTAATCGTAACCGTATCCACTGTTTCCACTTCAGCCGCTTTGGTCAGGATGTTTTCTTTGCCATAATATAATTCATCGGGCATGTCTGCCTGTTCCTGTTCTTTTTTCAACATGACTTTCAGTTGTTCCACGAGGTCGCCTTCGGATACGTTCTGATTACCGGCGTAGGCATTCCCCCAGGCGATGGCGCGTATCTTTGCCCCTTCCGGATAGGGAAGGTCGATCTTCCGGCGTCCCTGTACATCGGCTACCGACATGTGGTGGGTACTCAGGTGCTCGAGGCTTTCGTTGAAGATGAAAACGGTTACTTCTTCAATGCGCTCGCCGGATGACTCGGTGAAGTCCGCCCCTTCCGTGTTGACCACCTTCACCGTCAGCTTGTGTGCCGGACAGGCGTCGAGGCTTTCGCGGATACAGCCGGTATTCAACACCAACAGTGCGCTGCAGGCGGCTAAAAGCAGTTGCTTTTTTGTTGATATATGTTTCATAAGTTTCATTTTTATTGCTGTTCTATATGTTATCGTAAACGGTTCCTGGTGAGGGGTTATTCAATGACTGGTTTCATGTCCACTACATTCCAGTCTAATACCTTCACCTTGGCTGCCAGGCAGGCGGAAGCTTCGGGATCAACCGGGCTGTCGTAGCCGGGGCCTGCAATCGTCATGGCGATATTGTATTTCACGTTGCGTTTTACATAATCGTGAGCGGCAACGCCTACATAACTGTCCACATCTCCCTTATTCACCATCACCGGGTAATAGCCTGTTTTTGTGATGTTAGTAGCCGGATTATCCGTGAATCCTTTCGGAACATAGGTAATTGTTCCCTTTGCTACCAACAGGGTGTAGTCCGGACCCGATGTATTTTCATATACGTAGAAGAAGTAGGGGGGGGTGTAGGTGTTGGATTGGGAAGTGGAAAGTTTCCATGTTTCGTCTTGCGACAATCCTGTTTTTTCGATACCGTTAGTATGTGTTTTCCATGTACCAACCTGGGCGAGTGCAGAACCGTCGTACCAACTGTAAGCAGATGCTTCCACACTGCCCCAGCCTGCGCTGGATGCTACAAGTGAGTTGCCTTTTACGTTCATCATGAAAACGGACTCCAGTTTGAATTCTTTCACATTGCCCCATTCGGAGTTACGGACAATCGTAATATCGGTAAGCTGTACGCGGGATACGGTGCGGTAGAGCATAATACCTTGATAGTCTGTCGAACCGTCTGTGCCTATGGCAACTTCAGATACAGATGAAGAAATGTTACGACCAGTGCCTCTGTCGAGTGTGGACCATAATACCTCAGAGTAACCCAGGTAGTTTTTGCCCGGCAGAACAATAATCGGAATAACAGCGCTGCTCATGGTGAGACCCTTTGTCTGTTTCTCCACGCCATCTACTTCCTCAATCACGACTGCTTCCTTTTCCAGTTCTGTGCTCAGAGCCAGGAAAGCTCCCAGGTTAACACCGGCGGTATTAGGTGTCAGTGAATTAAAATTACTCAGTTTGTCTTTGACATTGGCTAATACCAAAATCTTTAATGCACCGCTTTTAACAGGGATATCTGTTACTTCGGTCAGGTCATCTCCATTAGTGTTAGGTAGCTCAACGGTTTTAATGGCTACCAAGGGAGCGTCGTTGCCGGTGAGCCCGGTTTCGTAAGCGCCGTTGTCAAATACGGCAACAGTGAGATCTATGATCCCGTCTTGTGTCGCTTCGTCACCCGTCGGAACACCGGCACGGGTAACTACATTGGTATGGGCGGTTAGTGAGAAAAGCGCATCGGGTTCAATGTTTTGCGGTTTATCCGGCCCTACTACGTCATCAGAGCAAGAAACCAATGCCCCAATGGCTAACACAGATAAAAAATAATTTTTCAGTTTCATAAGTTATAATATGTATTTGTTAGCTGTTCTATTTACACTACAAATATCCGACAATCCTGCATGTTTCGGGATAGGTGCATCTCTCTATAATAATAGACAAATCTATCAAGAAATGAGATTGATACTTTTACCTTTGACTGTGAGAAAAAAGGCTACACACATGGGGAAACGGATCATATAAGTTCATTGCTCCCCCTAAACAAATGAAGAGCGCTTTTGGTTCTCCAAAAGCGCTCTTTTTATGGAAATATGCTAACTTGTAAGTGGTTGATTAGAATTCGGGGGTTTGAGAAACCTTACCGTATTCAACAACTGTCATTCTTACGTCAAGAGCACCCAAATTAGACGGCGGGTTGATCGTACCCGGATCTTCTTCGCCCGGAGTTTCCGGATCTTCATCTTCGGGATCGTCCGGAGATTTAGATGAGCCCATACCCTTGATGCTTACAGCGATGTTGTATTCCAAGTTACGCATAATGCCGGTGTAAGGCTGAGCATCTGCGCCAATATATCTTTGCGGGAAATTAACATTACCTTCTACTGCGCTGAAATCAGCTTTCGCATATTGAACAGAACCAACGGGGATTACATAATATTGGTTGTAAAGAGTTTTTGCCACACCATTGTCCAGATAGTTGAAGTCTGCTTTGATTACAACCAGTGTGAAGTTCGGTGTCGCATCTTTAGTCCCTTCGTTTTCGAATGCATAGAAAGAGAAACCACCACCATCTTCAACTTCTAAGTTGTATGCAGCCGGAGTCTTCGGAGCAGTTCTTTCCATATCTAAGAAATACATATAAGAGGGTTCTTCTACATATTTGGTTGCACCCACATAACTTTTCCAATCCTCGATATATGCATTTTTGCTACCAGCCCAAGCTGCGAAATCTGTATTGGTGAGTCCGAAGAAACCACCCTCTTTTGATTCCAGAGAGCCCCATGCTGTTTTAGAAGCAATATAGGTTTCTTTGTTTCCATTTAACGCATAGATACCGATGATCTTCAAAGAAGCGCCCGGGAATTTCGCATCGTTAAACGTGATAGATGTCAGGTTGATTTTAGCAACATTACGATACAATTTAACGGGATCGGGAGCAGCGTTCAGATAGTTGGTCGGAGTGTGAGTCCCTGCAATAGGAGTTTCAGTGCCTTTATATCCTAATAAATTGTGGACATTGGGAAGAAGGGATACGTTATAAACCTGGCTACTTAACATCAGTGCTTTTTCAAGAGGAGCCGATGGCATGTTTTCAGGAGCATATTTCAGGCCAAGGATAGTCCCTAAGGTTGTCCCGGCTGCAGATGTAGTCTTTTCAACAATTGAAGTCTCGCCGATTTTGAAGTTAGTCATTTTACCATCTACTACAGTACCGGTAACGGTATTGGCTAAAACCAATACTTGTTTTGCTCCACTGGTCAGATCTTCGATACAATCTGATTCGTAGGTAGTTGTGCTGTTTGCCGGACCGGCCTTCCATGCGATTCTTTCCAATTGGGCTGCATCTGTTGCGCCGTCAAATACAAGGATAGCAAAGTCTGATACAAATCCGTCGGCAACAGCCTTAGTGGCTACCGGTTTTGCAATGTTTACAGTCAACTGGGCAGTGCCATCACCCTCCGGCTGCGGAGTCGGATCGTTTTCATTGGAGCAAGCAGTGAAGGCCATTGCGATCATCGCTGCATAAGCTAAATTTCTAAGTTTCATATTGGTACAATTTTAATAGTGAATAATTTATTTTCGTTCTTAACAATTTTGTTTTCAGAATGTTCACGGGGTGGTGCATTTTTGAGGGTGCATTTGTTCCGTTTCTTTAGAGGTTAGCGCCTATACGTTATGATATAGAGGCCGGGTTAGTGCAATTTTCTTATGCTTATAATCTTTTTTTTATTTCTTTTTGTTACTAAATTAAGCGACCAGTGGGTGTCGCTGAATCACAATGCAAAGATACAGCCGCCCCGGAAGCCGCGTGATAGGCGATTCGTTCAAAAATAGTAGCTAAAAATGTCAACGGCTCAAATACCTGCAAATTGATAGAAATACACATTTTTTAGGAGACGGGCAGCGAAGCATCCGAAAGAACTTCATGTAGATTAAGAACTATATTAAAGGCTGTATATCAATAGAATAACAACATTTCAGCGAAACAGCAGATTCCCTTCACCCATGTCATTTTTATCATCTTTTGACAGTTATCCCACGCAACGTCGCTCCGCCCTGCGGGCTAATTCTATCACCCGGATAGGCATACCCCTCTTGTGTGAAATGAATACAATTGCAGGGCAGGTAAGCAAGGCGGACGAATTTAATCCCCCTCTTTGCTTGTGGATTAAGTATATTTCCACCATCAGCAAAACAAAATAATCCGGGGAAAAAGACTGAAAACCTCAAAAACGTGTATATTTGTATCTGTGAAAACCTCAAAAACGTGTAAATAACGCGTTTTGAAAACCTCAAAAACGTGTAAACGATATCAGCATGAAGCGGAAGATTTATCAAAAACTGCTTAACTGGAAGCAGGATCGCAAGGGCGATGTGGCTCTCTTGATAGAGGGAGCACGACGTATAGGAAAGAGTTTTATTGTGGAGGAGTTCGCACGTACGGAGTACGACTCTTATATCCTTGTGGACTTCAGCAAAGTGAATCCCCAGGTAACCACCTTCTTCGATCTCTATTTGGATGATCTCGACACACTCTTCTTACACCTTGAAGTATATTTTAAGCGGAAACTGAGCCCACGACTGTCGATCAACGAAGAAGCCCGTTCGCTCATCATCTTCGACGAGGTGCAGTTTTGCCCCCGTGCCCGTGCAGCGATCAAGCATCTGGTGGCCGATCATCGGTATGACTATATCGAAACCGGTTCGCTCATCTCTATCCGGAAGAATGTGAAAGACATCATGCTGCCTTCCGAGGAGCATGCCATCGAGATGTTCCCCATGGACTTTGAAGAATTCCTTTGGGCGCTGGGGGATGAAATGATGATGGATTACATTCGCATGCAGTTTGAAAACCGGCAGCCGATGGGTGCATTCCACCGGCGGGCGATGGACTACTTTCGCCAGTATCTGATTGTGGGAGGTATGCCGCAAGCCGTGTCCAAGTATATAGAAACACGGGATTTTAAGAAGGTGGACGAAGTGAAGCGTGATATTCTCTCCCTCTACCGCAACGACATCCACAAGTATGCCGATAATCAGGAAACAAAAGTAGCGGCCATCTTTGAAGAGATTCCCGGTCAATTGCAGAAACACGAAAAGAAGTTCCGCCTCGCAGCTCTGACGGGTGATGCACGGATGCGCGACTATTCACAGGCCTTTTTCTGGTTGAGTGATGCAAAAATCATCAATTGTTGTTATAATTCTACAGAACCCGGCATCGGACTGAGGCTCAACGAAGAACGAACCACCTTGAAATGTTACATGGGTGATACGGGATTGCTCATCAGCCACGCGTTCGACGAGCGAGGCATCGTGCGCGAAGAGGTATATCAAAAGTTGATGTTCGACAAGCTGGAGGTAAACCGGGGTATGCTGGTGGAGAATATCGTGGCGCAGATGCTACGGGCGTCGGGACACAGGCTCTACTTCTTCAGCAATCATTCAACCTCCGTTGCCGACGACCGGATGGAGATCGACTTCCTTATCGCGAAGCCTGTTGCTACCAGCCGGCATAATATCTCACCCCTTGAAGTGAAATCCGGTAAGAAATACTCCCTCACCTCGCTTAAAAAGTGCATGGCTAAATATGGTCCTCAGCTTGCCACGCCCTATGTACTACACGATAAAGAACTGAAAATAGCAGACGGCATTGTGTATCTGCCGCTGTATATGACCCCCCTGTTATAAGGCCGTTGGGATAGCCCCTTACTTCACTTCCACCACCAGGATGGAGTGCGGGGGGAGGGTGAGGGTGAGCTCGTTGCCCGATACCCTGGCGGCGGTGAAAGGTTGGGGGCGGACGGTGTCCGGTTGTTCGAAGCTGTTGTATGCCGTGATGGCCGGGGCGGTGAGGATACGGGCGGAGACGCTTTTCGCCCGGGCATCGCCCAGGTTGATCCGGACGTTGCGACTGGCGTCGAGGTCGATATTCGCCAGCGTGATATGCGTACGTCCCTCTTTCTGCGAGGCGGAAGCGCTTACCAGCGGCAGTTCCCGGCCGCGGATCGTTTTCGTATCGGCGATCAACTGCAACGGCACATAGGTAGCATCCTGATGCACGCGGTACATCTCGAACACATGGTACGTAGGGGTGAGCACCATCCGGTCGTCTTGGGTGAGGATCATGGATTGCAGCACGTTCACGATCTGCGCGATGTTCGCCATCCGGATGCGGTCGGTATAGCGGTTGAAGATGTTGAGCGTAAGCGCCGCCACGAACGCATCGCGCAAGGTGTTCTGCTGATAGAGGAAGCCCGGGTTCGTGCCCGGCTCCACATCCCACCACGTGCCCCACTCGTCCACCATGAGGCCGATGCGTTTGGCGCGGTCGTACTGATCCATCAGGGCGATGTGTCGTTTCAGCACCTCTTCGATCTCAAGGCATTTGCCGATGGTGGTATAATATTCGTCGGCCGAGAACTGCGTGGCCGATCCCTTGCTACCATCCCATCCCTTCACCGTATAATAATGTAAGGAGAGTCCATCCATACGTCCGCCCACGTTTTTCATGAGCACTTCGGTCCAGTTGTAGTCGTAATCGCTGGCGCCGCTGGCGATCTTGAAGAGGCGGTTGCCGTCGAAGTCGCGGCAGTAGGTGGCATACCGGCGGTAGAGGTCGGCATAATACTCCGGCCGCATGCTCCCGCCGCATCCCCAGCTTTCGTTGCCCACGCCGAGGAACTTCACGTGCCACGGTTTCTCCCGTCCGTTTTGCCGACGGAGGTTTGCCATGGGGCTGTCGCCATCGGAGGTCATGTATTCCACCCACTTGGCCAGTTCTTCCACCGTTCCGCTGCCCACGTTCCCGCTGATATACGGTTCGCAGCCGATCAGTTCGCAGAGGTTGAGGAACTCATGCGTGCCGAAGCTGTTGTCTTCCACCACGCCGCCCCAGTTGTTGTTCACCATCTTCGGGCGTTGGTTGCGCGGGCCGATGCCATCCATCCAGTGGTATTCGTCGGCGAAGCATCCGCCCGGCCAGCGCAGGTTGGGCACCTGCAGGGCTTTCAGCGCCTGGAGCACATCGGTGCGGTAGCCGTTGGTATTCGGGATCGGCGACTCCTCTCCCACCCACAGTCCGCCGTAGATGCACGAGCCGAGATGTTCGGCAAACTGTCCGTAGATATGTTTACTGATCGGTGTGTGTGCTTGTCCGGGAAAGAGGCGGATCACCACATCCGTGTTTGTCTGCGCGGCAACGGCCAGCGCCAGCAACCATCCGAGGAAGAAGAAAAGGGGCTTTTTCATACGTTCTATCATTATTCATTCGTGATTCGGGGGATACCCGTTACAAAAATAGGAAAAGTAACCGACGCACACCCCTAAACAGTGCCGCTTTTTAATTGTTTTATCCATAGAATCACCTAAATACCGCGTATGCCTGTCCGATTCCTGTTATTACTCCTCCTCTTGCTGCTTCCGGCGGTGAAGGCTTTCGCCATCGAACTGGCGAAAGACACCGTCTATCTCCGCGACGGGGAAGTGCTGGTGGGGGATATCCGTGAGTTACGGCTGGGACTGCTGTCGTTCGACTCGAAAGACATCGGCCTGGTCAGCCTGAAGATCTCGAAGATACGGACGATGAACTCCTCGTCGGACACGCTGCGGGTGGAGACTGCCGACCAGTTCATCTACTACGGCGCCATCAAGCCGTCGGCAAAAGCGGGGTGGGTGTATATCGTCACCGAATCACACCGCCACCACGTGGAGATCAGCAACATCAACAGCCTCATCCTCTTCCGGAAACGCTTTCTGGAGAATCTGTCGGGGAATGTATCTTCCGGTTTCAGCTATTCGCATTCGAGCGGGATCGGACAGCTGAACCTGAACTTCTCCATCACCTATGCCGCCCGGAAGTATGATGTGTCGATTACCGGCTCGGGAATCAGCTCCATCGATACCGCCACCTTCTCCCGCGACAGGGAAGACCTGGATATCGCTACCTATTATAATGTAGGAGGAGCATGGTATGGTGTGGCGTCGCTCGATTACCAGCGTAACCTCCAACTGGGTATCGCCCGCCGTTTCCAGCAATTGCTGGCGGGAGGCTATAAGGTGATCTTCAGTGCGAACTTCCAACTGATGGGACTGGCCGGGCTGAGCGTCAGCCAGGAACGTAGCACCACGGGCGAAGACCAGAACTTCCTCTGTGAACTGCCCGCCGGGTTCTCCCTCGACTTCTTCCGCTTCTCCCATCCCAATATGCAGATCACGTCCAGCCATGTGTTCTATGCCGGGCTTACCCAGTGGGGACGTGTGCGCTACGACGGCAACACCACCTTCGCCTGGGAGTTGTTCAAAGACTTCGATTTCTCCCTCAACTTCTACATGAACTACGACAGCCGCCCACCCGATTCTTCTTCCACGGGAAAGATAGACTACGGTACGGTGGTGGGGCTGACGTACAAGTTCTGACCGGAGCGGCGCTTCACTTCTTTGTTACGTGCACCCGTTCGGTGGGCGCCTGGTGGTCGTTGCGGTAGTGGATCTGCGCCACGACGTTTTCCGCCAACGCCCGGAACGCCTGGCCGGTGAGGGTATCGGGATGAAGGGCGACGGGTTCGCCTGCATCGCCTCCCTCGCAGATGCTCTGCACGAGGGGGATCTGGCCGAGGAGCGGGATATCGAGGGATTCCGCCAGTCGCTTGCCGCCTTCCCGCCCGAAGAGGTAGTAGCGGTTGTTGGGCAGCTCGGCGGGCGTGAACCAGGCCATGTTCTCGATAAGGCCGAGCACAGGCACATTCACCTTCTCCGTCCGGAACATATTGATCCCTTTGCGGGCATCGGCGAGGGCTACTTCCTGGGGGGTGGTGACGACCACGGCTCCCGTTATCGCCAGCGTCTGTACCATCGTGAGGTGGATATCGCTGGTGCCCGGAGGCAGGTCGATGAGGAAATAGTCGAGATCGCCCCAGTGGGCGTCGGCGATGAGTTGCTTCAGGGCGTTGCTCGCCATGGCGCCGCGCCAGATCACGGCATCGTCGCGGTTGACGAAGAAGCCGATCGACAGCAGCTTCACCCCGTAGTTCTCCGCCGGGCAGATCAGCTCGCGGCCATCCACCATCTCCATACACGGACGGGCATCTTCCACTTGGAACATCTTGGGTTGGGAGGGGCCGAAGATATCGGCGTCGAGCAGCCCTACCTTATACCCCATACCCGCCAGGGCGACGGCGAGGTTGGCAGCCACGGTGCTCTTCCCCACGCCTCCTTTGCCGGAGGAGACGGCGATGATGTTGCGCACCTCCGGCAGCAGCTTGTCCGGCTCGGGGCGCACTGCCTGCCGGGTGACTACGCCGATATTTCCTTTGATCTCCACCTCCTCGCCCACATAAGTGAGGATAGCGGTCTCGGCCGCCTTCACCACCGATTTGATGAAAGGGTCGGCGGGTTTCTCGAACAGGAGGGAGAAGCTCACCTTGTTGCCTTCGATACGAATATCATCTTCCACCATCCCTGCCGACACGAGGTCTTTGCCCGTGCCCGGATAGCGTACTTTCGCCAATGCGTCTAAAATCAGTTTCGGATAGAGTGCCATATACATTATATAATTAATACGAACTTACGCATCCGGATGATCTTGCCCACCTTTAATACCTTTGATCTCTTTGTCAAAATCAGATTCAAACAGGCGATCTTGTATAAACCGGTATTTTTCGAATTCGCTTTCGGCGAAAACTTTTGCCATTAGTGCAGTAACCTTACCACTCTCCCATGATGTTAAACCCATATGTTCTTTTTCTGCGTTCGCCCTGGACAGGATAAGTTCAGCTGCGGTTTGACCGTGAATGGCATAGTCACGCAAAATAGATGTTGACCATTGTCGGAAAGCAGTTGCCCGTTTGGAATTTACACGATAACCGACGGCAATAATGGCATCCAGATTGTAATGCTTTGTGATATAGGATTTACCGTCAGAGGCAGTTACCGAGAATTCCTCGGTAACTGCCTTCTCTTCCAGTTCGTTTTCATTGAATATGTTCTTTAGATGTAGCGATATATTATCTGTTGAACAATCGAATAAGGCCGCCATCAACTTCTGGCTAAGCCAGATCGTTTCGTCCTGAACACGTACTTCAATGCCGTCTTCTTTCGCCTGATTGGTAAAAATGAGAAATTCGGCTGTACTATTGCGTATTTGTAGTTTCTTTTTTTTAGGCATACATCCATCTTATTTCCCCGACGAGAGGGCGCTGCGTTTGCTGCGGTTGAAGCTGCGGTAGGGGTCGAGGGTGATCTCTGTGTCGGGTTCAACCAGTGATTCCTTTTCAGTACAAACAAAGCGGAGGTAGCGGATGTTCAGGCCGCGATCCAGCCATTGTTGCTCGTAATAGGTCTGGATGGAGAGGATGTCGTCGGCAAGGCCGCTGTGGTAGAGGTCGTCGGTCTGGCAAAGGACCGGATAGGCGTTTGCCCGCACCATCTCCACGGTATAGGTATATAGGAAATGGCTGTCGGTTTTCAGGTGGATGAGCCCGTTGTCGGCCAGCAGTTGGCGGTAGAGGCGCATGAAGCGCGTCGATGTGAGCCGCTTGCCGGCTTTCTTCATCTGCGGATCGGGGAAGGTGATCCAGATCTCCGCCACCTCACCGGGAGCGAAGAAATGGTTGATCAGTTCGATGTGTGTACGCAGGAACGCCACGTTCGGCATGCCCGCTTCGTGCGATTCTTTGGCGCCGCTCCACATCCGCGCCCCTTTGATATCCACGCCGATAAAGTTCTTCTCCGGGAATAGCTTCCCCAGTCCCACGGTATATTCGCCTTTGCCGCAACCCAGTTCGAGCACGATCGGGTGGTTGTTCCCGAAAAAACACTCGTTCCACTGCCCTTTCATCCCGAAGCCTTTTTCCTGCAAGGCGCCGAAGGGATACTGGAACACATGCGGATACCCCGCCATGTCGTCAAACTTAGCCAATTTGTTCTTTCCCATGCCGCAAAGGTAACATATCAACGCTGAATAAGCGGCAGGCGGAACCAGAAAGTAGAGCCTTTTCCTTCCACCGAATCGAATCCGATGGTTCCTTTGAGCGTTTCGATGATCGTTTTGGAGATCGACAGCCCCAGCCCCGATCCCTGTTTGAACTCGTTCAGCTTGATGAAGCGGGTGAAGATGCCCGACCGCTTGTCGGCCGGGATGCCCATGCCCGTATCCTTTACCGAAACGGTCACATGGTTACGGGTGCAGGTATAGGAGAGGGTGACTGTTCCTTCGTCGGTAAACTTCACCGCGTTGCTTATCAGGTTGATGAGCACCTGCGACAGCCGGTTGTAGTCCGCATGCACCGGTGCGGCGGCATGCCCGGCCACGTCGAATACCAGCTCCACGCCCGGCTTCGGCTTGAGGGAGAAGTTGCGGAACACTTCATAGCACACATCTTTCAGCTCCACGATCTGCATGTGGAACTGCAACTGCCCGGATTCGATCTTGGAGAAGTCGAGGATGTCGCTGATCAGTTGCAGCAGCAGCTCGTTGTTTTTGTTGATCACCTCCATAAACATGGCTTTCTCTTCCGGGTCTTCGCTCTCGGCCATGAGGTTGGAGAAGCCCACGATGGAGTTGAGGGGCGTACGTATCTCGTGGCTCATATTGGCGAGGAATGCCGATTTGAGCTTGTCGGCTTCTTTGGCGCGTATCAGTTCCAGTTCGTTCTCGTGCTTCTCGGTCACGTCCCAGAAGATATACACCAGCAGGGAGAGTTCGCTTTCGGGTATTTCGATGTGCTGGTGTACCTCGTCGATGATGTATTTACGGCCGTTGCTGGAGAAGAAATCCACGCCGTAGTTGGCCACATACTTGCCTGCGAACACCCGTTGCTGGTAATCTTTCATGACTGCGCGGATGTCGGGCATATCGGCGAAAGCCTCGTCGTCGGTCTTGCCCAGCACCTGTCCCGCTTCGAGCCCGGTGAGCCGCTCGGCCATTTTGTTGAAGTAGATATAGCGGAGGTTGTCGTTCACATCCTGGGCGACGAAGGCGATGGGGGTATGTTTGAGGATGGTGTTCATCATCGTGTTCAGGCGGGTGATCTGCTGGTGTTGCCGGAGCCGCTGTTCGATATCGCGGCAGAAGGCCCAGAAGATCTCGCCCCGTTGCGGATCGTCCACCTTATATAATTGCACTTCGATGCGGCGGACGGAGCCGTCGGGGTAGTCGTGCTTGGCGTCGAAATTGGTGATCCTCCCTTCGCGTACGGCGGGGGCGGTCTCGTTCACCCACCGCTCGATCGGGTATTCGTCGTCGATATCCGTCAGCATATAGTTGGAGATGGGTGGTTTGAAGCCGAAATTATTCATCATCAGCCGGTTCATGAACACGAAGCGGCCGTTGGCGTCGAGGGCATGTATCTCGTCGTTGGAGAAGTTGACGGCATATTCGAACAGCTTGTTCTCGTTTTCCACCTGGCGGAGACGGTTGCTCATTTCGATCTGCTCGGTGATATCCTGCGAATAGCATACCACTTTCTTCGCCGTGCCGTCGGGCATGTATTCGGAGATGCGCAGGGCGGTCACCAGCCACACCTCTTTCCCTTCGAACAGGCGGCGGAAGGTGATCTTCGCTTTGCCGATCTCCCCGCGGATGAGGGGGAGTACGGATTCGTTCATGATCCGTTCTTTATCATCGGGGTGGATGGTGCTGGTGAACGACGCGAGGTTCACCAACGGGGCTTTCTCGTACTTGGGGAGCGCCTTGTTGTCTGTGGCTTCATCAAAATACGCCATTCCGATATCGATCACGTCGTGTTCCACATCATATTCCCAAAAGGTGGAGGAACCGGTGTCCATCACGGTTTTCAGCAGGTTTCGTTGCAGCTCGATCTCGCGGGCATAGGTGTCGTCGGTATTCATAAGAGGATTATTGTACACAGCTATCTTCGTTGTAAGCAACAAAGATAGAGGATTTTACAAACATAGTATCGGAATATACAAAAAACCTTCTTCCGCTCCGTGCATACCGGGAGGGAAGAAGGTCCGGATGGGTTGTGGCCGTCGTTATTCTTTGGTCATCTCAATGGAAAAGAGATTGCCGTTGATGTCGATGTCGCACACCAGCTTGCTTTCCTTCATCGAGAAGGTAAGGGCCATGGAGAAATCCTGTAAAGGGAGTTCGGCGGTGCATTTGCCGTTCTCGCCGGGACGGAAAGCGGTGGTCTCCGCCGGGCCGTAGCCCATGTCGAAGGTGGCTTTGGTGGCTTCTTCCCCGGTGGCTACCACGCAGGTACCGTTCATCGACTCGCCCGACTGGGGATTCTCTACGGTATATTTCCACTTGCCCAGCATTTCGGCAGGCACCTTCTTTTCCTGCGCCGATAAGGATACACACAGCACCAGCATACACAGGGTGCAGATCACGCGAATGGTTGTTTTCATACGATACACATTTGATTGATTAATGGATTCGGCAAAGATAACCAAGTATTTGATACGCGCACTATGCCGGGTATGAAATTTCGGGGAAAGGGATACCTCTGTCCAACAACCGGAAGAAGTATCGTCTTCCTTAGGATCGCCTGACACCGGCAGTACGATCCTCTCATCTTCCCACCGGGGTGGAAAGGTCTTCCCACAAGGGTGGAAAGATGTTCCCACCACTATGGGAAGACCTTTCCACCCCGGTGGGAACATTAAACCATCCTAACGCTGGCACGACGTCTTCCCCAGGTTGTCTAAAGAAGAGGCGGTTGTTGTCAATACAATCCCCTTCGCGGGCCGGTTACCCGTAGAGGAGGAGGCCCGCCATGCCGGCAAGGAGGATGGTGAGGATGGGGTGGAGTTTGTATTTCCAGGTGAGCAGGAAGGCGGCGGCGAAGAGGAGGACGCTTTTGTAGTCGATAAAGTTTTCCGTATTCATCAGCATCAGCGCCGCGGCGGCGATCAACCCGACGGTGGCCGGACGAAGACCGCGGAACGCCGCTTCCACATACGGGTTATTCTTAAACCGGGCAAACGAAAACGAGACCAGCAACACCAGGATGAACGAAGGCAGGCATACCGCCACCGTGGCCAGTACCGAGCCCAGCACGCTCACCTCCACCGGATACCCCGCGTTATGGATGGCCGTATATCCGATATACGTGGCGCTGTTGATCCCGATCGGGCCGGGCGTCATCTGCGAGATGGCTACAATATCCGTAAATTCCTGTAGGCTGATCCACTTGTACCTGTCCACCACCTCCGCCTGGATGAGCGACAGCATGGCATACCCTCCGCCGAAACCGAAGAGCCCGATCTTGAGATACACATAGAGTAATTGCCACCAGATCATCGCTTCACAATTGGTTGTTCCACTTACTCCAGAGCAAACCGCCCAGGGCGGCCGCCACAATGATCCATACCGGCGATACGCCCACCTGCCAGATCAGCAGCGCCACCACTGCGGGGACGGCCATCACCTTCCACGGCAACTTCAGCGTGCGCGCCGTAGTGATACACGGCACGGCGATGAGGGCGACTACGGCAGGGCGCAGTCCCTTGAACATCTTTTCCACCCACACATTATCTTCCATGTGTGTAAAGAAAAGGGCGATGGCGAGGATGATACAGAACGAAGGCAACACCGTCCCGAGGGCGCACACCAGGCTGCCCGGCACCTTGCGGAGCCGGTAGCCGACGAATACCGATATATTCATCGCGAATATACCCGGCAACGATTGGGCGACGGCGAAGATGTCGATAAACTCCTCCTTCGTCATCCATCCTTTGTTCACCACGTCGCGTTCGATCAGCGGCAGCATGGCATAACCGCCACCGATGGTGAACAGGCCGATCTTGAGGAAGGTCAGGAACAGCGTGAGGTACATACCGTATTCCGTTTGTTTACAGGCCGAGCGCTTTCCGGTAGGCTTCGGGATCGTTGAGGATAGCCAGCCCCTTCCGGTAGCTGTCGTTGATCTCGTTGATCACCTGGAAATACTCCGACATATCAAACAGGTCGCGCGCGATCAGCGCCTTTACCTGCAGCATCATATAGGGTTTGGAGATGGCATACTGTTCGGCGTTGAAGGCGATGCTGTCTGCCGTGCCCAGTGCGATCAGTTCGTCCATCGACGCTTCCGGCACGGTGAAGCCCTGCTTATACCGTTCGATGGTGGGATAGGCTTTCATCATCTCCTTCCGGTGCTGGTCGATGTAGTTCATCGCCACGCGGTTGATAAGCCCCGCGCCGACTAACCGGGCGTGGTAGAGGGTCGAACGTGTGGTATCTACCGGGATAAATACGTCGGGCATGATTCCGCCGCCGCCATATACCACCCGCTTGGTCTCAAGCGTATGGAATTTCAGCGAATCGGGGAAATGGATACTGTCGGCGCTCATCAGCTCGCCCCGGTTGTAACGTTCTACCAGGTCGCGTTGGTACTCTTCCATATTCCCGTTCTCGTAGGGTTTCTGGATCATCCGTCCGGTGGGTGTATGGTAGCGGGATACGGTGAGGCGGATCATCGAGCCGTCGGGCAACGGGATCGGTTTCTGCACCAGTCCCTTGCCGAAGGTACGGCGGCCTACGATCACGCCGCGGTCCCAATCCTGGATCGCACCCGAGAGGATCTCGCTGGCCGATGCCGACGCCTCGTCCACGAGCACCACCAGCCGTCCGTTGGTAAAACTGCCCCCGGCAGACGAGGTAGCCTCTTCCCGCGGTTGCTTGCTGCCTTCGGTATAGACGATCAGCTTTCCTTTGTCGAGAAACTCATCGGCCAGGTCGATGGCGATATTCAGGTAGCCGCCCCCATTGCCTTGCAGGTCGAGGATGAGGCTCTTCATGCCCTGCTTCTGCAACTTCTTCAGCGCCGTCTGGAACTCTTCGGTGGAGGAGGCGGCGAAGCGGTTGAGCTTGATATAGCCCGTCGCCTTATCCGCCATATAGGCGGCGTCGATGCTATAGACGGGTATCTTGCCGCGGGTGATCTTAAACTCGATCAGCTCGGGTGTCTTGTCCCGTTGCACCTTCACGCGTACCTCAGTCCCTTTCGGTCCGCGGAGGCGTTTCTGGATATCGGTGTTCTTCATCTTGACGCCGGCGATCAGGGTATCGTTCACTTCGATGATCCGGTCGCCCGCCTGCAAGCCTACCTTTTCAGACGGGCCGCCGGGGATCACCTGGATCACATACAGCGTATCCGTCAGCAGATTGAACTGGATACCGATGCCGTCGAAGTTGCCTTGCAGCGGCTCGTTCAGTTCCTTCGTTTCCTCGGGGTCCATATAATTGGAATGCGGATCGAGCTTTTCAAGCATACCGGTGATGGCGTCTTCCACCATCTTGCCTTCGTCCACCGGATCCACATACAGGTTGGAGATTGCATACAACGCCATTTGGAGCTTGCGCGCATCCTGGTCGCCACCCCGCTGGGCCACTGCCGATGGGGTGATACAGAAAATTGCCAACAGGCATAAAAGGGTTCGTTTCATTTCATTTATATTTAATACAACTTTGTTCCCTGCGGCACAAAAAGGGAGATGTCTTTCCCGTAGCGCAGCAGTTCGCGTACAATACTGGAACTGATATGTGTGTGTTCCGGTTCAGTGAAAAGCAGGAAAGTTTCGATACCGGTGAGTTTCCGGTTCACGTCGGCGATGCTTTTCTCGTATTCGAAGTCGTTCACCGTACGGATGCCACGCATGATAAACTGCGCGCCCACTTCGGCGGCAAAGTCCACCGTCAGCGAATCATACGACACCACCCGGATACGCGGTTCACCGGCATAGAGGTTCTGGATGGCTTCCATCCGCTTCTCCAACGTAAAATAGGTCAGTTTCTTATCGTTGATGCCAATCGCGATAATCACCTCGTCAACCAGTTCCAACCCCCGTCTCACAATCGACTCATGGCCGATGGTGAAGGGGTCGAACGTTCCGGGGAAAAGCGCTATTCGTTTCATGCTATATCTTCTTCTACTACCAGGTTATCGATAATAAATCCTTGTCGCTCCATGGTGTTCTTGCCCATGTAGAATTCGAGCATGTCCTTTACGGAGTCTTCCTTCTTCATGGTGACGGGATCGAGGCGTATGTCTTCGCCGATAAAGTGCTTGAACTCATCCGGTGAGATCTCGCCCAAGCCTTTGAAGCGGGTGATCTCCGGGTTCTTCCCGGCGGCTTCGATGGCGGCGATGCGCTCTTCTTCCGAATAGCAATACCAGGTCTTCTGCTTGTTGCGCACCCGGAAGAGCGGTGTTTGCAGGATATAGACATGGTTGGATTTGATCAGGTCGGGGAAGAACTGCAGGAAGAAGGTGATCAGCAGCAGGCGGATGTGCATCCCGTCCACGTCGGCGTCGGTGGCGATGATCACTTTGTTGTATCGCAGCCCTTCCAGTCCTTCTTCGATATTCAGCGCCGCCTGGAGGAGGTTGAACTCTTCGTTCTCATACACGACCTTCTTGGTCAGCCCGAAACAGTTCAGCGGTTTGCCACGGAGACTGAATACCGCCTGCAGGTTCGGGTCGCGGCTTTTGGTGATCGAGCCGCTGGCCGAGTCGCCTTCGGTGATAAAGATACAGCTCTCTTCCTGTTTGTCGCCACGCGAGTCGCTGAGGTGGACGCGGCAGTCGCGCAACTTGCGGTTGTGCAGGTTGGCCTTCTTCGCCCGTTCACGCGCCAGCTTGGTGACGCCGGCGATGGCTTTGCGCTCTTTTTCCGATTCGGTGATCTTGCGCAGCATGGCTTCCGATGTATCGGGATGCTTATGGAGGTAGTTGTCCAGCTCACGCTTGATGAAGTCGGTGATGAACTTGGATACCGTCGGCCCGTCGGGGCCGATATCCTTCGATCCCAGCTTGGTCTTCGTCTGGCTCTCGAACACCGGTTCTTCCACCTTGATGCTGATGGCCGCCACCACGCCGGAGCGGATATCCGAATACTCGAAGTTCTTCGTGTAGTATTCCTTGATCACCTTCCCGATCGCTTCCTTGAATGCCGAGAGGTGCGTACCTCCCTGGGTGGTATGCTGCCCGTTGACGAAGGAGTAATATTCTTCGCCATACTGGTTGCTGTGGGTGATCACCACTTCGATATCTTCTCCCTTGAGGTGGATGATGGGGTAGAGGGGTTCGGTGGTCATGTTCTCGTTCAGCAGGTCCACCAACCCGTTGCGCGAATGGAACCGCTTCCCGTTATAGATGATCGAAAGGCCGGAGTTGAGGAACACATAGTTCTTCAGCAGGTTCTCGATGTATTCGTCTTTATAGGTATAGTCCTTGAATATCTCCCGGTCGGGGATGAAGAACACCTGCGTGCCGTTGGGTTCGCCGGTGGGCTTGACGGCAAATTCTTCCGTCACCTGCGCCTTGCTGTATTCCACCTGCTTGCATTCGCCGTCGCGGTAGCTGCTGATGCGGAAGAAACTGCTGAGGGCGTTCACCGCCTTGATGCCGACGCCGTTCAGGCCGACGGATTTCTTGAACGCTTTGCTGTCGTACTTCGCGCCGGTGTTCATACGGCTCGATACATCCAACACCTTGCCCAGGGGTACGCCGCGGCCATAGTCGCGCACGGCAACGGTTCCGTCGCCGATCGTCACTTCGATGGATTTCCCGTAGCCCATCATGTATTCGTCGATCGAGTTGTCGAGCACTTCCTTCAGCAGCACATAGATACCGTCGTCGGCATAGGTGCCGTCGCCCAGCTTACCGATATACATCCCCGGACGGCGCCGGATATGTTCCCACCAGTCGAGGGTTTTAATATCGTCGTCGCGGTAGTCCGTCTCTTGTTGCAGGGTTGAATTCAGTTCGTTCATGGCTGTATCCTACGCTTGATGGTTTGTATGTATGTGTTTGATAAAGGCGCGTCGTGTCTTGTGATGTTCGTTTTTGAAGTAATCCCACTGCGCCTGTATGGCATTGTTGAGCTCCAGCTCGGGGTTACTTTCGGCATAGACCACACCCATGTTGCGGTAGATCGGGATGAGGTCGTTGAACAACAGGGCGTTCACCCCTTTTCCCTGGTATTCGGGCAATACGCCGGCGAGATAGAGGTCGATCACGTCGGGTTTCGACTTCAACGCTTTCAGCAGATGGAACCAGCCGAAGGGAAACAGTTTGCCTTTGGCTTTCTGCAGCGCCTTCGACAGGCTGGGCAGGGATATGCCGAAGCCCACTACCTTGTTGTCTTCTTCCCGTACGATCATCATTACCAGTTCCAGCCGCAGCAAGGGAATGTACTGTTTCACATAATAATCAATCTGTTTGTCGGTGAGCGGGGCGAAGCCATACAGGGGTTTGAAGGCTTCGTTCAGCGTTTCGAACAACGGACGGGCATAGGGCATGATCTCTTTCACGGATTTGAACTTCATCACCTTCAGGCCGAACTTTTTCTTCACGATCTCGCCGATACGCTGGTGCTTCTCGGGGATACCGTCGGGGATATAGATCTTGAACTCATGCCAGTCCTGGTCTTTCACATAACCAAGGCGTTCCATGTGGACGGGGTAGTAGGGGTAGTTGTAAATGGTTGCCATGGTGCCGAGTTGGTCGAATCCGTGGACAAGCATTCCTTCGTAGTCGAGATCGGTAAAACCCAACGGACCGTGGACAGCTTCCATTCCCTTCGCTGCCGCCCATTGTTCTACGGCGGCGAAGAGGGCGTCGGTCACTTCCTTGTCGTCGATAAAATCCACAAAGCCGAACCGCGCATGTTTCTCCTTCCACGCTTCATTGCTCTTGTGGTTGATGATCCCGGCGATGCGGCCCACGATCTTCCCGTCGCGGAAGGCCATATAATACACTGCGTCGCACACTTCAAAAGCGGGATTCTTCTCCCTGTCGAGTGTGGTCATATCGTCGCTAATCAATCCCGGCACGTTGTAAGGGTTATCTTTATACAACTCAAGGCTGAATGTCACAAAATCCTTCAGGTCTTTCTTTCCCTTTACTTCTCTTATTTCTACACTCATCGGTATATCTCAGTTTGACCGCCAAAGTTAGAAAATAATTACCCCTCAAGCGAGTATTTACCGGTTAATTTTTAAAACGTTTATTCGTGGGCTTGGTTAGTGATCGTTATAATGCCCTTGCGCTGATAGTATAGATACCCTTACAATATCATCCACCGCCTGAGCCAGAAACCGGATTCTATATCTCATTCTTCTAATCCTAAAAAGTGCTTGAAATCTTCCTTATTCACTTCTACATATTCAGCTTTGCCGGTCTTCGCGAGGTCTATTCTCTTTCGAAGTTCTGACATATTAGCCGGATCATCAAAATATTCATCGTTGCTCGGACTTGGATTAGGACTCACATTTTTTCTGACAACCAACTCTATCAGCTCTTTCCCCCGTTTCACCATCACTCGTTCAATAGCTGCCAGATCTAAATAATTCTTTTGATGCATTCGCAATTCTGTAGGACTAATTACTATCATATCCGTTTCTGTTTTGTACATGTTCATGTACATGTTTATGGAAACAAAGATAATGCATGATCATTGAATTCTCTCAGATTCTGTTGAACAAAATGGATGTAAACCACAGCATTCGAAGATTATTACGGATCTACATACTATTGGCACACCCTCACGATTACACATCCGGATACTTAGCCGGGCGCTGCGTGATCAGGTGGATGAAATACTGGCGGATAGCGGCGGCCTGATCGGGGGTGACCGTGAGGTAACTGTGGCGGCCTGCCGGGTCGGGCGTGAAATGGGTGACCGCATCGTCTGTGATCGTGATCGTTCCGCGGACGGAGGTGCCGAAGAAACTTTTCTCCTTTTCCACCGCATAGAGCACGGAGGTGAGGTCCCACGTCTGCCGGTCGTAAGGCATCGGCAGGTAGTTCTCGTAGCCTACTACCAGCGGATGCGGGTCGGCCCAGGTGAAATCGTTCCGGATGCTGGCGGCCGGATAGAGGATCGCATTCCCCACCTCAAAGGGAGAAGCGACAATATCGGTAGGCCATTCGTTGATCACCTTCTGTGCCGCCGGGATGTCACACTTCACGTTGAATTCTTTAAAGCCGGGCTCCTCAAACCCGCCCATCATGGTAGAGAGCAGTACCACCTTCTTTGCCACCAGCTCCTTGCCTGTCAATGGCGAATACGCATCGGCAGGCGAATCCAGCAACTGCGCCAGGTTGGTAGAGAAACCGACGGAGATAATCACCACCGACGCATCCGGTTGCGCCGCCAGTGTCTTGCGGTACAAAGGCACGGATAGGGGGAACCCGCTATATTCCTTCACCGTACGGGCAAAGGCCGGCCGGCCGTCTTTCTGTAATTCACAGGCGGCGCGTACAAAGCGGTCTTGGTTATCCCCCTCGGTCGTATGCAAACCCACGCCGATAGGGATATCCGTATGTCCGTACCAGGTATTCATGATATCCAGGTATCCGGCCGAACATTCGCTTTTCTTATTGGTGGACATCGCCAGGAACCGGATCTGTCCCGCTTCCTTATATTTATAGAGCATATCTAATGCCAGTGCATCGTCCACGTCATTACCCATATCCGTTTCGAAGATCACCGACAAGACGGGACGCGTTCCCGAGGCGGCTGCATCCCCTTTCTTGCCTGCCAGCACTATTAGTCCCAGCCCACTGATAAAGAGGATGAACATCAGGGTGAGCAACAGGTTGGTCAACCGCGACGACCCCTTGAATTCTTTCCAGATGAAGATGCCCCAGGCGGCAGCGATCATCGGCGCTCCCTGGCCGAGGGCGTACGAGATGGCAGCCCCTGCCTTACCGGCGGCGATATAACTGAACAAGGTACCCAGCGACCATACGCATCCGCCCAGGATACCCACCATGTGCGTATTCAGCGATCCTTTGAAATAAACGCCGTAGCCCACCGGTTCGCCCACGAACGGCTTCCGCATCACCACCGTATTAAACAGGAAATTACTCAGGAAGATTCCCGCCGAGAAGATGAAGAACGCCGTATAAGGCGTGATCATCCCCGCCGTCGGCGCTTCGAAATGATCCAGGTCCATTGCCGATGCCACAAAGCGGAAGAACAGCGACATCAGGATACCTGCCACGGCTGCCAGGACGATGCCTTTCTTCGCCGTCGTCTGCTGTCCCCCTTTCACATGCTTGCCTGCGGCGATCCCGTTCAGTACGATCGCCACCACGATGAGCAACACCCCGAGGAACAAGATCACCGGATCGCCCTTTGGTGCACTGAAGTAATTGATGCATACCCCGAACACCAACGCCAGTCCCACGCCCAGCGGGAAAGCCACCGCCATCCCGGCGATCGAGATCGACGCCGACAACAGGATGTTGGATGCGTTGAAGATGATACCGCCCAGCAAGGCGCTTCCCAGATTCATCCGGTCTGCCTGCAACAGGTCTTCCACAAACCCCCGGCCTTCACTGCCGATGCTCCCCAGCGTAAATGCCATCACGATGGAGAACAACAGGATACCGATCGTGTAATCCCAATAAAACAACTCGTAACGCCACTTTTTACCTGCCAACTTCTGGGTATTTCCCCACGATCCCCAGCAAAACATCGTAACGACACATAGCATCACGGCCAGAAAATAACTATCGACTATAAACATACTGTATGGATTTAAAAGTTAACTGTTGATTCTACTTCTTTCCGGGTGGGGATCGACGCCTGTGCTCCCATGCGGGTGACAGTGATCGCCGAGCAGGCCGCGGCAAAGCGGACGGCTTCCGGCATCGCTTTTCCTTCGGAGAGGGCTACTGCTATCGCGCCGCAGAAGGTATCACCCGCCGCTGTGGTATCCACCGGATCTACCCGCACGGCGGGGATCTCGTGGAAGACGTCGCCCTCCTTCAGCAGTGCGCCCTGCGAACCCAGGGTGATCACTACATTTTCCGTCCCTTTCGCACTGATGATCGTGGCGGCGGAGCGGGCCGATGCCCAGTCGTCCACCCGGATACCGGAGATCAGTTCCGCCTCCGTCCGGTTGGGGATAAGCAGGTAGAGGTTGCGCAACAACTCATCCGGCAATGTCTGTGCGGGCGCCGGGTTGAGTATCACCTTCACACCTGCCCGGCAGGCTGTGCGGGCGGCATATTCCACCGTTTCAATGGGTATCTCCAGTTGCATCAGCAGGATACCGGCGGTGTTGATAATCGCCCCGGCCGGTTCGATATCCGCCGGTACCAGCGTCCCGTTGGCGCCGGAGGCTACCACAATACAATTCTCCCCGTTCCGGTCCACCGTGATCAATGCCACACCTGAAGGTTGGTTGGGATCCGAAAGGATATACTGTGTATCGATATGCTCCTGTTTATACAATGCCAGGGACTGACGCCCGAACAGGTCATTTCCTGTCTTGGTAATAAAAGTAACTTCCCCACCCAGGCGGGCAGCGGCTACCGCCTGATTGGCTCCTTTACCCCCCGGATTCATCATGAAAGTTCCACCGATAATGGTTTCACCCGGAACGGGTAACCGGTCGGATTTAATGACCATGTCGGTATTGCAGCTTCCTACTACAACGATTCGTTTTGCCATCATATATCCAGTTTTATTGTTGGAAAATATCCGGATATTTCCGGATGAAATAGACCGGCGTACAGCTCCAGGCATGGCAGTAGCTGTTCATCGGGAAGAAGTTGTAGGGAGAGAGATAATCGTTATCCGGATCATACGCTTCCCAGAACGTATCGGCGCCTTTCCGGATCATGCCGCCCCAATAGTCCGTAAGGGCTGTCCGGGCTTCCTCCTTCAGTCCGCAGTTTACCAGCGCCTGTATATAATAATGGTAGGCATAGGGAGTACCCGGACGAACCACGTCTTGGGCCAGCGCCACCGCCTTCAGCGCCCGTTGCGCTTCTGCGCGGGTAGCCACGCCGCCGAGCACCATCCATACCTGGGAGGCATACGAGAGCTGGGGATCGGTCGTACCCCTGAACAAACCGCTCTTTTTATCGTACAGGCGCTTACGGGCTGCCGCCTTCATCTTCTTCAGGAGGGGAGGCAGGTCGGCTACTTCCTTCTCTTTACCCAGCAGGCGCGCCAGCTCGTAGGTTTGTTCAAAGGCGAAAATTGTCAATCCCTGCATGGCTACTTCTTTGTGCAGGCCGTCGCGCCAGTCGAAGAATACCCACAGGTTCCGGCTTGCCGTACCATAATCCATCAATCCATTGTCCTGCAAATAGGGGCGGGCGATGTCGAGCTGTTTGCGCGCCACTTTCCAGAGGTCTTCCGCCGTCTGCCGGTCGCCGGTAGCATCCAGG
Source organism: Tannerellaceae bacterium (assembly GCA_031555735.1). GTDB lineage: Bacteria > Bacteroidota > Bacteroidia > Bacteroidales > Tannerellaceae > JAJDIA01. The sequence goes on from JAVBUE010000034.1 coordinate 65,573, forward strand.
TAATCTTTCAGGGCTACATTATAGAGTAAGGCATAATCATACAATATTTGTTTGGCCTGGGCGTGCGGATAGGGTTTCTCGAAGATCGTGCCGTTGAGCAAGCCGTTTGGGTCGGCCAGTCCGGCGAGGATATAGAGGCAACGCTTCGTCAGGTCGTGTTGCTTGTACGAATAATTATTAGCCAGGGCTTCGAGGTAAAGGTCACCGATCCACAGGCGTTGGTCCCGTTTCGGGCCATCTTCATAGACTGTTTGCATACATTCTTTCAGCGTATGGAGTCCCACCCGGTCGATCTCCCGGATCAGGGCGGGCACCGTGGATGGCAGTGGCGGCGTCGTCTGCGACGCCGAAGTAATGGCCCGGCACTCGATATGCGAGACGGCGAAGTCGTATGAGGGCGCGTGCACCAGCTCCACTTTCACGTAGCGGAACGACAGGCGGCGGGGAAGGGTGATCGTGTCGGGCACGGTCATCACCGTCACCAGTTCGTCCTGTAGCCAGGCGCGGCTCAGTCCCCCGGGATAGGGATCGAAAGGGGTAGCCAGTTCCGACGGCACTTCGCCGAAGGTAAGGCGGAGACGTGCGGGCGCATCCGGCGTGGGTTGCATAGGCGATACGGCAAAAGATACATACCCCGTCAGGTGCTCGCCGAAATCGAGGATGAACGCGGGCTGCGACTTGACGGATGTGGAGTAGAACGACGTTACTTCCCCTGCCGGTACGGTTTTCCAGCCCTGGAAAGCCTGCACGTCTGGTTCCATCCGCACCAGGCGGGTGGGTTGTACGATGCGGGAAGCCAGCACCGGTTTGTTCTTCTCTGCCTGCCGTAACCAGTGTTCCCGTTCAGATTGCGTATAGTAATCCTGGCTGAAGGCGGCTGTTGACAGGGTGAGGAAGGCAGACAGCCAATACAAAGTTTGTTTCATGCGGATAGAATTGTAAACGTTAACGGTGAAGACCTCATTATTCCAGTAACCACCCCATCACCTCCCGAATAAAGACGCGGCTGTCTTTTCCCCAGAACTTTGAGTCGGCGGGGCTGGTTCCGGAGAAGCGGACACCTTCGTTTTCCGGCAGGCCCAGCAACAGGGAGGCCATGCCGTCGCCGGTGGCGATGAGCTTGCCGCCTTCCGGGGTGGTGGTATATACGGCATGCGGGTAGTCGCCTTCGTCAAAGGCATACGAAAGGGGTTTTCCTCCGGTGATCACCCGCCCGCCGCTGTAGGGGATCTCACGGATCTCGGCACAGATTTCTCCCTTGACCGTTTTGGCTCCGCAATTATGGCGGACAGGGGTGTTTTCGGCGGCGTAACGGATACCGAAGGGGGAAACGATCTCATTGGCGCCGGAGCCTTCCAGCTTCGCCCTCCGCTCTTCTTCAAAGTTAAAGAAGAGGGCGCCACCTTTACGTACAAAGGCGACAATGGCGTCTTGTTCCTTCGGGGTGACCGGGGTGGTTGGTGCGAGCATGACCAGCACATCAACGCCTGATAATGCTTCCGCCGTGATTTCATTTTCATTGATCTTCAGGACGGCATCTTTGTTTTCGCCAACGATTGTCCGGTAGCTTTCCACCAGTTGTTGCCTGCTTCCATGTGCCAGATCAAACAAAACAACTTTTTCTTTTGCCGATACCTCGCCGGTAAGGGCGGCTATCAACACACTCATCCATACAAGTAAAGAGCTTCTCATAACGTATCATTTAATTGTCAGTAATAAGCGGCATACAGCACATACCGCCCCCTTTCAGCCGGGGGGCGGTGAAGTGTTTCCAAAAATACGTTTTTTATACCGGAAAAAGGTGCTTTGGCTCTTATTTTGTGCGAATTAAATATTTAGCCAGCATGGACACGGCGGCAAACATATATCCCAGGCAAAAGAGCATCATCAGCCCGAAATCGAACGGGCGCATGCCCTTCTTTGCCAGTTGGAAGCGCAGCACCACGATAAACAGCAGGAAGGCAAGCGATCCGCAGATGATAGACAAGACAAAAGCCACACCGGCGTTTTTCCAGAACAGTTGCCCGACAAAGGCAAACAGGAAGAAGCTGAACAGGCTGAAAAAAACGATGTTGACCACGTCCCAACGGAAAGCGCTGTTGACGGCAAAACCTATCAGCATGCTAACCAACAGACATGTCAGCAGCACGATAAAACAAATCTCCTGCCAGAAAGGCAATGCTTTCCGCAGGAATCTTTTCAGGTGAAGTGTGAACATAGCTGTGTGTGTTTAAATGCGTATATGGTATATAACGGGCGCACACCACCCGTTAGTATCCACTGTATCATTTCTTTTTTATATTCGCAAATAGTTTTATCGAAAAACAATAAAAAAAATCATTTTGTCAAATTGTCAACCGAACCCCTCGCAGCGGGCGATATTCCGGGCACAGGGGGAGGTGGCTTCGGAAAAACGGAAACTGAGAGGGTTCGCCCCGGACAGAAAGAAAGGGCATAGCTCCATTTGGTAACAAAATAACACAGTTTGCAGGGAGCAGCCCGCCCCTCTTACTACGGCATACGATGGAAGATCACACCTTAAACGACACTTTGTCGATCTCCTTCGGTGTGTTGTCCGTCATCATCCGGCGAAAAAAAGGACGTCCGGCGCCGTTCCTTCCGCCGCTTTCCGGCTTCGGAATACAAAAACAGCCCTTCTTCCGGAAACAGGCATAGGTGGACGTTCAACCATCTACTGTCACGTCAATCTAAAATTGTCGGATAAAGCCTCTTTAGCTTAATTCTGGCACTATCATTTGTGAACCTCCAACTTATCTTAGCATTCCTGTTATTCTTGTCTCTTTGCCAAGCGACCACTTCTTTCTTCATTGTTTCCATATCTCCAATTCTCCTATTGAGGCATTGTCTGTTAAGGACATGAAGTTCTATCTCTGCCATGTTGAGCCAACTACCATGTTTTGGGGTATAGATAAATTCAAATCTGTCCCATATCCGCTTGGCTTCTTCCGGCGGGAATGTTTCATAAAGGGAAGCCGGTTTATGTGTGTTCAAATTATCCATGACCAATCTTATTTTTTCCACATATGGATAGTGTTCATCTGCAATCTCCTTCATTAGATGAGCCCAGTCCTCTTTTGTTTTCCGCTCTGTCACTTTCACATATCGCTTTCCTCGTAGCGGTTCATTTACCATGAATATATTGGCAACGCCACACCGTTCGTATTCATAATCCGCTTTTTCGTCACTTCCGGGTTTCCTTTCCAAAGGCAGGCGGGTCTCTTTTATCAATTGTTTGGGAGACTCATCCATGCAAACCACTGGACGAAGCGGGTCGTAAGCTTCTTTGTACACGTCCAGAACACGCTCCATGCAGGACACAAAATCGCCATTCTGCAAAGGGGGGATTATCCATCCTTGGACACGCCACGGCTTGATTTCGTTTTTTTTAATGTCTGCCTGATTGTCTCATGCGAAATCGTGTCAACATACTTCAATTCAACCATTTTATCCGCGAGCAACCGCAATGACCAGCGGGCATATCCTTCAGGAGCTTCACTGCAACTTAGTGCTATTAAATGAGCCTCAAAGTCACCATCTGCTTTTATACTGGTAACCTCCGGATATGGCTTCCTATCTAAACAAGCCTCATAGCCTTCTTCCACAAATCGTTGCCTTAATCGCTCAACAGTCTTTGTAGTTATGTGAAGCATCTGAGCTATGTCTTCATTGCTGTACTTCTTTCCTTCTGTTCCTTCATCGCTATTTAACAAAATACATGCGTTGCGGAATTCCAAGGAGGTGTGTTTCCCTTTTTTAAGGATGCTTTCCAGTTCAGCCCGCTCTTCTAAGCTTAATGTTACTTTATACCGTGCTGCCATAGCTGTTTTTGTGGCAAATATACGACAAATATCAGACATAATCAAATTGACGTTACACTACCTATCTTTGCGCAAACATCCGCCTATCTTTGTCCGGACATCCACCTATCTTTGTTTCGCCAACCACCTGTAATAACCGGAAAATCGCCTGAAAAGGGGAGAAAAACAGCCGGATTCCGCCCGTTTTTCTCCGCTCGCTCATTGGTTTTTGTCAGACCGGGAGAACCGCTTCTTCCGGAAGATCAGCCAACCGGTTACCGGGAGGCTGGCGACGAAGAGGCTGGCCAGGCAAGCCAGTATCTTTCCGAAGAGGCCGCCGATGGCGCCCACATGGATATCGTAGGTCATGCGGTACAGCTTGTCGGCGGTGGATGAATCGGCATAACTGATCCCGTAGATCCCGCCGCCGGGTACTTCGTTGAGCGTATGCCGGTCGAAGAAGCGGAAGTGCCGCCGGTAGAAAGTCCCGTCGTTGGCCGGGTTGAAGCAGACGCGGTACACCCCCGTTTCTCCCGTTGGGAAGTCGAACATAAACGTGCCCGTTTCACCGATCGGATAGGTGGCCAGCATCCGTTCCCACAGGAGATGATCCGGGGAAGATACCGAAGCCACCTGTGTCGTGTCCGACTGTGGAACCTCCCATCGTTTCAGTGCTTTCCCGCCCGACAGCAGGCTGTAGTAGGCCGACGAGAACCCTCTGAAACTCCAGGTAAGCCCCGTGAGCGCCAGCACCAGGGCAAACACCGCCAGATAGATACCCCCCACTTTGTGCCACTCGTATGTAAGACGGAACGTCCGCCATTTCCCTTTCATCTGCAGTCCGTTTGCCAACGATTTGCGGCTGATCCGTTTCGGGAGCCAGATCACGATACCCGATACCAGCACCCCTACAAACAGGGCTATCGACCAGCCTACGATCGGTCTTCCCACCGGATACGGCAGCCACAGGCTCCGGTGCCCGTTCAATACCCAACGGAAGAAATCCTCCCGTTGCGACTGCTTCCCCAGGTACGCGCCGGTATAAGGGTTCAGGAACAACAGGGTATAACCCTCCGTGCGGTGTGTGAACGCCACGGTTGCCGCCCGGTCGCGCCTGCCGTAGGTGACGCCGAAGATCACATGGCTGCTGTCTGCCGGGCAGGTATATACCTGCGGGCGCGCCTTTTCCCGGATCACCTCCGGCGAGAGGAACGCCCCCGTTTCCACCCGTACGGATTGGAAGGGGAGCATCCATCCGGTAATCTCCGTCCGGAAAGCGAACAGGCATCCGGTCGCGGCCACGATAAAGACCACCAGCCCGGAAGCCAGTCCCAACCATACATGCAGCCAATGGGCTGCGGTGCGGAATGAAATCATACGGTACCGATCAGAACGTATAGGTCACACCCAGGCGGTAATTGCGCGGCGGTTCCGTTTGCCAGTAATACACCCCGCCCGACACCGATCCGCTGTAGAGGTAACGGTCGGCGAGGTTATACACGTTCAGCGTGATGCCCAACCGGTCTTTCTTCCAGCCGGCGGCTCCGTCGAAGCGGAAGTAATCGGGCAGCGTGGACTTGCCGTCCTGCAATCCGCCCCAGGTGCTCCGGTCGATCAGCGACGTTTGTCCTGCCGACAGGTAAAAGCCCCGGAGGAATCCCTGGGCAAACTGGTACTTGAGCCATACGTTGAATGTATGCTTGGCATATCCGGGCAGGCGGGTACCTTCGGGTGTGTTCTTATCCTTCGCCTTCGTCACTTTATAATCCGTATAGGCATAGTTAGTCACGATGTTCAGGTGGGGGAGTATCTCGCCCTGGAGATCCGCTTCCACGCCTTTGGCTACCGACTGTCCCACCTGTACCTTGTATGATTCGTCCGGCCGGTTGTCCGGGTCGGCAGCCGTTTCGTTGTCTTTGAGGATGCGGTAGAGGGAGAGCGTCGTGTTCCACCGTCCGTCCATCCACGCCCTTTTGGCGCCCACTTCCATATTATTACCGGTGATGGGCTTCACCTTCTCCCCGCTGCGGAGGATCCCCATCTGGGGGGAGAAGCTCTGGTCGTACAGCGCATAGGCCGAGGTGTTCGGGTCGAACGAGAAGCTGAGTCCGGCGCGGGGAGAGAAATGCGTCTCATCGGTCACCGTCGTGCCATAGGAATTGTCTTTCACATGCGTATATCTACCCGCCAGGGTGAGGCGGAGGCGGTCGTCGAAGAAGCCCAGTTCATCCTGCACATACAGCGATACATACGACTGGGAGATCTGCGTCATGTTCGAACGCTCCTTCAGCGGCCGTGTACGGTCGAAATGCGGATAGCCGTAATACGGGAAGCCCGGCTTGTAGTTTTCATTATAGATATTATAGGTACCGGCGGAGTCCAGTGCGAACGTCTGGCTCCAGTCGTACCACGCATGCTTGTCGCCCGTATCGAAACCGCCCAGGATACGGTGGTTGATGATTCCCGTCCGTACATCCCCGTTCACGAACACCTGCCCGAACTTCATTTCATTCAGCGCATCGCCGATACTGGCGGTACGGATCATATCGCCATTCGGCTGGACAGACTTGAACCACATCGAGCTGCCTTCCTTATTGTAACGCATGTAGGCGCCTTGCGCCGTCAGTTTCCAATGCTCGTTGAACCGGTGCTGGAGGTTCAGGATGAGGCTGTGGTCGTAGATCCGCGTCGGCTCCATTCCCGGTTCAAGGATCGAATAATCGCGCGGCAACGTCGCGTAGCCGTCGGGGGCGAAGGCGTAAAACGAGCCGGTGTTCGACGACTGCACATACTGGAGGGCATATTCGGCCGTCAGCAATGTGCGGTCGTTCACCTGGTAACTGATCACCGGCGCGATGCTGTAGCGGTTGTTAAATTCATAGGCCCGGTGCGAGTTCTTTGTCTGCCCCATCAGGTTGAGGCGGTAGAGGAGTTTGTTTTGTTTGTCCAATTGTCCGTCCAGGTCGAGCGTAGCCCGGTAGAAGTCGAAACTGCCGAAAGAAAGCGAGGCTTGCCCCCGTTTTTCCCCCGTCGGTTTCTTAGTCACTACATTATATATACCGCTGGGTTCGCCGTTCGACATCATGAAGCCCGCCGGGCCTTTCACGAACTCGATCCGTTCCACGTAACTCATGTCTTCGGTAAGCGGCCCCCAGTTGGACGTCACATTCATCCCCTCCCGGAAGGCGGCCATCCGTGAACCGCGCGCGTTGAGGCGGGTGTAGGAGTCGCCCCAGTGTTCGAGCCGCGTCACGCCGCTGACGTTACGGATCACCCCGTCGCTCATGCTCGTGATCTGCTGGTCGGCGAGCATCGAAGGGCCTACTACCTGGATATTCTGCGGCACGTTGATCAGCGGCTCATCCAGCCGGATCGACGCCGAGATCTTCCGGGTGGTATATCCGTTGCTGCGGCCGGTAACCACCACTTCGCCCAATTGCTGCACGGTGGGTGAGAGGATGATCGTATCCATCTGCACCGTATTGTCGCGGGAGGATACGGAGACCGGGAGGGTGCGGCTCTGATAGCCAACGGAAGATACCGTCAGCGTATAACTGCCCGGCCGCATATCCGGCAGCACGAACGTTCCCGTGGCGGAGGTGACCGTACCCACTTCCGCTTCGTGGATATAGATGGTTGCGAACTCGAGACCTTCGTGTGAAGGCGTTTGTACCTGCCCCCGGATATCGGTGGCCTGGGTAATGTGAAGAAAAAGAATGGAGAATAAAAGACAGAAAACACCTTTTTTCATATACTTACAATTGATCGTTTTTTACAGGATGCAAAGTAAGAGCATCGCCTTTCGCCCCACAATCCCGCCAAATAGGTATATTTTACACCCTTCATCCCTATTTTAAGGTAGGAAACCGCCCGGGAAGTAAAAGAAAAAGGTACATTTGCACGCGTGAAAAACAAGTAAGTTACAGATCATTGGTAAGAAAAAAGCGTGTTATGGAAAGAGCGAAACTGCTGAGTATTGCGTTACTCGCCTGCGCCATCGGCGTACAGGCACAGGTGAAACAGTCGTTGACAGATTATGTCAACCCGCTGATCGGGACAGACAAGATGGGGCATGTATTCCCCGGCGCCTGCTACCCCTTCGGTATCGTACAGTTAAGTCCGGATACGGATACGATCCCGCACAACGTCAAAGGCGTGTATCAGAAAGACGCGTATAAGTATTGTGCCGGTTACCAGTACACCGATCCTACCATCGTTGGCTTCAGCCATACCCACCTCAGCGGTACCGGGCACTCCGATCTCGGCGATATCCTGCTGATGCCCGTCACCGGCGCGCCGAAGCTGAACCCCGGCACGGCCGATAATCCGGATAGCGGCTACCGTTCGCGCTTCTCGCACGACACGGAGAAAGCACGCCCCGGCTACTACGAAGTGACGCTGGCCGATTACAACATCAAAGCGCAGCTTACCGCCACCCCGCGCGTCGGCATCCATCAATATACGTATCCGCAGGGAGTGGATCAGCATGTGATCCTCGACCTCACACACGGCATCTATAACTACGACGGCAAAGTGCTGTGGACAAGCCTCCGGGTGGAAAACGATACCTTAGTCACCGGCTACCGGATTACCAACGGATGGGCGCGTACGAACTACACCTACTTCGCCATCTCGTTCTCCAAACCGATTACCGCGTATGGCTATATCGACCATGAACGGCCGATGTACAACGGGTTCTGGAGGAAGTTCAACCTCACCCGCAACTTCCCGGAGATAGCCGGACGGAAAGTGACCTGCTTCTTCGACTTCGGCAATGCGGATGAAACGGTGGTGGCCAAGGTTGCCCTCTCCGCCGTCGGTTGCTCGGGCGCGTTGAAGAACCTGGAGGCCGAAGCCGCCGGACGCTCGTTCGGCCAACTGGCTGCCGCCGCCTCCGCCCAATGGGAAAAAGAACTGGATGTGATCGAAGCCAAAGGCAACGCCGACCAGCTCGCCATGCTCTACACCTCCCTCTACCATACGATGATCAACCCCTCCGTGTATATGGATGTGGACGGACGCTACCGCGGACTCGACCATGAAATCCATACCGCCGACGGGTTCACGAACTATACCGTCTTCTCCCTCTGGGATACCTTCCGCGCCGAACATCCGCTGCTGAACCTGCTGAAGACTAACCGCGGCGCGGATATGATCAGCTCCATGCTGGCACACTACAGCCAGAGCGTGCATAAGGCGCTGCCGATATGGGCGCATATGGCGAACGAAAACTGGTGTATGATCGGCTACCATGCCGTGCCCGTCATCGCCGACGCCGTGGCTTCGGGTATGAAGATTGACGGAAAGAAGGCACTGGAAGCGATGTGCAACAGCTCCAACCTCGCGTACTACGGCGCGATCGGCGATTACGTAAAGTATGGCTATGTGCCTTTTGACGTGAGCGGCGAAGGGGCTTCCATGACGTTGGAATATGCGTACGACGACTGGACGATCTACAACACCGCCCGCCTGCTCGGCAACGATTCCATCGCCGAAATCTACAAACAGCGGGCTTTCAACTACAAGAATACCTTCAATGCGCAGACGGGCTTCGCCGAAGGACGGCTGAAGAACGGCAACTGGAAACCGAACCCTGACTACCTCAGCACGCACGGGCAGGGCTTCATCGAGGGTAACTCGTGGAACTACTCCTTCTTCATCCCCCACGATGTGAAAGCGATGATCGGACTGATGGGGGGCGAAAAGCGTTTCGTCAACCGCCTCGACTCCCTCTTCACCATGCACCTGCCGGATAAGTATTTCGAAGAAACGGAGGATGTCACCCGCGAAGGAATCATGGGCAACTATGTGCATGGCAACGAGCCCAGCCACCACGTGCCTTACCTCTATGCCTGGACCGGCCAGCCGTGGAAAACGCAATACCGCGTACGCCAGATCATGAACCGGATGTACCGCAACACCATCGACGGACTGTGCGGGAACGACGATTGCGGACAGATGTCGGCCTGGTACATCTTCACCGCCATGGGCTTCTATCCCGTATGCCCGGGAAGCGGACAGTTTGTGATCGGCGCACCCTACCTGCCCTATATGAAAGTAACGCTCGGCAACGGCAATACGCTGACGATCAAAGCCGACAAGGTGAGCGACAAGAACTGCTACGTATCCTCCGTCCGCCTGAACGGCAAGGTATATGACAAGACCTATCTCACCGTGGCGGATATACAGGAGGGTGGCGAACTGGTGTTCGACATGTCGTCCACGCCCAACAAAAAGCGTGGCATCGCCCCCGCCTCCAAACCCTATTCGTTGTCAGACTGACCGGGCTTTTCCTGACAACAACCGCCTCTTCTATTGTCAACCTGAGGAAGGAGTAGTGCCGGCGTTAGGATGGTTTAATGTTCCCACCGTGGTGGAAAGGTCTTCCCACCGTGGTGGAAAGATGTTCCCACCCTTGTGGGAAGACCTTTCCACCACGGTGGGAAGAGGAGAGGATCCTACTGCCTGTAACAGAGGATCCTGTTAATGACGATTCTTCTACCTGATGTTGACAGTACTGCAGGCACAAACACCTTACACGGTACCGCAACAAGAAGCCGTCTTATTTTACAAATTTAGCTTTCTGCAGGTATTTGGCGCAGCCTTCCACGCCTTCGAACTGCGTCATGCCTTTGATGCCTTCCAGTTCCACGAAGAAGTTTTCGATCTTGTTGGCATACGCCTGTTGGAAGATCACTTCGAAGTTCATCATGCCGGATTGGCCGAGCACGGCGCGGTCTTTGATATGGAGCGCTTTGATGCGGCTGGCATAATTCTTCATGTATTCCACCGGGTCCTGTTGTCCCATTACCGCCCAATATACATCCAGTTCGAAGAAGACGAGCGACGGGTCGGTGTATTTCAGCATACCGTCGTAGATCACTTCGATGCCTTCGGGCTGCTTGCCCCAGGCGCGGCCGCGGATCGGTTCTTTCCCGCCGGGTACGACGCGGGCGAACTCGCCGTCGTGGTTATGGTAGCCGAACGAGAGTCCGGCGGCTTTGCTGATCTGTCCGGCTTCGTTGAATACTTCGCCTACATACTTCACTTCTTCCACGCTGCGGGTAGCGGGTTGACCGGGTTGGACGATCAGCTTGCAACCGATAGACGCATGGTCGTCGGCGGCTTTCTTCCAGAAGTCCTTGATCTTACCCAGTACTTCGGGGGTGTATTGGTTGGCCGGCGGGTTCATGTGTGAGCAACGGATCGCCAAGCCGGCATCGTCGCACATTTTCTTATACTCGGCCATGGATACGCCGTTGATCTTGCCGCCATTGTAACCGGCCAGTTCGAGGTAGGAATAGCCATAGCTTTTGATTTTCTTCAGCCCGCCGGGCACGTCTTTCGCCAGTTCGCCGCCGACGGAATACGTTTGCAATCCAAAACTCTTCTTCGCGGCCACATCGGTAGCTGCGGGAATGGCTGCGGCCGTCCGTCCGGCTTTGCCTGCGAATAATCCGCCTATGGTAAGGAGGGATGCGTTACGGATAAAATTTCTTCTGTTTGTCATGATAGATATGGGATTAAAAAATAAATGCTTCTTCAGTGGTTTTTTTATTGACCGTGCAAGTTACCGATAGTTTAACAATTCGCCTACAAAAAAAGTGTTTTTTTTCAGCAATCATCTATAATGTTCTTTTTCTTGACTGCCATCAAGTAAGCGGTTCGTGGGAAGCAGGCGGAAGGATCGGCCAATCCGCCGGGATCATCGACCAACGGGAAACCGGCCCTTGGTCGGTAAATGGGCGACCTTTGTCTATGCCATCGGGGTTTCTATATAATGTAGGAGGACAAACCGGAGCGAGAGGCGTAGTTTTGCTTCTGATTCGGAAGACGCAAATATTCTTCCCTTATCTGATAAAGCATTGATTCATATTCCTATATTTGCCGGATGAAAGCGAAAGAAACCACACCGTCTGCCAACGCGCCGACAGCCCCCAAACGCTGGGGCGGACTGATCCACATCATCGCCTGGGGTATGTTCCTGGGTTTCCCGTTCCTGTTTACCGGACGTGACGCTACGACGATCTCCCTGAGCAGGTACCTGCATTTCCTGATCACGATCGGCTCGTTTACTTTGTTGTTTTATGTGAACTACCTGTTTCTGGTCAAGCGATTCCTGTTCACCAAGCAAACGTACAGGTTCCTTTTTGTCAATGCGGGGCTGATCGTGGGGCTGATGATCGCCGTCCATTATGCGCAGGAGATGATCCCCATCACACAGGAGGGCGGCCGCCCGCCGCATAAGTACGATCCCAGCACCATGGAGCAGATCGGTTTCTACCTGGCGTTTTTCGGCATATACAGCCTGATCGCGGCGTTGGCGGTGTCGTTCCGGATGACCGGCAACTGGTACACGTTGGAGGCCGAGCGGAAGGAACTCGAACGCAGCCGCAGCGAAGCCGAGTTGCAGAACCTCAAAAGCCAGCTCAACCCGCATTTCCTTTTTAATACATTAAATAATATATACAGCCTGATCGCCCTCAGTCCCGAGAAAGCGCAGGAGGCGGTGCATGAACTGAGCCGCATGTTGCGTTATGTGATGTATGAGAGCAACCTGCCGCTGGTGCCTTTGGGGAAAGACCTGGATTTTGTGACGAACTATGTGGAACTGATGCGTATCCGCCTGCCGCAGCATGTGGAACTGAAAACGGAGATCACCTGTTCGTCGCCCGGTACGCTTGTGGCCCCGCTGCTGTTTATCTCGCTGGTCGAGAATGCGTTCAAGCATGGGGTGAGCAACAATAAGCCGTCGTTCATCCATATCCATATCCACCAGGACAACGATCAGGTGGTTTGTTCGATCGTGAACAGCGACTTCCATAAAGCCGGTGAGCAGGATATGAGCGGGTCGGGCATCGGGTTGGTGAACCTCGGCCGCCGCCTTTCGCTGCTCTATCCCGGGCGTTATTCCTATATCTGCGGGACGGAGGATGGAACCTACCGCGCCTGCCTGTCTGTTACCGTTAATGAATCTGCCGCATGAAACTTACCTGTGCCATTATCGACGACGAACCGTTGGCCGTCAGCCTGCTGGAAAGCTATGCCAACAAAACCCCGTTCCTGCGCTTGCAGGGAAGGTATCACAGTGCCCTCGACGCCTTGTCGGAACTGACGAACCGACCCGTCGATCTGCTCTTCCTGGATATCCAGATGCCGGAGCTGAGCGGGCTGGAGTTTTCGCAGATACTCCAAACCGATACCCGTATCATCTTTACTACGGCATTCGACCAGTATGCGTTGGACAGTTATAAGGTCAATGCCCTCGACTACCTGCTGAAGCCGATCAGTTATCCCGATTTCCTCAAGTCGGCGAATAAAGCGTTGCAGTGGTATGAGATGCTTCGCCGGCAACCCGACGAATCACCCGCCGCCGCTCCCCCTGTCCCGCCCCGTGAACGGGAAGAGGCGGAGAGTATCTTCATCAAGACCGAATACCGCCTGGTGCAGGTGGAGCTGCGCCGTATCCTGTACATCGAGGGGTTGAAAGATTACGTGAAGATCTATGTCGATGGCGAGCCGCGCCCCATCCTCTCGCTCATGAGCATGAAGGCGATGGAAGAGCTGCTGCCCGAGAGCCGCTTCGTGCGCGTGCATCGCTCCTTCATCGTCCAGCCGGAGAAGATCCGGGTGATCGAACGCAACCGTATCGTCTTCGGAAAGGAGTATATCCCGATATCAGATAGTTATAAGGAGAAGTTCTTCGAGTTCCTGGCGCAGCGCTCACTGATGCCCAAGCTCTGAGCAGAGGGCTACCAGCATGCTTTCGACGGCGGGGAGGAGGAGCTTCGGTTCTCCCTGGTAGTTGTTGACAAACACGGCTACGGCATACTGCTTTCCGTTTTGCGTCAGGTAGCCGGCATAGCTGCGTACGCCTGTCATTCCCCCGCTTTTCAGTCGCGCTTTCCCTTGCAGGGGAGTGCCTTTGAGGAAGTTGCGCACCGATCCCTCCACGCCGGCCTGCGGAAAGGAGCGGAGCCAGGCGGCGGGATCGGTCGCCCGGATCGCCATATACGCCAGCAGGTCGCAGAGGAAACGGGCGGATACCTTATCGGCCGGCGCCAGCCCGCTACCGTCGTACATCCGGAGGGGGAAGGTGTCGATGCCTTTCTTCTTCCAATAGTTCTCCACCGTCCGTATGCCTTTGCCGAAGGCGGAGAGGTATTCGCCGGGCAGGGGTTGGTAGTTCTGTCCGAGCTTCTTCAGGAGGGCGTCGGCGTAGAGGTTATGGCTTACATGGTTGGTGATCCGGATGATCTCCGCCAGCCTGGGTGAGTAAGTGGTGCATAGGGTGGTACGTTTCGTGGCTTTCCATTCGCCGCCTTCGGCCAGCAGGCGGTAGCAGGTGGGGCTGCCGCTCACGGTGATGCCTTCGTCGCCTAAACATCGGGTCAGGTACGATGCCAGGAAGAGGGCGGGGTCGGGGATATCGCCTTTGAGGGTGCAGGCGTCGCGGTGGGCGGGAACAATACCGTAGAGGTAACGGTCGGCGGTAAAGGGGGCGCCGAGGATAAAGGCGCTGTCGGACGGTACGGGGGCTGCTCTCAGGTAATTATGGAAGCGTAGCCCGTCCATCCGCGGGATGCTTCCGGTGATCTCGGGACGGCTGCCCGCCGCTCCTGTCCGCAGGGTGAGGCGGTAGAGGTTGTCGAACACGTTGATACCGTAGCTCCCCGCGCCGTAATAGCTGCCCATGTCTTCATACACCCATTTGGGGGAGAGTCCTTCGGTGTCGAGGAGGCTCTCATCGGCGACGACCGTGCCGTGGACCGCCCGTATCCCTGCCTGCCGCAGCGCGTCTATCCATGCGGGGATGAAGGTGTTTTGCGCCGGTGTGTAGTTGTTCCGGTCGCCTGCCGTATGTTCCGACCCCAGCGTGGGATCGCCGCTGCCTTTGATGTAGAGGTTGCCGTGGAGGATGCCATCCCTGATCTCCCCGTCGTATTCGAGGGAGGTGGGGAAACGGTAATCTTCGCCGAGCAGTTCCAGCGCGGTGGCGGTGGTGACGAGCTTGAGCACCGAGGCGGGCGTCACTTCGCGGTCGGCGTCATAGGCATACACGGTGTGGCCGCTTTGCGCTTCGGAGACTACCAGCGCGAACGTGGCTCCTTTCAGGTTCGGGGCTTGCAGGAAGCGGTTTACGGGCTGCGGTGTTTGCGCCTGCAGGGTGGCGAGGAGGAGGAAGGAGCAGAGTGTGCCGGTTATTTTTCGTTCCATACGTACGTTCATACTTGAGTTTCATGTATCTTTGTAGGAAGCAAAGATAGAGAATATGTTATGAATCCACTGTTTGACAAGCCTTTTACTTTCGATCGCGTGGCGCGGATCCTGTTCAGCATCCTGGTGGTGGCGGGCGGGTTGTACCTGATCACGTTGTTACGCAACGCCCTGTTGCCTTTCCTGATCGCCTGGCTGCTGGCTTACCTGATGCAGCCGGCGGTGAAGTTTTTCCAGTACCGGCTGAAGTTCAGGAGCCGTATCCTGTCGATCGCGGCGGTGTTGCTCTGCCTGCTCTGCCTGCTCACGCTGCTGGGTATCCTGGTGGTTCCTTCCATCATTGAAGAAGGGGAGAAAACGCTGGCGCTCATCAACACCTACAGCCTGCGCGACGGCTATATCCCCTTTATTCCCGAAAGCTGGCTGCAATACCTGCAAACGAATTTCGACATCAGCCAGTTGATGGATATCCTGAAGAAAGAGAATGTGCTGAACACGATCAAGCAGATCGCGCCCAAACTGTGGATCCTATTGTCGAACACCTTCTCGGTGGTGGTGAGCATCACTATTGTGTTTGTGATCCTGCTTTACTTCATCTTTATCCTGCTCGACTATGAATTCCTGGCCGAAGGGTGGAAGAAGCTGATCCCCGAGCGTTACCGCCCGTTCGTGGAAGGGCTGGCCGGCGATGTGGAAGAGAGCATGAACCGGTATTTCCGCGGGCAGTCGCTCATCGCCCTTTGCGTGGGGATCCTGTTCGCGATCGGTTTCCGTATCATCGACTTCCCGCTGGGTGTTACCCTGGGGTTGTTTATCGGGATGCTGAACCTCATCCCGTACCTGCAAACGATCGGGCTGGTGCCGATCCTCCTGCTGAGCCTGTTGCGTTCGGCGGAGACCGGGCAGAGCTTCTGGGTGATATTCGGGTTGGCGGTGCTTGTGATGGGCATCGTGCAGGTGATCCAGGATCTCTTCCTCACCCCGCGTATCATGGGGAAGGCGATGGGGATGAACCCGGCCATTATCCTGTTGTCATTGTCTATCTGGGGCACGTTGCTGGGCTTCGTCGGTTTGATCGTAGCCCTTCCGCTCACCACCCTCTGCCTGTCGTACTACAAACGCTTCATCCTGATGGAAAACAGTGAGGAAGACCGCATCAAACGCCTACGGGAGTGGAAACGGGAACAAATAAGTGGCGACCAATAAGGAAAAAACCTCCTTATCCTATTGCATATTCAAAAAATAGCCCTACTTTTGCACCCGCATTCATACGGATGCAACCGGAGATTTGCTAGCTCAGCAGGTAGAGCACATCCCTTTTAAGGATGGGGTCCTGGGTTCGAGCCCCAGGCAAATCACGAAGTCGCAAGGCAAAAACAAGTAAACTCCTGAAATTCAAACGAATCTCAGGAGTTTCTTTTTTATCTCCCCCTCCAACTCAAGCCGATTGAAGCACCCAAACGGAGCGAAATAGGTGGATCTTTTTGTTCCATTAGGTGGAAACTTTTTAGACATCGCGTGGCAGATGTGGCAGCAAAAAGGCGGGAAAACGGATCTGCCACAGGTATCTGCCACGCACCTAACTTATTCATGAACAATAAGATAGAACCTGCCGCGTGGCACCGTGGCAGATGTTTTGCAAAAATAAACTTCGTGTAGCCGGGTGTGACCGGTCATGCATCTGTCTTACATGATCAGCGGACCAATACCCACATGTAGTGATTACTCCCTGAATCATCCCCTGAATATACCGAATTTACGGGATTGTGAGGCTATGGCAGAAACCTGAACTTTGCGGTGTCAAACCTCAAAGGAAAAAACAAATGCTTAAACTTAAACACGTATGTATATTTTTTCTCTCTGCCGTATTCCCTCTCTACTTATTTGCCCAGACATCTAAAACGCTTGTTACCGGCATGGTAAAGACAGCCGACGGACAACCGGCAGAGCTTATCAATGTAGGATTGAAAGGCACTTTTTACGGTGCCACCACCGATGCCAAAGGCTATTTCTCCTTTGAAGCGCCAGCCGGGTCATACACGCTGTATGTCTATTCAATAATGGCGCACAGTACTGAAATCCCTGTTACCATTAAGCCGGATACCGCCAATAACTTTCCCAACCTGTCTATTATCGAAAAAGAGATGGAACTGGGTGAAATAGTAGTAACCGGCACGCGAACGGAAAAACGGTTGATGGAAACTCCCGTACTTACCACGCTTATACGAGACAGGGATATTCAAAAGGCTGGCGCCACATCCACGCTCGAAAGCTTGCAGGATAATGTCCCCGGCATAGTCGTGTCGCCCAATGCGATGGGAAACAACTTCCGGATCAAAGGGTTGAACAGCCGTTACATCCTTTTCCTGGTGGATGGCGAACGCCTGGTGTCGGAAAGCGCCGGAGGTAATGTGAACCTCGACCAGATCGATGTCAATAATATCAAACGTATCGAAATGGTAGAAGGTGCTTCATCGGCGTTGTATGGGTCAAATGCTGTAGGAGCGGTTATCAATATCATCACCAAAGAACCTGTACACAATATAGAGGTTGGTGCCAACCAGACGTATGAAAACTACAAC
>JAVBUE010000016.1:0-103923 GCA_031555735.1 Tannerellaceae bacterium
TGGTGGCTGCTCCGGCAATTTCGTACTCTGTCCCATTTTGAAATGGTACACCCGGCATTTCTATCTGCGTGTAGATGTTGATCAATCCGCATGTAGATGTTGTGCTGACAACATCCAGACGTTGTGCTGACAACATCCAGATGTTGTGCTGACAACATCCAGACGTTGTGCTGACAACATCCAGACGTTGTCCGCACAACATCCGGACGAAGATTGAAATGCTGACATCTTTTTTTGTTTTTCAATTTGTCGCAACTTCTACCTATGATTGTGTAATCATCTACCTATGGTTGTTCAAACATCTACCTATGATTGTCAGATCATCTACCTATGGTTGTTTTCCTACTTTGCTTGCACAATATCTACATGCAGATGGATCAACATCTGCACGCAGATAGAAATGCCGGGTGTACCATTTCAAAATGGGACAACATACGAGATTGCCGGAGCAGTTATCACGCAGTGGAAGGAGGGTGGAGGGAAAGTGGAAGGAAAAACGCACCCCCCTTCCACTATCTAACATAGTGTAAGCCTGCATGATAACACCCCTTAGTGGAAGGTGGAAGCAGTTTTCCCCAAACTCCGTGTATAGGGGTGGGTTTTTCGTTATTTACATCCCTTCCCGGAACACTTTCTTCCATGGGAGGAAGAAGCGTTCGATCAGCACCACGCCCACTACGCCGCACAGGATCGGATTTTGACATTGATCTGCAGAAACCCGGAGAACCTATAGTAAGCTGGCGCAAAAAAAAAGAACCGCCGGAAAGCGATTCTTTTTCTTTAGTTGCGGAGGCAAGACTCGAACTTACGACCTTTGGGTTATGAGCCCAACGAGCTACCACTGCTCCACTCCGCGATATAGTTGCGATCATTTCCTGATTGCGAGTGCAAAGTTAGGTATATTTTCTAATAATGCAAATTTATTGCAAATTTTTTTCGATATGCTTGGTACATACGATCTTTTTTAGGTACTTTTGCGCACAGTTTTAATCAAAATGTGCAGTAGCATGGCAATGTCAGTATCTAAAACACGCGATATGTTGGTGGATGTGGCCCGGCAATTGTTCGCCCGCATGGGAGTGGACAATACGACCATGAACGATATTGCACAAGCATCCAACAAAGGCAGGCGTACATTATATACTTACTTCAAAAGCAAGAATGAGATCTACCTGGCGGTGGTGGAGTCCGAGTTGGACACCCTCTACCGGATGCTGTTTGAAGTAGCCGGTAAAGACCTGCCCGCCGATGAAAAACTGATCACTTTTATTTATACACGGTTGGATGCCGTGAAAGCGATCGTGTTTCGCAACGGTACGCTCCGCGCCAACTTCTTCCGCGATATCTGGAGGGTGGAGAAGGTACGGAAGAATTTCGACCAGAAAGAAACCGTGCTCATCCGTGAGATTCTGGAAGATGGAATGCGGAAAGGCGTCTTTCAGATGCCCGATTCTACGATCACGGCCATCGTGCTTCACCATTGTATCAAAGGGCTGGAAGTGCCGTATATACGCGGACAGCTGGGCGATACGATCCAGGAGCGCATCAAACGAAGGGACAATGTAATCAACTTAATATTCAACGGAATCAAGATAACGTAAACCATAATGTTTATTAATGCAACCGGATTCTATGTACCGTCAGAACGTGTACATAACGATCATTTTTTGGAGTTAAACGGGCTGACAAGCGAGTGGATTGAACAACGGACCGGAATAAAAACGCGATCGAGGGCTAAAGCTGATGAGAACATAAACACAATGGGACTGGAGGCGATCCGTCAGGCGATCCCCCTTCTCCCTTATGACATCACCGAAGTAGATCTGATTATTTCCGCTTCCTATTCGCCCTTCGATACAGTGGCGACAGGGGCGCATGTGGCGCAACGGGAGTTCGGCATCGCCAATGCGCGTGCGTTATACCTTTCGTCGGCCTGTTCATCGTTCGTGAACGCCCTCGAGGTGGTGGAAGGCTATTTCGCTACCGGCAAGGCATCGAAAGCGCTGATCATTTCGGCCGATAAGAACTCGGCCTATTCGAACGAGACCGACCCGAAGGCGGGCCATCTCTGGGGAGATGCCGCGGCGGCGTTCTTCCTCTCCCGCGAACGGGTGGGCGAAGGCGAAGGCGAAGTGGTGGAGATCACCTCCCAGGGACTCGGCCATATCGGCAAAGGACCCGATGGCGTGCAACTGCGTCCGCGCCACGGCGGCATCATGATGCCTGAAGGACGCGACGTGTTTATCCAGGCATGCACCTACATGCCGAAGAACGCGCAATACCTGCTGGAACGTAACGGCTATACGTGGGACGACCTGACCTATTTCATCGGTCACCAGGCCAACTTGCGCATCATGTCCAACATTGCCAAGCAGATCAACCTGCCGGAAGAAAAGTTCCTGCAGAATATCACGGAATTGGGAAATACGGGCTCCGTCAGCTCGGCGCTGGTCTATGCGCAACATGCCGATCAGTTTAAACCGGGCGATCTGGTGTGCCTCACCGTGTTCGGTGGCGGCTACTCCGCGGGCGCCTGTTTAGTTAAATATTAATGTAGAATAAAAGAGTATGAAATTACTGGAAGGAAAGGTGGCGATCGTAACCGGCGCCGCCCGTGGTATCGGCAAGGCGATTGCCCTCAAGTATGCGTCGGAAGGCGCGAACGTGGCATTCACCGACCTGTCGATCGATGAGAATGGACTGGCCACACAACGTGAGATCGAAGCTTATGGCGTAAAAGCCAAAGGATATGCGTCGAACGCCGCCAATTATGAAGATACGCACAAGGTAGTGGAAGAAATCCTGAAAGACTTCGGACGGATCGATATCCTCGTGAACAACGCCGGTATCACCCGCGACGGCCTGATGATGCGTATGACCGAGCAGCAGTGGGACATGGTGATCAACGTCAACCTCAAGTCGGCTTTCAACTTCGTACATGCCGTTACACCGATCATGATGAAACAGAAAGGCGGCAGCATCATCAATATGGCTTCCGTGGTAGGTGTGTCGGGCAATGCCGGACAGGCCAACTATTCGGCTTCCAAAGCCGGTATGATCGGATTGGCGAAGAGCGTGGCGAAAGAACTGGGATCGCGCGGTATCCGTGCCAATGCCATCGCCCCGGGCTTTATCATCACCGAGATGACGGCTGTCCTGTCGGAAGAAGTGAAAGCCGAATGGGCCAAACAGATTCCCTTGCGCCGTGGCGGTACGCCCGACGATGTGGCGAATGTGGCTACCTTCCTGGCATCGGATATGTCGGCCTACGTGACCGGACAGGTACTGCTTTGCGACGGCGGCATGCAGATGTAATCATGGAAATACTCTACGAAGACAATCACCTCATCGCCGTCAACAAAGCGGGCGGCGAGATTGTCCAGGGAGACAAAACCGGTGATACTCCTCTTTCAGACCTGCTCAAGGCATGGCTGAAAGAGAAGTACGCCAAGCCGGGTAATGTGTTTGTGGGAGTGACGCACCGGCTCGACCGCCCGGTGAGCGGCGTCGTCCTCTTTGCCAAAACCAGCAAAGCCCTGGAGCGGATGAACGAACTCTTCCGTACCGGCGGCGTGAAGAAAACTTATTGGGCGATCGTGAAGAACCGCCCCCCACAGGATGAGGGGGAGCTGGTTCATTGGCTCGTCCGCAACGAAAAGCAGAACAAAACCTTTGCATACGATACGGAGAAACCCGGTTCGAAGAAGGCCATCCTCCGTTACAAGCTCATCGCTTATTCTGATACCTATCACCTGTTGGAGGTCGATCTACAGACCGGTCGCCACCATCAGATCCGCGTACAACTCTCCAAAATGGGCTGCCCGATCAAAGGCGATCTCAAATACGGTGCCGAACGTTCCAATCCCGACGGCGGCATCTGTCTCCATGCCCGCAGCGCCTCCTTCATCCATCCCGTATCCGCCGAACCTGTCCATATAGTCGCCCCGGTTCCTGAGCAAACGATCTGGAAGGCGATGGACAATGTATAACTGTCGCCGACGCCGCATGAAAAGCAAGCGAAAAAATGATCCGGATGATCGGTTACAATGATCCGGTTGTTAACAAAGCCCGTGACCGGGCATAGCCATCCGGGTGTTAACAATGCCCATGACCGGGCATAGCCATTATTAATCACTAATCATTCATCATTGTTCCCTTCCCTTCTTTCTCAATCTGTTCCTGTACGATGGCATCGACGACGGCAACGGTGGTGAGGTTCAGGATGTCGCGGGTGGTGCTTTCCACATCGGTGAAGTGGATCGGTTTGTTCAATCCCATCTGGATCGGGCCGATGGTCTCGCCGATACCCATTTCGAGCAGGAGTTTATAGGCGCTGTTGGCCGAGCTCAGGTTGGGGAATATCAGCGTGTTGACATCTTTCCCTTTCAGTTTGTTGAACGGGTAGGTTTCGTCGCGCAGCTTCTTGTCGAGGGCGAAGTTGACCTGCATTTCCCCATCCACCAGGATATCGGGGTGCTGTTCGTGCAGGAAGTCGATCGCCTCATGGACTTTCAGCGGGCTTCCCTGCCTGTCGGCGCCGAAGTTGGAATACGACAGCATCGCCATCACCGGTTCGTGGGCGAAGAAGCGGACGGCGTCGTGTGTCAACCGGGCGACGTCTTTCAGCACTTCGGCCGACGGATGGCGGTTGATCAGCGTATCGGCAATGAATAGCGTTCCTTTCTTGCAACTGACGATATTCATCGCCCCGAAATGCTTGTAGGGCGCGCGGATACCGATCAGCTCTTCCGCCATCTTCGTGACGGTGGAGTAGCGGCTATATACGCCGGTGATGAAAGCGTCGGCGTCGCCGGTAGCCACCATCATCATCCCGAAGGCGTTGCGGTCCACCATCGTTTCATACGCTTCGGCATAGGTGACACCCTGGCGGGCTTTCTTTTCGGCAAGCATGCGGGCGAACCGTTCGCGCCGTCCGTTCTCCCGGTCGTGGCGCAGGTTGACGATCTCGATACCCTCCAGGCTGATGCTTTCTTCGGCGGCGATCTTATGCAGGCGTTCTTCGTTGCCGAGCAGGATCGGTTCGCATATTCCTTCCGCCTTGGCTTCGACGGCGGCTTTGAGCATATTCACATGGTTGGCTTCGGCAAATACCACGCGCTTGGGATTGGCTTTCGCCATTTCCACAAACGAACGGAGCAGTTTGTTGTCGTAGCCCATCATCTCCCGCAGGTGCTGGCCATACGCTTCCCAGTCGGTGATCGTCTTCTGGGCTACACCCGATGCGATAGCCGCTTTGGCTACGGCCACGGATACACGGGTGAGCAACCGCGGATCGAGGGGTTTGGGCAGGATGTACTCCCGGCCGAAGGTGGTACGTTTCAGCCTGTAGGCGGCGTTCACTACATCCGGCACCGGCTCCTTGGCCAGTTCGGCGATGGCATAGACGGCAGCCACCTTCATCTCTTCGTTGATCGCCGTTGCGTGCGTATCCAGTGCGCCGCGGAAGATATAGGGGAAGCCCAGCACGTTGTTCACCTGGTTCGGATAATCCGACCGTCCGGTGGCGAAGATGATATCGGGGCGTGAAGCCATCGCTTCGGCATAGGCGATCTCCGGGTTTGGGTTGGCGAGGGCGAATACGATGGGGTTGTTGCTCATGGTACGTACCATCTCCTGCGTCAGCACGTCGGCGGCGGAGAGTCCGAGGAACACATCGGCGCCCCCCATGGCTTCTGCCAGTGTACGGATATCCCGAGTGGTGGCGAACTCTTTCTTCGACGCGTTCAGGTCGGTGCGGTGGACGGACAATACCCCCTTGCTGTCGCACATCAGGATATTCTCCATCTTCGCGCCTAATCGTACATATAATTTGGTACAGGAGATAGAGGCGGCGCCGGCGCCGTTGACCACGATCTTCACCTCATCGATCTTCTTGCCCACGATCTCGAGGGCGTTCAGCAGGGCGGCTCCCGAGATGATGGCGGTGCCATGCTGGTCGTCGTGCATGACGGGTATGTTGAGTTCGGCCTTCAGGCGCGTCTCGATCTCAAAACATTCGGGTGCTTTGATATCTTCGAGGTTGATGCCGCCGAAGGTGGGGGAGATGGCTTTGACGGTCTGGATAAACTTCTCCGGGTCTTTCTCGTTCACTTCGATATCGAACACGTCGATCCCGGCGAATATCTTGAACAACAACCCCTTGCCTTCCATCACCGGCTTGCCGGCCATCGCGCCGATATCACCCAGTCCGAGGACGGCCGTGCCGTTGGAGATCACGGCCACCAGGTTTCCTTTCGCCGTATATTTATAGGCATCCAGCGGATTCTTCTCGATTTCGAGGCAAGGCTCCGCCACACCGGGCGAATAGGCCAGCGAAAGGTCGGCTTGCGTACTGTGGGGTTTGGTGGGAACAACTTCAATCTTTCCGGGCTTTCCTTCGGCATGATACCGCAGGGCGTCTTCTTTAGTCAGTTTTGCCATAAATGTAATGTCCTATTATAGTTGCGTTATTAAAACAGGGACAAAGGTAATAAAATGTTACAATTATGGGGTGTTGTGCTTACTGTTTATTATTATTTAAGAGTTTTGGGGGGCTGTCGGTAACTGGTTGACGGGGGGTGTATCGGGTGTTTTTGCAGGAACCGCCCGTTGATGATGGGGTTAAAGCTGTAGCCCGACGACCGTATTTCCAGGTGCAGGTGCGGTCCGCTGGAGGTGCCCGTGTTTCCTCCCAGTCCGATCGGATCGCCCACCTCGACTTTTTGTCCGACCCTCACCAGGCTTCGGTCCAGATGCCCGTACAATAGTTCACTCATGTTGTAATTACGTACCACCACCACATTGCCATAGCCCACTTCATCGTATTTACTGATGCGTACTTCCCCGCAAAACACACTGTATATCGTATCTCCGACACTCACCCGGAAATCCACTCCCTGATGTATGTTGGTTCCCCTTACCTCTCCGTATTCGGACGTGATCTGCAAGGGGATTTTCAGCGGTGCGCATACACTGTCGCGGAATGCGAAAGCGAAGACCTCCCTTGTCTGTAACAAGTTGAATCCGATAACGGTTGTATTGAAATTGTCGTAAAAATGGGCGGGCGCCGGCATGCACGGCGGGGTGGGTGCCGGTTCTTCGTTGACGGGCCGCGATCCAGAGGCGTACAGGATTTCATAACACCGGATCAATAAGTCCACGGCGTCCGCTTTCGTCTGCCCATATCCCTGTGTGGCAGGAAACAGCAACAGGAGGATGAACCACTTCTTTACCCGTATGCCCCTTTTAACCATGTATGGTTACCTTTACCCGCAAGCCGACGATCCCGGATTGCAGGATGTTGTTTGCCATCCGCCGTTCTTCATATTCTTTTTCTTCCTTTTCCGGAACCGCTTCTTTGTTGAGGCGTATATCTACCTGTGTAACTCCGTCCTGATGGTTGATGGTAACGTCTTGCACCTTGCTCCTCAGCTCCTTGTAGCAAAAAGCTTTGATGTCGGCTTTGGTTACCAACGTACCCCGTGTGAGGATACTGTACCGGGACAGATGGTTCAACGTCTCTTCGTTTTTCTCTTCCGTCTTTCCTCCCGTCGTGTCTTTCAGTAAAAAGGTGTTGTCTCTGTGCAGGAATTCAGACAGGGAAACGGGTTTTTCGCCCGCTTTGATCCCGTTGGCCTGTTCGCAGTTGGTGGACAGATAGTGGATGCCTACCTTGTCGTTGGGCGGTTGCAACCGTTTGTCGAGCTTCAACACCGCATAGTTTTCAAACGGTTTATTGCTTCGGTTCAGTTTGACAACGGGGAGAATCTCTTTAAACGCTTTGTACAGGTTGTCCATTTTATCTCCTTTTTTGAGCTCGTCGATGTCTTTAAACGCGTAGTAGTCGGAAATGAACCGGTTATACAAGGCATTCAGTTGCCACAGCAGTTCTTCCCGGTTGTACCGCTCGATCCCATAATGCCGGATGAGGAAGGGTGAAGTATCCGGATGCCCGTTTTCGTCTTGAAGCAGACTGAGGAAATAGGTGTCGCCCGACGACAGGCTTTTCACCGGTTCCTGTGGACTGAGGGTGATATGGCTTTTTTGGATGTTTACCACCGGCACACAGTTGATGCGAACATGCAGTTTTTTTAGCTGCTCCCCGCTCATCGGATTCTTACAAATGATACTCAGTACCGGCGACTTGCTTTTCGCCCGGATCAAGCGGGTATCGTAGCTCCCGATATAGAACAATTGAGCCTGGTGCCTTGCCTGGAATGCCGCCCAATATTCATAGGCGCCGAAGGGCAACTGGTTTTGGTCTGTCAGCAACCGGTGCTTGTGGAACAGGCTGTTGAAGGGCAGGCTTTCGTATGCTGCCGGGGATACTACCGGCACTTCCTGGCCGTCTATCCGGACGGTAATGTCCAGTTCCCTGTCCGCATGCTCAACATAAAGCGATAGCCCGGCATAATCTTCGATAAACAGGGGAGACGACAGCGTGTATGTTATTTCCTGTTCTTCCGCATTGACTGCATTATCCGTCAGTTGCGCCTGGATGATTTTCGTTTCCAGGAGCGGGGTGAATCTTGTTTTCGATTTACCAAATTCGAAATACGTATCTTCGCCTGCGATGAAACAATCCAGGCTGTTCTCCACCGTGTTGTTGTCGCCCTTTATTCCCGTTTGCAACAGGGAGAAGGCAGGAAACGGTTTGATCAGATGATAGGGAAGGGTGCTGTCCCTGAATTCGTTTACGACTTGTTGGCGGAACTCATCCATCTGCTGTGTGATGGTATATGACTGGCTGGATAAAGCGGAGAAAAGCAGTTTGATAACCGGATCCAGCTCGATGTCTTTCAACTCTTCACTCTCCTTCCATTTCTCCAGCGCTTGACCTATTATTTCTTCCCGATGTTCTTCAAATGAATGTGCCATAGTTATTTCCAGATATAAAATGATATCGTGTTTTCGTATTTCGTCTCCACATAGTTTTGTTCATAGGTGCCCGAGATGTGGATCACTACCTGTTGGTTTTTCACCTGATACTTCATGTCCACCAGCACCTGCTTCAACCGGGGCTCGTATGTCTCGATATTGACTTTCAGTTGGTACGCGTAGGTGTTTTTGTTTGTGCTGTTCCCATGAATCTTCCGGAGGTTGATCTGTTCGTTTTCGTCGCTGTTCTCAAACCGGTAGTTGAGGAACTCGAACCCAAACGAGGGATCGGCTTTAAAACTGCCATGCGGGGAGCTGACAAGCAGGTCGATGAACCGGTCTATCGAGTCCCTGATAGAACCCGTTATATTTTCCTCCAGGAAATGGCGGTTCAGGCGGATGGGTATTTTGAATCCGTACATAGGCTCAAATGTCTGGTAAGATTTCTTCTACTACTTTCTTTACCTCTTCTTTGTTCAGCAAAAGCCGGATGTCATCCAGATAGCTCAACAGGGCGGTGAGCGAATGGTTGACATCGATGGGGTCGTATGCCGCGGTCAGTAGGGAGTTGTCTTTGCCCCGCAGTTCATGGGGTAAGGCCAGGGTGAACACTTTGATGATCTTTTTGAGCACCAAGGTCAGGTGGCCGACCGGATCGACGTACGACAGGTTCTCCAGCTCCAAATGCAAAAGGGTGATGGAAAGTATCCATGGGCTGTATGTCTCTTTTTTCCGGCCCATATCCTGCAGGATGCCCGACACCAGCTCTTTGGCAGATGCATACCGCTGCTGTAACAGGCTGCAAGCTCCCAGGGCGATGCAAGGTGGGATATAGTCTTCCCGGATCTCAAACCGGTTATGGACATAGCGGAGTTGAAGGATGGGGAGTTCCGCGGGGGTAAGTTGATCCCGTTGCCTGACGTGAAACGAATACACGGAATCCCCTAACGGGATCTCCTCGTCTCCTGCCGGGTGTATCGGTTCCAATCTAAACGGATGAACCTGGATCGTTACATAATAACAATCCCCCTGCAATCCATCCGAGGGGAGGGGGATGGGTTCTTCCGGGCGCATCCGGCCCGAATCCCATCCGATCACACTGCCATTGGCGGTCACCGCATGGCATGCCAGGCGGGAAATGATCAATCGATACCCGTCCAGCAGGTAATCCACTTGGAAGGATCCGGTCGCCGGGTTTTCTTCCGGCAGTAAGCCATATTCATTTTTAACCAACAACTGCCGTATCCGGTTCTGCTGATCACAGTTGTAGTTGTCGGCTTCCGTAAAAGTAGCGGGCGTAATTTCCTGTCCCGTTTTCCAGTAAACCCTTTTGTATTGCTGATTCATTGTATGAAAGTATTATAGTCTAATGTGAGTGCCTGGCCTAACCGGAAGGGTTGTGCGGGGTCTTTGACCTTGAACGCATGCGCGAGTGTCACCGGCAGGAACCATTCGTGGAAGAATTCGCCGAAAAGACTCACCTGCTCCTGCATCTGCGCAAAGGCGGTATGCGACAAGCCCGGTTTGAAAATAACCACCCTGAACACCTGCGGATCGGTTATCCTGACAGCTATCCGCAAAGGAGCGAATACCTGGGTGAGTATTTCCTGTATCAGGATCCTGTTCCCCCGGATTGCGGATGCCAACGGCAGCATGGGTATTGTTTTGCAGATGTATTCGTTGGCTCTGTCGATTTTGTAAATATCGAACAGGGTGTTTGCTATTGTCTTGCTTTTATCGGCAAGGAGGGCGTTCATCTCCCGTTCCAACCGTAGTCTCAACTCAAAATACACCTGGTCGAAGGGTTGGAAAAACAGTAAGAGATTCTCTTTCTCACGCTGGATAGCCTCGCTCTCCTCTTTGCATTTCACCTTGTCTAATTTCCGCAGGCGGTTTTCTTTGAAGAACAACCCTTCCGGCAATGTGTGGAAAACGCTGTCGCGGGATAATTGGGCGATATAGCCCTTGTCCCCTTTGGGATGCTTATCGATGGAAATCAGGTCGTCGTTGTAATTCCGGCTGAATACACCCACCGGTATGACCTCCACCTTTTCCTGTTCGC
Organism: Tannerellaceae bacterium; assembly: GCA_031555735.1. Lineage (GTDB taxonomy): Bacteria > Bacteroidota > Bacteroidia > Bacteroidales > Tannerellaceae > JAJDIA01. The sequence goes on from JAVBUE010000016.1 coordinate 10,940, forward strand.
CGAACGTGACAGCCAGCAGGGATTCCGCTTTGACGGCATGACTATTCAACAGCATACTCTTCATAATAATCCTTGTCATTAGATAGTTCGACATAGTAAATTCCTTTTTCCGTGGTTACGCATACTACATCCCAGAAGGGGACGCCTGTCTGCTTCAACGTCAGCTGCGGATACGGGAAATCTTCCCCGATGTTTTCATACGTATGCTGATTGAACCCTTCCGCGATATGCAGGTACAGCAATTCCTCGTTTGCCTGCACATAACCGGGGAGGAGGGAGGCCGGTAGCATGGGGGCAAAGCATTGATGACTTCGGCGCGACTCGATCCGGTCCACAAAATAATTCGTGCACAGGTTGATCTCCACGGAGGAGGCGCCGAGCGCATCCCGCAGGATCGCCAGCGCTTCGCCGACGGGGGTGTTCGCGCTTAACCGGGGAATCTCGCAAACGGGGTTCCAGTCATCATGACTGGGACAATCGTCTTTATACGCTGCAAATTCCGCCGTATGCATTTGCAGGTTCCAACCCTCATACGCGCTCAATTTCCCCAACAGGGAAGTGGCGGGGATAGGTATATTGTCCCGGTGGATGTATTTCAGGGCTTCTTGTACCTGTATGGCTCCGATGATGGACGCACTCACAGGTGTTGTGGGGATACGGCCGGCCGATTGGTGGATGTGCAGGATATCGGAGCACGACATCCGGGCGTCCAGCCCTTCCTTCTCCGTTTTGGTCAGCGTACATTCATAACAACTGTTTTCCCGGCTGAACATGCTGACCTGCCCTTCCAGGTCGAAGATCCCGCCATCGATCCATGTTTTCCCCGCCCGGAAGCATAAGCGGTTTAGTTGGATACGCGCCTGGAGGTTGTCCAGGCAACCGATCACCACATCCATCCGGCGGAACAATCCCAATCCCACATCGGTATATAGATGGCCGCAAACCGGTGTTACCCGCGTGGATGGGTTTATTTCTTTCAGTCGGGCGGCGGCAACCTGCGCCTTGTATAATCCCCGGCTGGCATCCTGTTCACGGAAGAGGATCGAACGGGTGAGGTTCGCATATTCAATCCGGTCAAAATCAACAACGACAATATGCCCGACACCGAAGAGGACGAGGTTTTTCAACACCTCATTCCCTAATGCGCCGGCGCCGGCAACCAGCACGCGGGCGTTCCGCACCTTCTCCGTACGGAACCAGGACAACTGCGGATATACATCCCGGCCCCATTCCTTGTGTGTTGACTGATCCATGGCTTTCCGTATGATCCGTTAACGTTCCAGAAACCTGAAAGTGGTATCTCCGATCTGGAAGGTATCGTTGTTTTTCAGCGTACATTCGTCGTTCTGACGCACTGTTTTCTTATTGTACCGGAGCGTGTCTGCGACTACCTTCAGGGTAGGCAACTTCAGCTTCTTGTCCACATACAGCCGTACCTGTACCGGCTGGATATCCGGATGATCATCCCAGGCCATCGACAGGGTGCAGTCTTCCGATTTTCCGATTGTCACATCCTGGCTGCCGCCTGCCACACTCATCCATTTATGGATCGCGACTTCCCTTTCTTTCCGATCCCTGAAAGCCAGAAAATAGGTGTGTCTATGCCTGCGGCTTCCCGCAAAGGAGATGCCCATGCCGCATCCCAACACGATAAATGCGGAGACAACGGCGTACATGCCGAACCACGGGCTGAGGAGCAGTATCAAAAAGGAGAGACCGGCCGCAAGGAGAAGCCCGGCCATCATGCGCTTCCAGATCGTAAACGGGTGGCGCCATGCGTACCAACAGATGCACAGGGCAGCGATCATCAACGGTACCCCATCGAACCAGCGATGGAATGGCACAGGCAGAAGCAGCACGGATAGTTGAAAGAGGATCCAGGTGATAAAACCGCCGGTCATCCCCCACAGCGCCCATGAGGTATAAAACGGACGGTTCGCTCTCCCCCACAGGTGTTTGCCGTCCCAATGGTGCTCATATCCTTCCGTGCAGTTATGCCCGTATTCGGGACACTGGTGGTTGTTCTCCTCCCAGCAATGTTTATGCACTACATGGTGGCATTTGGTCACGATCTCCTCTCCGTCGTGTATGTCGTCCGTACAGTAATAGCATTGCCGGCTCTCGTCCTGTTCCAATACATATTTTATGACATAGCGTGTATCGAAGTTGGAAAACCGGTACCTGAGAAAGGGAATCAGCACCTGTATGATAAGGTACAGGATCAGTCCGAAGACGATGCCGCCGATGCCTCTGGCGGCTATATCCAACGCGCCTGTGCCTGTTTGCAGGGGATTGATCAGGCTTCCCGGGGCGAACCGGTACTGGCCGGAAGCCTGTTGGTCTCCTTGTACCAGTCGGATGTCCAGCTCTTGCTTTGTCCCGGCGTAGATGCGGCCCGGCGGATTGGCTGCGACCAACTCATAATCGGGCTGTGTGATATCTGTGGCCGTCTGCATTTTTTCAAATACGCCGGAAGCGTCCGCGATGAAGGCGCCTCCTTTCACATTCGCATTCCGGATATCTTTGCAAAGATAGGAGAGGGTGAAATCCACATCTCCATTGGCTCCTCCAAAACGGATGGCATAGATCTCGATCAGATGCCGGTTGTCGGGATCGCTATCCACCGATTGGACGTATTCACTGAATTCATGGATGCAGTCGGATGTTTTCTGATCGTTGGAATCCACTTGTCCATCCGTCAGCAAGACCAGGTATTTCTTGTATGTGCTGGTTTGTATTTTGTTTGCCAATACCGGATCCATGCCCGTCATCCTGTCTCCTGCCAATTCGCGGAATTTCTCCAGCGCGGCATCGAAGATGACTTTTGTATGGCGGCTGGGAACAAACTCTTCCTCGAACGTCTCCAGGGTAGCGGCTGATAGGGGTCGGGTGATCCCCGTCCTGGCATCGAAAAAGGAGATAAACAACGCACTGTCCGGTATAACGTCGGCAAACGCTTTCACCGTCTTCCGGATCTGATCCATATGGGCTTGTGTCACACTTTTGTCAACCAGCAGGGAGACGATGATCTGTTCCGGCATACGGCCATGCTTGCCTGTCAACGGGTGGATGGCTACCGGGTGGATCGTCTTCTTTTGGAGGGTGGCCGTCACTTCTTCCAGGTTCAGCCCATACCATTGTTCTTTGCTTTGGCTTACAGGGTTGAGTATGTTGAACCCGAGCCGGATCGTGTCGGCATGCGCCGAACAGGCCAGGTCGGTTACATGGACGATGGTGCCTGTGTGTTCCTCTGCAACCGGACCACCGGAGCAAGCGAAGCATGTAAGCATTACGGATGCGAGTATATTCTTTTTCATGTCATGACTATATTTCATCTAAATCAGTTACATCCACACTTTCAATAAGCCTTTTGCGCTCTTCCTCTTTCAGCATTTTCTGTTGATGCCGGAGTTGACGCTTCATCCGGATCGGATTCCAGATCTGCATAAACAGGGAACTGCCCAGGACAACTATGCCTAACCCGATGCCGGCGTATAACAGCCAGTTTGTTTCTTCCGGCTGCTGCCTGAGCTCTTCGATCTTTTTGGTAGCGATCGACAGGGTGGTGCCAAAACGTGTATATTGATCTTGTATGGACTCGTTGGTGAGCAGGATGTCCGAATGGCCTTTTTCGATGAATCCGGCTTTCTGCCGGAAGTCCAGGACAATGGCCTCCAGGGAATCAAGGGTGCTGGCGGGTGTCTTTTTCTCTTTGGATTCGGACAGCTGGGTGAGGGTGAGCAACAACGCATCTGCCTCTCCTTGCTTTCCGGCGATCAGGGTCTCCAGGGCGTGTGCCTGTTTCGTCCGCTTTTCCTCTTCCATCCTCAGGGAGTCTTCCTGTTGGGCTTCCTGCTCCTCCCTGTCCGGGATCGGGAAAGAACCACCGTGCCTTGTCATCCGGATACTGTCGTCCACGCTGTTTGCTTTTTTTGCGGCCACCGGCGGCTGGGGGATCCTGAACCGCAGCTTTAGTTCGGCCTCATCGTCGATCGTTGTTTTTTTACGGGTCTTGGTCGCGATGTAGATCCGTAGTTGCAGTTCGACGTAAGAACCGGCAGGCGCATCCGCATAAAACGGGAATTGGGTGTGGCTTCTTACTTCACTCCAGTCTTTCAACACAAACGTAATCGCGTTTTTGCTGAAGGGAAGAAATAGGTTGATGTCTTCTGTCTCGATAGGATAATCCCTGTCTTTCAGGTTTTTCTTCAACTCTTTGGCGCTGAAATTTTTGTTGAAGATCCACAGGCTCTTCCTTACGTCATCGGATGCTACACGTTCATTGCTGATTTCGTCAAATACCAGGTAGAACTCTTTGGGGTTTGTATCTACAGATTTTACCTCAATGCTGCACGGCAAATCCAGGATCGGATTGCCGGTTCGGGTGCTATACAGCGTTTCTTTCCGGGTCAAAAGCGTTTCGCCTGCCGTCAGGCTGATGCAGTACAGCAGTAAAAGCACGGCGGACAACGTTTTTCTGTTGTTTATACGATCCATATTCCTTGTCAATCAGCACGTTTTCACAATAAACCTTGAATTCTGTCGCAATAGTTCATATAGGCATCGAGTAGCCTTTTATACTTGCGCTTGCACTCGGGTGTTATCCTGGAATCGATGCCTGACAGGATCGACAGGAATTCCTTCTTTTCCGCTTCAATGTCTTCATTGTTTTTCTTCATCAGTGTGATTTTCATTTGCAGGTTTTTCAACTGGTTGTTCACCTGGGTGATCTCCTGTTCGCTTAATGAGCACGTGGCCGCCTGGGGAGCCGAACAGGTTTCTTCCATGAGGCGCTCACACTGGTAGTTGTATTGCTTTAGCAGGGGAGCCACCTTGGCGTAATCCTTGAATTTCTCACACTTGATATTGTTGTTGATGAAATCTTGTTTGATCAGATGCTGAAGTACGGAGAAGAGATTGCAATTCCTCGCCTGCTGGGATTCAAAGAGGTATTTTGCATCACCGTCGAGCTTGGTCATCTGCTCCTGCAGGAATGCCACCACTTTTTCTTCCATACGATCCGTCGGCGCTTCCTGCTGGTAGTGGAGGGTGATGGTTACCGGCTCCGCCTTGTATTCGATCTTTTTATCCCTGCCGGAGAACGTGTACCAGGGGCGTTTGGCTACTTTGCCCACATACAGCCCGTTCAGGCGGATGGTGATGGTGTGGGTTTCCGGGGTATCGAACGTGAAGTCGATCTCATTGTTGTTGGGTAAATAGGCAAAGCAGTTGTTGGGACGTATCCTATCCAGGCTGTCTGCTTCCATGAAATAGCGTACAGGGTTCAGATTGGCGCCGTTGCCGGCGTGCCAAAGTGTTTTTTTCAGGGATTTGCAATCGATGATCTCTTTGACGGTGGTCTGTTCCGTAGAGAGCGGGAAAAACAGGATGTCGAAATCATTTCCCGGGACACTTTTCCGGTCGAACGTCAGCTTGAGGCTTTTTTGTTTCTTGTCCCAATTGACATCCAATCGGACTTTGACCCCTTCCTGGGATTGGGGGTTCCGGAAGAGCACGGTGGTGTCTTTCTGGTTACTGAAATCACTAAACGTGAAGTGGTAACGCTGGCTGTCCTGGGCGCGGGCACCGATACTTATTCCAATGAATAATACTGCAAGTGTGATGATCCGTTTCATGGTATGTTGTCGTTTATTTTGTGATGTGAATATTCAGTTTGATTACGCCGGCTTCTGCCGACAACCGCTGCGACCGGTCGTTTTTCTCCATCGAGACGTAGCATCGGATGCGTAACTCCAATGCGGCGGATTCCTTTTTCACCCGGAAAAATACGGGTCGGGGAACGGCCTGGATACGTTCGTACCCATTGTCGAAGGAGGTGTATAGCTCCAGATCGGCTGTCGGCTCAAAAAAAGGCTCCAGGTTGGCGTGTTGTTTTTTGAATGTTTGGGAGGCGTCGGTGTTCTTATCCCTTTTCAGGAACTCTTTCAGCCCGACAGGCTGGTTGAACAGCCATACGGCATGTCCGTTCAGTTCCTCGCCATTGCCGACAATCATAAACAGGATGTTTTCCTGTGTGATGTGGAAGGTGAGCGGGAGGTCTAACAGGAAATGTCCGTCGCCGCTGTCGTAGAGCTTTACGGAGACTGTTTGTTTGTTGTAACTGTCGCCTTGTTCTAAATGGATATCCTGCGCATGGGTATATGCGCCTGCTGCCATGATGAGATGGATCAGGAGGCATATCTTCCGTCGTATGTTGGTGTATTTCTTCATCCCGGATGGTGTGTGGTTAGTGTAGGACCGAATGGAAATGCAACCATCCCTGTGGCTCCGCCTGTTCCAATACCCATCGGGCTACCGTTTGATCTTCGGGGTAGGGGTATTCGTCCCGGGCATGGTAATCCGCGTAAGTCAGATAGGCGATGATTCGCTCCGTAAAGTCGCAGAGGCTGGAAAAAGTGCCGCTTTCCTGCTGGTTCAGGCATACACGTCCTTTGAACTCGCCGTAAAAACGGATGTTCGGATGCCATACATCGGTTAAAAAGCGAAAGACCGGATAGCCGCCATCCGCACTCGGATAATTGTTGGGTAAGGTGATGCGTAACCGGTGCTCCGCTCCGAAAACAGGATACTGCAGCCCCTCTTCATTGGCGGGCAGCACGCCTGTAATGGAACGGATATGCAGCATAAGCTCGTATTCGACCGGTAGCCCGGCCGGGGTTCGCTTTCCCATCCGATAACTGACTGCCTCATTCATCGAACAAAACGTATCCAATTTCACCCATTCCTTGTATAAACGCATTTCCCTGCCGGTTTTAAACGTGTCTCTATAGTTGTCTATCTCTTTCATGGGGATCTCTTACCCTGCAATTTGCTTTTGGATCAGGAAAAGCGTGTCTCCGCCCTGAACGCCGTAGCTGTTCAGCGATAACTCATCTCCTTTATTGTCGGTGTATTGGAGAAGGATCTTTTTACCCTCTTTTTCGATGCCCAGATAGTAAACAATCCGGTTTCCTCCATTGTCCATCTCTGGCAATTCCCAGAATTTATCCGGATACGTATTCGCCAACTTCTGGAGATTTACCAACGTAGTTCGCAATGCACTAACCGGATTCGCACTAAACCATACGGTCTTCCCCTTGTAGGTGATGGGGAGCTTGATTCGCTCGTCGGGGGGGGTGGTGGAGTTTGACATGATTGGGTGTTTTAGTATTATTACATTTTTATTATTATCAGTTCCTCCATCCTTGAGGAGGTTTGTTGTAGTTGGGACTTCTAAAAAATTCAAATTTGTTTTTGAAAACGATGATTTGAATATCTTCAGTCGGTATCTCTATAATTGCAGATTCGTCTTGTAGGGAAAATCTGAATGTGTCATTTGATTCGAGTATATTGATAATAAGAGTCCCTTCCTTTTCTGTATTGTGTATATAAAAAGAAGAAAATATATCTATGATTCTTTTCTCGTCTGTCCAAAAGTAACCGCTGTACTTCGTTTTTCCAATGCTCCAGTTTATGATGATTTTATATGGTTTTGCTCGCATAGCATATGTTGTATGCTCACCAGAATTGGTTGCATTGAGTTCTCCATTATAGTAATACAACTCAATTCCTTCAAACACAGCGTCTTTGTTCTCGAATTCCACTGTTATTCGATAGGTGAATTTTTGCATATAACGTTCAAATAGCAATCTGTCTGGTAGTCCATGCTTGAGAAAATGTTCATAGGCTTCTTTACATTCTCTAAATGAAGTTTCTACATATTCATTTCTACTGAGCGAGGAGTTGGGTGCAAAATCTTCCATTTCAACATCAATCTCTTCTGCTTGAAGCCATGCCACTTCTGTCGTGATCCCATTGCCGGATAACCATATCGCTAATCTTCCATATGGAGCCATACCGGCGATGATGTAATTGTATATTGGTTGTTCCGTTAACTCATTTGTTTCTGATAACAAATTTTCGATTTCTATTTTTGGCAAAGGCGCTTCTAATGAATAAAATTTGTTTTCTGATAAAGAAATCCATATTATATCTATATAACATGGTGCTAGAAGCTCTTTTTCTTCTAAAATATGTATGGAAGAAATTTCTCCCCATTTTGAAGCGAAAGGGTAAGATCTGGGTATATAAATTCCATTTCTGTCTTCAAATAGGATGTTTCCGAAAAATATCTCCGTGGGATATGCGCTTGGTGCATTTCCTGTTGCTGAATACTTGTATTTGATGCCTTTGTATGTGCTCATAATCTATTATCCTTGTTCTATGTGTCGTTCCCATATCCACTCTTTGTAATTGGGGCCGTTAACTACAATGACTGGAAAACTGACGCCTCTTTTTTTAGGAGGTCTTGAATCTGCTGAAAAATGAAGAAAGTGTCTTCTTAGATTTTGATAGCTTTTAATATCTCCCCATTTTGCTATTTTTTCAATATTTTCTTTTTTGTTCAATGATTTGTAGTTTTCTAATAATGAGTTATATAATTCTATTAAACAGCCTGGTATTGTATAATGGCTGTCAATATTTTTAAACATTTCTTTTCTGTGTTTGTTGGCTAAATCATGCATCATATGCAGTCCAATAGTATTGTATCCTTTTTTTGGATGATATGTAAATTCGATTGAATTTTCAGTTTCGGATATTGTTGGAGCGTATTCATCTTGTGTGTTGTTGTAATCTAAGATCCATCCTAACGAATTTAAAGAGTTAGTGTCTATGCTTACAGGATTACTGTTGTTGTCTAATTTTATTTTGCACTCAAATGTTATTGTTTTATTAGCCATGTGAATATATTTGTCTATTTTTTTATTTATAAATACATTGTATCTTCTATCGGAGTATCCACCTCCGATATCGGCATGTGCGCCCGGAATAAATATTTCTGTACCATTATTTCTGGCTGATGTAATATCTATTAATGCGAAGTTCTCTCTATATTCATCCGCTGCACAAATATGAACTACTTTGCTTATTTTTGACAATGAATTTAATCCTAAATCTTTTACATTTTTACTGTGATCTGAAGAACTTGTTGTTCCGGCAACTATATGATCTACAAATCCTGTTAAATGATTGAATATGCCTTTGTTCTCTGTTTTTACGCCAACTGATGAAACTGTATCATAGATTCCCATGAAATCAAATTTGATATTTACTGTTACATAATCGTTTAGTGTTATTTTGCTTTTTTGCATTAATTTATTTACGGATTCTTTATTTGTCCCTGATAGTACATGAGTTAGAACTCTTGCACTTGTTGCTCCACGGCTGAATCCAAATATTTCTAAATGTAGATCTATTCCTAAGCAATTGCTATTGTTGTAATGAGATAACAAATGTGTTATTCTGTTTATTATATCTTTTACTTTCTGAATAACACCTGTTGTGCCTTGTCCAAAAGCCAAACCTTCAAGATTTTCGCCTTCATAAACATCTTCATCAGTTCCACTTCCTTCTATGTAAATCTTGAAACAACGAGTGTTCTCTTTCTTGTCTGATGAATCACAGTTGTAGTGTGTTTCTAATATGGCTATATTTGTGAAGTCGTTTGCTTGTATGTCTTGTATTTCATTATTCCATAAATTTTCATTTTTGTGTTGAAGTAATCCTTCGTAATTTTTGTTTATGTTGTTTACTGTGTTGTTGTTTTGTAAATCCGATAAACGATTTATATTGTCTTGTATTATTTTGTTTTTTTTATTTTCGATGATTGAACTGATGTGTGATTCTGTGTCATATATTTTTGTGTTATGATAATTTGTTGATAATTTTTTTAGTTTGTCGATTGAATTTTCAAAAATATTTTCTCTATTGAAATTTTGCGAATAAAGTATTTCTTTTTGTAAATCATCTATCCTTTTTGAGATTTCGTTTTTTTTATATTCGGCACTTTCTATTATGTATTCTGTGTAATTTTTATTTTTATTTTTTTTTATAATTGTGTCTAATTCAATTATTTTGTCATGAAGTTTTTTTAGTCTATAATTTTTCCCAATTAGTACTTGTAGTCGGTGATTATTTGTCCCGTCAAAAAAAATGCCGATTCGTACGTTTATATTTGTTTTTTTTCTCTCGATTGGATTTGTTTTATTTATATTATGTGCTCCGATTTGTGTTTTCTTATTCATATTTACTCCTTTCATTTATTGTCCTGAATCACATAAAGAAATATTTCCTGCCCACATGCACATCAATTTGCAGTTGTTCAACATGGCAGGTTGTCCTTTGAGAATTACATCTGTTTTCCCGTTCATCCAGGGAGAAACAGTATTTGGAATACAGGGCATTGGCTGTAGTCTTCCGAGGTTTGCCGCAGTTGCTGCCGCTACAACAGGATTTGCCAATGATCTGCACATGCCAAATGGGGTTATGTTTACCATGGGTTTAAAATCCATAATATTCCCCATATAGCTACCATGCAGCATAATTGTTCTGGTTGGTAGAACGATAAGAGAAGATTGACTACTTCCCATTGTGCATTTCATTTTAGCTCCTGAACATACATAATATGCCATGATTTTATTTTAATTAATTTTCACTAAAGTCGCTTTGATGTCTATTTGTTTTCCTCCATCCAACTTCATCGATCCATCCGCTTTCTGCTCGTGCGTTTGAGAATATAGCAAAAATTTATCTGAAGCCTCTTCTCTTATGTTTTGCGCAGTGAGTTGATATTTCTCTGAAATAGTTTCATCTTTATTGGCACCGATTTCTATCGTTTGGTTACTGCCTACGTTCAGCGTTTCATTATTTGTCACGCTTGTACTCATATCGTTTCCAACGTTGATCGACATATCTTCACCTGCCCTCGTTGATATATCCTTCCCTGCCGTTTCCGAAATATTTTCGCCTGCATCGCGGTTCATGTCCACACCGGCTTTGAGGTTGATGTTGTTTTTGGCTTCCAGGATGATGTTGTTCTCGGCGTACAGTTCGATATTGCCGGTGGATTGCAGTTTGATGAGTTTTTGATCAGTGGAAAGGGTGAGGATATAGTTTTCTTTTTCGTTGTCGTAGATACGGATAAAGCCGTCATTGCCTTCATCGTGTATTTCGATGGTATGGCCGTTACGGGTACGGATGGCTTTGATGTCGTTGGTATCGTCCGGCCAATTGCCGCCCGGGCGTTGTTTTCCGTGGTACAATGTTCCGATGGCATACGGTTTCTCCGCATTTCCCATTTCAAAGCCTACCATCACTTCTTCCCCTATTTCGGGAATGAAATAGAAGCCTTTATCATTCCCCCCATGCGGTTGGGTGATTCGTATCCAGGGTGTGATCAGGCTGGCATCCTGCATTTCCTGCCAAAGGAACTGCACCCGTATCCGGCCAAGGTGTTCGGAATCATTATTGTCGATCACTTTTGCCCGTTGTGTTTCAGTAACCGGAAAGACATCACTATGGAAATAAGGCGGATATTTGCTTTTAGCGGGAATTGCCGTAAATGTGTTCTGGTAATTCCCATTGACATCCACGGTATGTGTCAGTTGGCAGATCACCAACTCATCCCGGTCGTAATACCCTAATTGGTTGTTTTCCTTATCATAGAAGTCTTTGATTTGAATGCAACTGCCTACCTGGATATCGGCACGCACGGTGGTGCCGGAACAGACCGTCAGTTGCGATTTGGCGCCCATCGACTGGGCTTTGAGCGAAATATCCAGTTCATCCCCCCCATTTTCTTCCGGACGGCTGCATTGGAGTTGTTGGAATGTATCTTTGGTGAAGAGCGACTTGGATTTTTTCTTCGCCACATCTGTCAATTCATGGAAGCCGAGGATCGATTGCAAGAGTCCCCCCTGGATATCTGCCGAACCTTTCACCGGGTTCGCGTATTCCAGGTAGTTGTGATGCCCATGTATGATTTTGTCGTGTTGCAGATGCGTATTATACTGATAATTCAATACATCCACGCGCGGATACAAAGTAACCGAACCTTTTTTCTTTATTTTACCAAACACCAGCTCTTTCCCGTTATAATAAAACCATTCGCCGTACCGTTGCGCCAGCCGCGTGATGAATTGATAATTCGTTTCATTGTATTGCACGGTATAAGGAATGGGCAACGTGAATGTGGGATTAATCTTTGCGGACAGTTTATAAGGGGCAAGGGTGTCGGATACAATCGTGGATAAGTCCGCCTGTTCGTAGGAATAGCAATGGGCATTATCCATCAACAGGTAGTCGGGGCTATACGCCAGCACATCCATCCGTTGTTGGGAAGTCATATCCTGCCGATATGTGTTGACAGAAAAAATGATCCCTTCGAACACCAGCGATTCCTGTTGGGGTTTGGCTTCCCGGTCGAAGCGAACGGTGCTGACGGATAAACGGACATTCGCCCCCAGAAGATCCTTGGGTGTTGAGAAATTGGCAATATCCTCACCTTCAAACACCTCTTTCCGTTGCATGGTGAATCGAAATTCGTTCGGCTTCAGCAGTTCCTGCTTCAGGCAGATATCCAGGAAATTATAGGCTTCATACGCATTCCCGTCTATGCTGATCTCTATATTTTCATTCAATGTAGGCATCTGTTCAGGCATTATTTTTCTACTTGGGCACTCATCAGTTCATTGTTTGAATAGACGGTTCCCTTTTTTCCGAACGACAGGATGGCGGCACTCAGGGTTATTTTGGTCAGCATCTGCTTATTGTTCTGACTGTTGAAATACTCCTGCAGATGCACACAGTAAGCGTATTGGAAAACCAACACTTTCCGGTCTGATTTAGCCTCCACCATCAGGTCGAATTCGAAGATGCCCTGCTTTGTCTCAACCGGATTGAGCATCCATTCGATAAATGTGGTGTCACTTGCTTTCGGTGTCGTGATGGTGAAATGAATGATCCCCCCACGAGGTTTCGCGCATGGTTTGCCATTCGCGTCTATCTGCTGGTTGAATTCGTATTCACATTCAATCACTTCATAGGGTATTTCAATCCCATCCAGTTTTAATGTTGCTCTTAGTGCCATGCGTATGATATTTAACGTATAACTGCCAGTCCTTTCGAAAACCGGTTGCAAGGCGTATGTCTTGCAACCGGCTGATGTGCAATTTGCTTATTTCCAGGCAAGTTCGTAGTTGACCGGCCCTAAGGTGATTTTACGGCATGAAATGGTGATTTCTTCCCAATGGCCGACTTGTGCTTCCCAATGCTCAATGAAATCGATACAATGGCCATCTTCAAATTCAATGGTTTTCATCGTCGAGCCATCCGTCGTTTTCTGAAATTCCAAGGAGCCTTTTTTGGCCAAATGAGGGGAGACCATCCACTTCAGTAATTCGGGATTGCCGTCGTTCATCGCTTTAACACGGATGGAGATCCGTCCTCCACGGGGTATTCCGGCTACTTGTCCTTCAACATCCGTTGCCTGGTTGAAGGCATACGTAATCGACATTACTTCTCTGTCTTTAAAACCATCTACTTTTAATTTTACAGGATTTTCCATAACTTCTTTTTTTAAGTGGATAATTAGTTAGAAACTATTTATAATCAATTTTTCCTTTCAGGATATATCACAGCTTTTATCAAACCCGGCACCCTTTCCTTTCGTGGCAGTCAGTTTTACGATGAAATTTTTCGCGGAGAAATAAGGGAAGACTTCCATGTCCACGGTGATATTTTTTGTTTCAGGATCCTGCCTCGGCTCACCTAATTTGTAATCCTGAAAGAGTTTTCCATATCCTTTGTGCGTGTTCAGGAACGTCTGGATCTTACCTCTTAACTCGTCGGGCGATTTCAACGTATCCCAGTTTTGTAAGGCTTCATCATTCAGGAAATTCATCATGACCTTTTTGATCCAGTCGAAAACACGAACAATCGGGTACGACTGCATTGCTTTATTGTCTCCATTGTATAATGTGGTATCGTTGAAAGCCATCACTCTGCCTTCCGAGAACACCATGGGAATCACCTGTTTGTCCATCAATGCCGCAATTTCCGATTTCAACAAGTCCAACCGGACCCCTTTCACTTCGTTCAGGGTACCATGCTTTTTACCTCCTGTGGCCTGTGCGATGTTTTTAGAGTCATCGTACATCATGCCGGCCAATGCACCGGAGGGGGGGATAAACAGGTGGTCTTCTTCTTCTGCGGCAGCTTCTGCTTTTCGTCCTAACAACCAATTGGATGTAAGGATTATATTCTGGAGGAAAACATCACTATCCCGGTACCGCTCCGTATTCTCCATATTATTGTTGAAATTCGCTTCATCCGCATGATCAGATATCAGCATTACTTTGTATTTATGCGCCATTTGTGCCCACAACCGCAGGATGGTGTTGTCGCTGAAGATATACCCCGGCATCACAAGCAGGCTATAACTATCTTTCAGGTTTAACCGGTCGTATGCGTTCTTGAGTACTTCATCCACTTTCTGGAGAAATTCGGAATTAGAATCACTCAGCTCGTTTTTATTTACGTTAACCAGCCGGAGGTTGTTTACCTTGTCGCTACCTGTGTTTTTGAAGAACAAATCCAAGGAGCGGTATTCGGTTTCCAACTTTTTAATCGCATCCAACGCTTTACTCAGGTTGTCGCTGAATAGTTTCTTGTACTGTTTTTCTTTTGCCGCACATACCTCGACATATTCGGATGGCGTATTTTTATCCTCATCCAGCAGATGGATCCATTTTCGAAGGTCGGAAGCTAATTTCTCCCGCTTTTTCTCAAATCGTTGTTCTCCCAGAAAGATAGCCCGTTGCGCCCTGCTTTTCGGATCCAGGTTTTCGGCATCCGGGATCATGTTTTTAATGGTATTGAACCCACCCAGGATCGCCAGCGACTCTTCCACGCTGCGGAGGGGCTGTTTATCAATCCGTTCTTGTTTGCCGAGATCCTGAACAACTTGTTCACTCTTTTTTACTTCAGCCATGTATATATATAATGTAGGGTTATTACTTTGGTTTTTCTATCTCATCCAACAGACTCTGAAGTACATTGCGCAGTTCTTCCTTTGATTGTGCATTTCCCAGGATATCCCTGATGCGCTTGTTCTGTTCGATCTGTTGCCTCATTTTGCCATTCGCTTCAATGTTGCTTTTCAGGTTCAGCAGGAAGGGACTGTTGGTCACCAATTGCCCGTTTCCGTCATTTGCTTCAAAGTCTTTCATCTCTTTGAACGACAGGGTTTCACTCACGATATCTCCCTCTTCGTTCTGGAAATCCATATCTACACTGGGCTGGAATTTTTCGAATACTGATTTGATATTCGTTGCTTCCTGAAACAATTCGGGTTCATTCACGCTATGGGTAAACTGCCCCAGATAGAGCGTCTTGTTCTGTGAGATCGCATTCACTTTGCCACCGGCTTCCTCATCCGGCGCGTCTGAAATAAAATTTTCTTTTAAACTCATAGGATATTTTTTAATAAATTTGTTTTTTATTAATGTAATAAATGAATATATTTTATTCAATGCAGTCATAAGTTACTTTGTTACTCCCACTTTAGGGAAGGTATTCTCGATCGGTAACCTTCAACAAACATAAATACATACATAAGTATTTCCTTTGTTAGGTTCCATTGTTGTATTCCGGTACCTGGCGGATATTGGATTTCGTTATCTATTAAATTACTGTGCTGAATAACAGGAATAATTTTTATTAAATTGTGATTTCCTGTTTTTTGCATTTCTTCTAAAGAAAGACTTGCTATTACATTTTTATCCAAGCCGTTGTAATTTCTTGGTTTATGTATAGGCGTATTGGTGAATCCTCCTGGATCGAATTCATGCAAATAAGGCAGGCGAGTCAGGCGGGCGACAAAAAAGCCATGGCTTAATCTCCCTGCACCAAATCCAAGCCTATGCTCAAGCTCCCGAACACTACCCCATGCGGCGTTTGCATTAGTAATACATCCTCTTAATGAAATATATTGATAAAGTTGTATTACTTTTCCATTTGTCATTCTCAGAATTTCCATATTAGCTCATTGTTTTCAATTGATAATATAACTTTGCTACCCCCTTTCAGCTCCCCGGAGATGAGCATTTTAGACAGGGGTCGTCTGAGTTCTTTGCGGATGGTGCCGATGATGGGGCGTGCTCCGAACTGTGCATTGAAGCCGGACATGACGATTGCCTGTTTGGCGTCGCTGGTTATTTCGAGGCTGATGTGTTTTTCCTCCAGTGATTTGAGTAGTTCCTTCAAATGGATATCGAAAATAAGCGTAGCGATTTTTTCCGTGATTGGGGCGAAGGGTACAATTTCGGTTAACCTTCCCAGGAATTCCGGGCGGAAATACTCCTGCATCAGATCCAATAAGTCATTGTTTTGAGGAGTTGACCCTTTCTGGAATGCATCCACAATAAACTGGCTGCCGATATTGGAGGTAAACAGGATCAGCGCATTGGAGAAATCGCCGACACGCCCCAGGCGGTCATGTAGTTTACCATCACTCAGGATTTGCAGGAATAAGTCAAATACCGAACGATGTGCCTTCTCTATTTCATCAAAGAGCACTACCGCGTAGGGTTTCTGCCGGATCTGGTTGACCAGCAGGCCGCCTTCTTCATACCCCACATATCCCGGAGGGGCGCCATAGAGCAGTGCCACCGAATGTTCTTCCTTAAACTCCGACATATCGAAACGGAGCATGGCCGTTTCATCCTGGAAAAGAAATTCCGCCAGCGCCTTGGCTAATTCTGTCTTACCCGTACCGGTAGGTCCCAGGAAGAAGAACGATCCCATGGGTTGCCCTTTCTTGTTGAGTCCCGAGCGGGATTCATAGACCGCGTCCAGGATGATTTTGATGGCATGGTCTTGTCCCACCACCCGTTTTTTCAGGATACTCTCCGCCTGGATCAGTTTATCCCGTTCTTTCGACTGGATCTTTCCCAACGGGATACCCGTCTGTTTGGCAATTACGGCATACAGATCGGCGGCATCCACATGCGTCCGTTTATGCGTGGCCAGCGATTGCAACTGATCCAACACCGTCTGCAGATAGTGGAAACGATCAGCCAATGTTTCTATTTTGGCAAAATCCGTATCATCGTCCAGTTGTGCGATCAGCAGGCAACTTACTTTGCTGAACAGCTCATAATGCAGCCAGTTCAGTTCCGTGATCACGCTCACTTCGTCGGTTGCCTTCGCTTTCTCCTCTAACTGCGCCCATTTTTCCCGGATCGACCGAATGTCTTTCTGCGCCATATCGTTGAGGGTACGGATCAGCGCCATTGTCCTGTCGATCAGATCGAATCCCGCATCCGGGAGTGATTTCTCATTCAGGTAGCGCTTGGATAAGCGGATGGCATCGTGGATCACCGGGTCGGTTACTGTCAGATCATGGTATTTCTCGAACAGGCCGATCGCCCCTTTCAGGATGCGGAAGCATTGTTCGGCGTTGGGTTCTTCCAGGGTTATTTTCTCGAATTTGCGTACAAACTCTTTATCCGTCTCGATATGTTTGGTGAACCCGTCAATGGATGAGGTACAGATCAAGAGCAGGTTGCCTTTAGACAACGCCTGTTTTAGTATCTGCCCGCCTCCATTGAACGGACTTTGTTTATCCAGCAGTTTGTCCACCGACTCGATCACTAAGATGCACTGTTCCTGCGACTGAAGCTCGTTCAGCACTTTCTTGATCCGGTCTTCCACCTCCCCCTTATAACCAGCTTCGGCGGTGATAGAGGCCAGGTCGAGTTCGAATACCGTAGCGTTGCAAAGGAAGCCCGGCACGTCGGAGGCTGTGAGGCGATGTACGAAGCCGTTGATCAGGGATGTTTTACCCACGCCCGACTCTCCGGTAACCAACAGGTTGGATTTGGTTTTGCGGCCTAACACTTCGAACATGATCGCGATTTCATGCTCAAAACCGATCACGGGATCGATCTCCCCACGCATCACCTGTTCGTTCTTGTTGATACAGTATTTCTGAACAGACTGAAAGGATGATTGTGGCTTATACCCGGCCGCCTTTTCCGGACGGGAAGGGGAGGAGGTATGCTCCATCACTTCCGGGACGGTCAGGGGGAATAGTTTCAGTTGCTCGAACGTGAAGCCTACGCCGGGTGTCACCAGCGACGCCAGCAGGCATACCGGAGTCAGTTCATCCAGGTTGCCTTTCGCCTGGTAGTTTTCCGCCTCTTTGACTACTGTCAGTGAGCTGGTGTCTAAGAAGAGCGGGTCGGCAACCCGTCCTGTTTTGGGATACAGGCTGATTTGCACATCCGCCCATTCCAACAGGTAATAGTAATCCTTGCCAAGCCGCTCAAGCCATGCGGCCAGCCCGATCTCTTTATGTAACAAGGCTTTCAGCAGATGAGCCGGCAGGATGGAGGCATGACATACCTCTTTGGCATACTCCCTGGCGATGTGGAACACTCTTTCCGCATCATCCGACAATTTGTAGGACGACAGCTTCAGCTCTTCACTCAATTTCGTGTATTCTCCCATGGCATCTTTCCCTTTTTAAAAACAAACCCCTATACCGGCCACATGCTTGGTTTTACCCATAAAATCCTGGAAATCTTTTTCCAACGCGAAACGATACTCGAAGGTGTAACGAAGAACGATCGGGCCTACCTTTACCAACGCACCCAATTCGGGAGTGACCGCGCTGTGTATTTTCAGCGAAGGATCGTCGGACGGTTTGTCTCTGTCGTATTCCCATTCACCCATCCCCGTATATCCCACACCCCAGAAGATCCAGGCGGGTTTATACACCATGAGCGTCCAGCCGAATGATGCATCCAGTTCCGGCAGTTTGGCTTGCTCGTAGTTGTTGCGTATGGATTCGAACACGTCGGTATTCAGCCGTAAGGAGAAATAGCCTCCCACCTTACGCTCTTTATAGGTTCCCACCGATATACCGATGGGTGTATTATCCGCGTATTCATACAGGATGGTTTGCGCGCGTTGCTTGCGGCCTTCGATTATCCCGTTCACCTCTTTCAGCCGCAGGGTGGCATCCAGCGTATTGGTGCAGGATTGGTTCACCACGATCTCGTAATATTTTTTGGCATCCAGGTATTCTCCCGCAGCAAAATGCCGTTCCGCCTTTTCGTAATAGGTGGTGCAATTACTGTAAAAGAGGGTCTGTGCCTCAATCGCCTGGTTCTTCGCATACTGATCTTCGAAATTGTACGAGAAGATTTTCCGGTAGTTGGTATAGGCATCCAGGTAGCGGCCTTCTCTAAACGAATCATCTCCCTGTTTCCGGAAGAGGAGCATGGAATCGATGTTGGCAATCTTTTCCTGCACCTGGGCGATATTCTCCGCATCCGTGCATTGCAGCGAGAGTGTGAACAGGTCTTGTGCTTCTTTGTATGCCGAATTTCTGAACAGTTCCATTCCTTTATTATAGTTCTCACGGAAACAGCCAACGCCGACTGTCGCGTTCGGATCCGACACCTTGAATAATTTCGATTCGTTGGGTTGCAGATCCAGCTTCGTCCGTATGGGGATAAAACCCGGTGAGGTGATGGTCACAATCCGGTTTTCGTATGAGGTACCTTTGTACCGTCCGATGATAAACCGGATATAGTAATAGGTTAGGCCGTCTTTTTCCTCCGTGCTATAGGGCTTTACCGGTATCTCCGATTCCATTTCGGTAAACTGGAGGGGGATATGGCTGGAACAATAGACGGTGATCCCGCCCTGTTTGCCTCCCGCGTTCCGGATGTCCGGATCGATATCCGCGAATATGCCTATATTAGTATTACTTATTTCTTCGATTTCCAATACCCTTTGGGCAAGGATTGGTTCAGCGAATAGAAAAAAAGAGAGTGCGATTGCGATATTTATACAATGATTCATGGTTCTATGATTTTTTGCATGTTAAAACTGTTTACATTGAATAGCTCTCCTTTTGTTTTTGCTTGTGGAGGTTGCCATGACCGGACGTAGATCATAGGGCGATTCTCATCGACAAAGTCGATCATCAGAAAAAGATATCCGATATCGTTGTAGCTGGAGGAACCCCAAACCTGTTTTAAGGTTACGCCATATATTTTTTCATGTTTCGGATGCCTGATCACATCGATGTCTTCAAATTTCACATCGATGTATCTGTTCTTTGAAAAAGTGGTTTTTAGATTCTTAATGTATTCGGGTTTATCCAGTACGGTATAGACGATTTGGTTATCCCCTAACAATTTGTTGATGCTCATGTCTCTGTCTTTGAGCCTTTTCACCACTTTGCCTGTGATGATGAGCGCCTGGTCGCTAAATACAGATTCGATGAACTCCGCGTCTTTGATATTATACGCCGTACGGAAATTCTCTACAAATTCGATGATTTTCTGCCGTCTGCCAAAGTCGTCTAAGGAGATATATTCAGACAGTATCTCTTTGTAGTTTGTCTCTTCGATGGAGATATTCACGCCATCGATCAGTCCGGAAGCGGTGAAGTCGATCGCGATCGTCTGGTTTTGTTTTCCTTCAGGGGCATTGGTGATATGCACGGGTATGTTTCGTATCTGGTAGCCTCCGGAACTTTTCTGTAGGCATATTTCGCTGATGAAGCGGGTAGGACAGTACATCGTCCAGGTTTTCCATAGCGCCACGACCCTGTTCCTGGCGCCCGGTGCGAACAGCGAAGCGGGCAGATCCGGCCGGTCGCTTTGCCGGTTATACGCCGCGTTGGATAAGTTGATGAAGGTGGAGACGTTATCTTCGATGGTATTCTTCAGCTTGTCGTTCGATACGCCATCCTTGATGGTGAACCACACCCTCTCGGTCTGCGCCAGACCGGCCACATGCATCGACAGCAGCATACTTATCACCACGATGACACTCGACTTTCTCATTGAAAACAGATTAGTTGAAAATTTCAGCATACAAATTCTTGATATTATCTTGAGGGATGTTAGAATAAAAATCAGCATGGATGGTACCTGTTGCATCAAACAGGCTGTCGATGGGGGTATCGATAAACAGGATATGTGTGTATTCAAACTGTTTGTTCTGAAATACAACGGTGGTCCTGATCCTCCCGTCGCCTCCTTGCTGCGAGGCGGTGAATACATTGAATTCCCGCCTGAAGAAATCCATGAACCGGTTGATGCTCATTTCGTATGCGGGAGAGAAATTGCCATACATACGGTGCTGTATGCGGAACTTGATATGTGGATTGGGGCAGTGTTCCAGGATGTAATTAGAGAGTGTCTCTTCCGGGTAGGATGGGTCGCATACCAGTTCGAACACGGAATCATTCTTTGTATAGTAGGTGTCGGAGTTGATCGCCTGGATGGCATAGGTGGTACCTTTATAGACAAGGATATCGCCGTTGTGTGGCTCCAGGTCGCTTGCCGTGACCGGCTTCTTGCTGTATGTGGTATCTGCCTGTGTGTTTTGCATCAGTTGATCGTACAGGATGCCGTCGGATTCTTTTTTGTTGTATCCCCAGATCAGTTCCCGGTTGGCGGGGAATTGGAGATGCAGCATACTGGTGGTGTCGAATTCCCAGATCGCGTCGTACGCAATGCCTACCTTGATGAGGGTGAAGCGCGCCGGCTCGTTCATGTTGTCTAACACCATCCCGATATCTTTCTGCGGATGGTTAAACAGGTCTGTGCCGTTGAACCGGAGGCTGATCTTGCTTTTCTCGGCGATCCTGCGGGCATGGTCCTTATCTTTTACGACGACTAATTCAAGCATGAGCCGCTCGATGAAATCACACACGGGTTTGTTGATGATCAGTTTGGTCTCGTTACTGAACAGCGAGATGCCCAGGTGGTCTATTTGCTGCTTGTCGTTGTGGAGGATGGCCACCGACTTATGCTTGCTTATTTCAGGGATGCGTATGATCGTATCCTTCGCGCCGAGCTTGTCTTGTGGCAGGTAAGCGGCAATCTCTTCCAGTTTCCGGAAAGCAAACGGGGAGGTTTGTCCGATGCTGTAGGGCTGTATGCAGACAAAGAGGATGATATGCAGCAGTAGTGTTCTCATTGCGTGATTTCTTTATTACCCGACAATGCCTGGAGTTCACTGAAATAATGGATTGTCTTTGCAATAAACTCATGCATCATTTCATTGCGGATCTCTATTTTTATGATAATATTTGCCGATTTATTGTCGAATATCTCCGTGTTCTCGTGTGAAAGATGCTGGAAGAAATCATAGTCGAGCTTATCACTGATTAAACGTAACAGGTCAAGCTTAATCTCCTGGCGGGTAAATATACTATATACATTTGTGCGGGATGTATTGAGCATTTCGCCAAATCTTGTGGGAGAGATTTGCTTTTTTTCGGTGATTTCTTTCACTAACTTCCCCATATGGAGCTTTTTGTGGCTGCCACTTTCCATGTTCGTATCAGTAGATATTTTAAATACTATGTTCATCCAAAAGTAGAGGGTTTGTTTTAGTTTGTAAAGGAAATAATGTCGATTTTTTGTCGAATAAATTTGAAAAAAAGTGACACTGTTCCATTCTTGTTTTTCTGATTTCTTACTATATATGATGGAAGAGTGACAAACTGTGACAGATTCCAATAGAAAAAGTGTGAAAAAAAATATTGCTTGAACTAAAAGCCGTATATTTAGTGCGTAATAGTATTGCAAACACACAACGAAGAAATACCTTTATGCGGATGCAGTATTGCCGTCATACGGTACATTTAGTTGTTCCACCCGGGTGAGACACTTGTCCCACCCCGCTGGGACACATGTCCCACCAAGGTGGAACATGTGTCCCAGCGGGGTGGAGCAACTAAATGTTCGGCATCGTGACAAGAGAAGATCGTATCCGGTGCATTACATCTACCTGTTTCCCGCTACACTATCCGGACAAACTTTATATACATACTATATACACATGAAAAACCTGTTTTTAACATTCGCAATCGCTTTACTCACACCGCCAGTCATGCACGGGCAGACAACGGCGGTGGGGGATACGCAGAATCCCGGGATTTTTAACATTTCACATTCCCGCGCCTTTTATACCTTTCTGGGGGAAATCGAGGATCCCAAAGATCAATGGGCGTCGAAGGAAGGATTGCCGTTCGGGTGTGTCATCCAGTATCAATCAAGCATGACAAGGGAGGTGTGCGTGGCTTTTTATACGACGCATAAAGCACAGTTCACGAGCGAATATGGTGAACTCGTATCCGGGAGGTCGATATTTGGCTATGACGGGGATGACATGAAGTATCTGAAACCGGACGACCTGCCAACGATGATCAAATTGTATGAAGACACCTGTTTGCTACAGCCCGGTATTCCGGAACACGAATATTATACTACGGCATATATCAAGCCCTGGGACGGCTTTTGCGATGTGGATGGGGAACGAATCCCCTTCCGGGGACCTATCGCCGTGGCGATCACGGATGCTCAAACAAACGAACTGCTTTATCTCACCGATAATTATTACGTTGGAGATTTTAATCATAACTATATCAGCTATGTACAGGTAAAACCGATCATCGGCGATCGCTCTGTAACATTGGAGGTCTCCACGTTCTTTAATGGTGAAGGGGAAGGTGTTTTGCTTTTTGGCCATTTCACCGCTTGCTATTTAAGTGGCGGGATGTCAGTGGACGTGTATGATGACGGCATTGACGGCATCATCAAAGAAACAAGAAGGATTTACCTCAGTGATTTTATTGCCTATCAGAAATTAGGCAGGGTGAAAGGGAATTCTTCCATTCAGAAGTTCCGGTTCGAACTAATAGACCGGAAAACCGGCGAACCCTTTATTCCGGATGAAATGACCGTATATGATGTAAGTTTTATGGTCATCGACGATATCAAAACATATCCTACAGGAATACGTTCCGGAGATGTACGTTCCAAAAGCGGTCTCCTGAAAAAGCCCGCCCTGTCTTCCACCACCGGGATGATGGGTGTCCCGGAGGCGATCGAGCTCTCTGTTTCCGACAACGGATCCGCCCTTCACGTATATGGCCTACAGCCGTCTGATATGACCTGCCGGATCTATGATTTTTCCGGCAAGCTGCTGCTCAGCCAACGCATCCATTCCCCGATCCAGTCGGTCGATATCTCCAACCTGCCTAAAGGAGTCTATATTGTCCGGATCGATGAGCACAAGCAGGGAACGACGAAAAGTTATACGCGGAAAATCACCAAATAAGTGTGGCTGTAACCCTGCGGCGGCGTAATAGATAAGGTATATGAAGAAGTATGTCCTCTTGTTGCTTTCCGTGCTGTGTTGCCAATGCAACGCATGGGATCCGGATATGCCGCAGGGGAAATCGTTTATCAAACAAGATCGGTTGCCGGCCTGTTCGATAGTCGAGACAGACAAGTCCGGCGTCCATATCCAATGGCGGATCCGGATGGACGCCCTGTTGAATACTTCGCTGGATCAGGTACGTTTCTATTATGCGGAAGACAACGGGCTGCCGGATCCTGCCTGGCAGTCGCTCGATCTGAGCGGACGGTTTGCAGGGCATACGGAGGTCGATCTCACACTTTCCAACCTCAAACCCGCCACCGCATACCGCTACCGTCTCTATCTGGCGAATCCGTTTACGGAAGATTATCCCGTTCAATCCCGGTTTACCACCCGTCCCGCCGCATGGGTACAGACGGGCGTTGTTCCTCCTGCCGTGCACGGACGACAGGTGGTAAAGGCGGGCGGCCAAACGATCCTGATCACGGATTATACCTGCGCTGCCGGTTTCACGATCACTCGTCCGCCCCTGGAACATAACCAACTGTGGGCCTTTGATCCGGCGGGCATGGAATGGAAGTATATCACCCAGGCTCCTTTTATCGGACGGACGCAGTTCGTTTGCTTTGGTTTGCATGACCAGGTGTTTATCGGTTTGGGCTACCGGCATACCGGTATCGTACGCAACATCTATTCGTATGTGGACTGGTGGTGCTATGATCTGAAAACGGACACTTGGACACGCAAGAAAGATTTCGGGGGACTCAAAGACAATCTGATGACGTTTTTCAGCGCCGCCGGAAAAGGCTATATGCTCTCCGGCTCGGAAACGAATGAACAGGAACTGCCCGAACATGGCCGGGAATCATTGCATCTGTACGAATATCAACCGCTCACGGATACCTGGAAAGAAAAAGCGCCTTTCCCGGGACAAAAACTCACACGCGGCGCTTCGTTTGTCATCGGCGACAGGGCATGGGTGTATGGCGGGACCTATGGCGGGTATAGTTATGTGGATGAGAATTTCTCGGAATACATGCCGGCCTATTATGTGGATGATGTGTGGGAATATGAGTGCCTGAACGATCGGTGGCATAAGCGATCGGTTTTCCCCGGGGGGGATCGTACGCAAATGGCCAACGGGGTGGCCGCCGGAAACAAAGGGTTTGCCGGATGCGGACTGGCGGAAGTGAACTATGAAGCCGTCTGGCCACTGGATTGGTGGGGGTATCTGCCGGAAACGGACGAATGGATCGCTTACCCGGCTCCTCCATTCCAGCCGGATTTCACCTTCGAACAGGAGGGGATCGTTTTTATCGGGAAAAATGACGGTGAATTGTGCAAATACATCGAATGGTAGCAAGACAAACAGGCGTAGGGCATATCCTCCGGCGGTTGGCGTGGGTATGGATGTGGATGGCTTTGGCGGGTTGCGGCCTGTCTGATCCGGATATTCCTTCAGACCATTCTTCTTTCCGGACCGTATCCTTGCCTGCCTGCACGATGTCGGTGGTGGATATTTCGGGCAACAAGGCGCGGTTGCGCGTCATTCTGCAGAGGGATGAGACAAGTACGTTCAGCCAACTGACGCTTTGCTACAGCCGCCAGCCGCTGTTGCCGGACCTGACGGCCGGCATACAGGATATCACCGCCCTCTTCAATGGGGGAAAAGATACGGCGGATGTGATCCTCGAAAACCTGGACTATTCGTCGGATTATGCCTGCCGGTTGTATATCCGAAACAAGAAGGAAACCGCGTATTCCGATGTTATCCATCTGGTCACCCAGCCGAATGCTTCCCGCTTCTTCTGGGAGAAAATGGGCGAGCTGCCTACGGCGAAAGATATTTATTCCACCGCCTTTTCGATGGACAACAGAGGGTTCGTGTTGTCGGGGCAAACATCGACTTCCTATCCGGATACGCCGGTGAATCCCGTGCTGTGGGAATATCGCCTGGCTTCCAATACCTGGGAACGGGTGTCGGTGGCACCGTTCAAAACCTGCGTATATGTGGCGCATTTCGTGATCGGCACGCGGCTGTTTATCGGAAACATGCATAATGGGGATTACGCGGGCAATGCCTGGTGGTGCTATGATCTGCAAACAAATGGCTGGACACGGATAGCGGATGTGGGGGGAGCAGTAACGTATGTCCTGACCTCCTTCAGCGTGGGAGGAAAGGGATATCTGATCGCTTCCCCCGAAGGCTCTTCGAAAATCAGGGTCTATCAATATGATCCATCCATAGACGGCTGGGAGGTGAAAGGCTTTTTCCCGGGATCCCGACTGGCGGCCGCCACTTCTTTTGTGCAGGGACTGCATGCCTATATCGTGGGCGGTTATGATTCCGTCTATCGGAGTTTACCGATGACGAACGAGCTGTGGGCCTACAATAGCGAACAGCATGCATGGGCACTGAAAGGTGGTTTTTCAGGGGGCGTACGCGCCGAAATGGTCTCCGTTTCTACCGCAACGGGTCTTTTTGTGGGATTTGGAAAACAAAGTGATATCTATGGCCCTATCGACGCCTATGACTGGTGGCGCTATCTGCCGGATACGGATACCTGGCGTGTGTGCCCCTCCTATGCCTATTGGCCGGTACTCTATTTCAGACCCACCATTGCCTTCGAACTGGACGGCGATGCCTTTGTGGGCTCCGGCTCCGGCGGCTTATGGCGCTATAGTGAAAAACAGTAAGCATCCCGTATGGCTATGCCCGGTCACGGGCATAGCCATACGGATGTCAACAACGCCCGTGAGCGGGCATCGATGACACCCTCATCCGGATCGTTTTCGAAAAAACAACGGAAATGTGAAGGAGTTAACCATATTATGTATATATTTAGGCACTTTAGTACTATCTGATACATCGTATGAAAAACACTACTCTTTTACTCCTTTTAGCGGTATTCTTTTCCACTTGCGGTACCGCGGATCCGGATATTCCGGGAGGGCAATCATCTTTTAAAAACGACAAACTACCTTCCTGCACGGTAGAAGTGATAGACAAGGCAGCTACCTATGCCCGGCTGAGAATAAAAATTGAGCATCAAAAGAATACGTCGTTGGATAGTATCCATTTTTGCTATTGCTTATCCGGTGCATCTTCAGAAAAAGTGATACCCCGGAAAGACTTTTACACTCTGGCGGGAACTGAGGATGAAATGGAGGTTGTCATTCCCGAATTGAAGCCAAATACCGCTTATCAATACAGGCTTTATGTGGGAAATAAGTATGTAAATACATACACGGAACCTGTCACATTGACCACGAAGAATGGGCAATGGAAGAAAATAGGTGAAATGCCGAATGATCTGACGGGAAAGCGAGTGGTGAAAATAAAAGATCGTGTATTTGTGGTCACAGAATATATTTTTGCGGATGAATATCCCTACAATAAGCCTACTCCTAAGCATAATGAGATTTGGGAATTTATGCCTCAAACAGCGAAATGGAAATTTGTGACTCAATCCCCTTTCCTTGGAAGGCGTGATTGCGCTTATTTTGGAATTGAAGATAAGATATATATGGGGATGGGTTTGAGGTTGAGAGAGGATGGGCAGATTTATGATCAATTTTCGGAGTGGTGGTGTTATGATACTACGCTCGATAAATGGTCGCAGAAAAGAGACTATACTAAGATTGGAAATAATCAGATGAATTTTTTTTCGTATGGAAATAAAGGGTATATACTTATTACTTCAAGTATATATAATCAAATGCATTTATATGAATATAATCCAATAGATGATTCATGGGTTGAAAAAGCCTCCTTTCCCGGGTTAAGAGTCTTTAGCGCCTCTTTTTTTGCCGTTGGGGGTGACATGTTTGTATGCACGGGTATGCATGACAAATACAACGAAGAAACGAACTCTTATACCGTAGAGTATGTGGATGATACGTGGAAATATGATGTTAAAACGAATCAATGGCACAGGCGGGCTGATTTTCCGGGTGGAGGACGTGAACAAATGTTCGCTGGTATATGTGTTGATAATAAAGGCTTTGCCGGATCTGGATTCGGGTTGAATAACGATGAACGTAATACCGTTAACGATTGGTGGTGCTATATTCCTGAGTTAGATAAATGGATTAGATATCCCGATCCGCCGGATTTTCCGAATTTTGTTTTTGAATTAGATAAGAAGATGTATTTTGCGGGAAATAGTATGGGTATATGTGTGTATGTTGAAAATTGATAGTTATTGATTTCAATATTGGTTAAGTGTGATGGTATGGATTGTGTGTAAATATACGGGATGGATTGCTTTATTGACCGGTTGTAGTATGGCTGATCCGGATATCCCGGTTGGTCATAGCGTTGCTAAACCGGAACCATTACCATCGTATGCGGTAGAAATTGGAACTGTTACGGACAACCAGGCTCAAATAGAAATAACCCTTCGTGGAGAAACGTTGGCTACCGTAAGTCGTTTATTGTTTTGCTACAGTCTGTCAGGCACCATACCCGACACTACCTGCCTGGTTGAAGATATTACTCATTTGGCGTATCCTATTTCGGAAAGCAGCTCTTTCACCCTGACCAATCTTGATTATTCAACCGAATATACATGTTGTTTATACGTCGAAAATTGGAAAAAGTCAGCTTATACGCAAACAAAAAGTTTTGTTACCCAGGCTGATCCTTCTATTTTGTACTGGGATCGGGTATCTGAATTTTCGGTAAATGACACCATTTTTGGACGTGTTTGTCAAACAGAGAATCGGATATTTATGTTCAATCTATATACCGGGCAACATCTATATACACCTGTCCTATGGGAATATGAACCTGCGACTAATCGTTTTCATAACCATGGGAGGCATCCCATTGTAGCACCCACGGGTTATTGGTTGGCTATTGGTGACATGTTGTATGCCGGATTTGCCGAATGGTATTTAGGTGACCAGTCCTGGTGGTGTTATGATCCTTCCTGTCGTCAATGGACCTTAAAGAAAGAATTAGAAAGAAATATTGGTGAAATAATTGCTTGTTTTTCTATTGCATCAAAGGGATATATTTTGGCAAAATCGTATGAAATATATGGTAATAATGAATTTTTTGTTTTCGAGTATGACCCTGTAAACGACTCATGGCAAAAGAAGAATCCATACCCAGGTATGCATGCCTACAATTCTACATCTGTTACTGTTGGCGGAAAAGCCTATGTTATTGGAGGATTATATTATGATCCTGATAAAGAAGAATATGTTCAAAAGAATACTGTTTGGGAATATGATCCTGCAACTGATCAATGGACTGAAAAGGCTCTTTTTCCTGGTAGCGGAACCTATAATATGCTTTCTTGTTCATCTGGAGAGAGCCTGTATGCAGGTTTTGGAAAAGAGAATATGAATTCGAAATACGTATGCGAATGGTGGAAATATACTCCGGCCACCAATACATGGGCAGAATGTACAACCTATTCATTTTGGAAAAAATTTTCTTTATTCCCTCAATTTGTTTTTTCACATTCCAATCAAATATACGTCGGTTTTTCCTACCTCGGCCTCTGGAAATACAACGAAACCCCGCTCATCCCATGAAAACACCCCTCATCCTATCCCTTGTCCTCCTTTTAGTCGGATGGGCGATGCCGGTATCCTCCCAGCAAATCACGGATATCCACTTCTTTCAGATCGGACAGGATATACAGATTAATTATACGTTGAAGCGGTTGTCATTTGATTCCCACATGCTGGTGGAGTGCTATGTCAGCCGCGATGGAGGGGCGAATGTGGAAGGACCGTTGACGCAGGCCTACGGCGATGTGGGCAAGGTCACCACCAACGGCGGGAAGATCGTCCACTGGAAAGTATCTGAAGAGATGAAAGAGTTTGGCGGGCAGATCGTATTCGAGATCCGGGGCGAAGTAGTGAGGCACGCGGTGAATGCCGAGAACCTGCTGATGTACAATGCCTCCGGTTCGTCGTATGCCGGGCTTATGCTTGGACGTGCAGCCCGTTGGGGAGGCTATGTCCGGGGAAAGACGAACCTGGCCACATCCGATGGCGCCTACACCTGCGACGACGATGGGACGATCAATTATACCGGCGCCTACTACTATACGATCGACAACCGCAGCCGCCGCAGCCGGCTCGGTATCACCGGCGGAGTCTTATACCGGCTCACACGCCCCGTGTATCTCTATGCCGGCGCGGGATATGGATATCGCCGCCTGCTATGGCATGCCACTACCTATTCGTACGACGACGAGTCGCCCACCGGTGATCTCTGGGCGGTGAACACCAACCATAGCGCCGAAGGCCTGGAAGTGGAGTCGGGGGTGATCGTCCGGTATAAACGCCTGGCGCTGTCGGCGGGTATAAATGCCATTGATTTTTCTTTTTTTGAAATAAATGCCGGTGTCGGTTTCTTTTTTTAGTATTTTCGAACCATGGAATCTATACTTAGTGAAATTCTCCGCAAAGAATGTGAAACGTACAACCTGGTTGACCTCGGGCTTGTAAAATCGCCGGAAGATATGCTGGAAGATGTGGCCTACGTTGTCCCCGAACGTACGCCGGCTGAATTGGCAGACATGCAAACGTTTTTGTCCTGGCGCACCATCGTGCTCAAAAAATTCTACTGGCTGATCGGGTTCAACCGCTTCATGTGGGAAGGCCGCCAGGGCATTCAGCCAAAGGAACTGTTGTCGCCCCTGAAGCGAAAGGTGTTGAACCGATACCGCGAACGCTACCAGGGTACCACCATCGATGCCGATCTCATGGTTCCTCCCCGCACGGTAGCCTTCATGCTCTCCCCCCAGTTGGAAGATGATCTGCACGAGGAAGAGGTGTTTATCGTCAACATGATGCAGACGCCGTCCGATATTGAGAAATACTACCAACAGCGTTGTCCCATCCATTTCCCGTTGGATTTGGACGCTTTTTTGGAACGGTTGGCAAAATTCGATCCGGATTTCTGGGAGGTATTATATGCATTTCTTCATACAATTGCCACCCGGGTGACGTCATATATTCCTGTTTCCCGGCAATATAAAGCAGAGGTGCTTCAGGATGCCTGGTCGGAAACCATCCTTTTTATGCGCAGGAAGGTGTGCGGCAAAGAGATGCCCCGGTTTGAGTCGGCGCTCCATTTCAGGCATTACATCGAACGGGTGAGCCGGAATAAGGCGTACGAGGCGCTCCGGATCAACCAACCGCCTGAGGTGGCCGGTTGGGGCGACGAATTCTGGCAGAATGTCCGGGATACCTACGCCCACGAACCTTCACCGGTCATGGAATACATGGCGATCGATCCTACAAACGAGGATGAAGTGAACCGGGCGTTGGCCGTCATCCTCTTGGACAAGGAAGCCCCGTTGTACGACCGGCTCACCGCCGATATCCGGGAGAAGGTGGAGCTGATGGTGGCCTATTGCGACACCCGGGTGTCGTACGACGAGATGACCGGCGGGAAATACAGCCGTATGTCGCCGAAAGAGAAGACCCGTTACGAAAACAACCTGCGGCAGAAGGTATCCCGTACCCGCCACCTGATCCGGAAACGGTTTATCAACCTGTTAACAAGCGAACAAAACAGACATGCCTTATGAATACGTGCGACTTATCCGATAAAAAGAAACTCCGGGATTACTTCCTGAACCGGCTGGCTCCCGATGAGACAGCCTTGGTGCAACATCACCTGCTCCAATGCCCTACCTGTCGCGAACAACTGAAACAGATGCGGGATATCGTCCATGGATTAACCCATGGAATAATCTCTGAGGAGGAGATGAAATCCAGAAAGGAAGAACGGAGACACAAAGTGGTGCTGTTTTTGCTGAAAGCCGGAATGGCGGCTTGTCTCGTGCCTTTGGCCTATACTACGTATAACCTGATAGTGCTGGAGAAAAAAATACATACCCTTACCACGCCGCCACCACATTACCATTCCGGCGATTCAATCCGCCAGAGGCCGTGGCCGGATACAACGAGAATCCACGAATGGACATTAGACGATTTTGAGCGGGACCAGTATCGGAGAAACAAATTGAAATAGGGTGGTGAAGATCGCGGATCACATACGGAAAGCCGTCGGCCTGGCGGGTTTGTTTCTGCTGCTTGCCTGCGGCGTACGGAAACAACAGGTCGATGTGCTGCCTGCCGGGGATGAGGACGTTGCCCGAGTAGCCGGCCGTCTGGCACAGGCGGGCTACCGTTCCCTGCCGGGACGGTTGCCCGTGGAAGAACAGCTTGCCGAAGCCTGGCGGTATCAGCGTGCCCGGGACGAACAGGGACAGCCGCTCTACGTGGTCGGCTCCTCCAAAGCCACGGCACGCGATTATAACGCGGCGCGCCTACAAGCCGAAAGCCTGGCCAAGGTGCAGTTGGCCGGATGGATGCAAACCCGTGTCGGGCAGTTGGTGACCAACCGCCTGGAAGCCTCCGGGCAGTTGGGCGGTGATGCCGTCATGCAAACCGCCGGGAGCAGTAAAAACCTGGTTTCCGAGCGACTCACATACCTGGTGCCCTTGTTGGAACTCTTCTGCGAAAACCCAGACGGGAGCGTGGAAGTGCAGGTGGTGATCGGATGTCCCTGCCGGGCCGCCGACGAGATCGCCCGTCAGTTAACCGCCGACAGTGAGCCATGAAACGCCTCTTCCTGCTGATACTCTGTGCCGCCTGCCT
Source organism: Tannerellaceae bacterium (assembly GCA_031555735.1). GTDB lineage: Bacteria > Bacteroidota > Bacteroidia > Bacteroidales > Tannerellaceae > JAJDIA01. Next base: position 43,610 of record JAVBUE010000016.1, read on the forward strand.
GCCGGTGGCCGCCTCCGCCCAGATACGGGTGGATAGCGCCGAAGGACGGTGGGAGATCAGCCGGGATATCACGCCCGCCCAGGCCGAACAGCGCGCCCTGTTCGAAGCCAGGCGGGAAGCCCTGCGCCTGGCCGGTATCCCCGAGCGGATCAATGCCGTCTCCCTCCACATCCAAACAGCCGACAGCCTGTATTTCGAACCTTTTTTTACGGAGATCAGTTCCCTGCAGCTCATGGCGCAGGTGAAGGTGATCCGGCAGGAGCTGCGCCGCGACTACCTGCCCGCCTCCGGGCGGGTGATGGTGACTGCCGTGATCACCGCCGATGTGCTGCCTCCTGCCGAAACGGCGCAGATCCTTCCCTTCCACCTGGGCGGGCTGAACCACAGCTACCGCAGCGGCGAGAGCGTGCGTTTTTCGCTGACACCCGGCTCGCCCTGTTATTTCCATTTCTTTGTCTTTGATACGTCCGGTGGCGATTGCTTCTACCCGAACGCCTATGAGAAACGGATGTGTTTCCAGCCGGACACCACCTATACCTTCCCGCTCAACCGCCTGCTGGCTTATACGATCGACCGGGGAACCCTTTCGGCGCGGTACGAGCAGAATGTTGTGATCGCCGTGGCTACCCTGCAGGATATTCCGTTCCGGGGCGAAGTGACCGTACACGCGCTTTTCAACTGGCTCTTCTCCATCCCGCCCTCCCAGCGGACGGAGGCTTACTATTCGTTTCTGGTGGAATAAAAGGAGGAAGGTATGGACGTCCGCTGCTTGTATATCGTTGGCTGCCTGTTTGTGCTCCCTTTCTGCGGGGAGATCGACAAAGGGCTACGGGCGCAAAACATGCAGGAGGAGTTCGACGCCTACCTGACGGCTATCACTGGTGAGTTTTATACCTACCTCGACAGCATTGACCTCGTATTCGCGCAGATGCTGGAAGACGAATGGACGGAGCTGCTCGTCTATGAGGGGACGGAGCCGCCCCGGTACGGGCGGTCGCCTTCGGACCAGCAACGGAGCCTGCCATCTACAGCCGCCGCCCTCTCCGGCGAAGCGGAGGAGGATGCGGCCTTCTACGGCCAGCCTGTCACCCTGCCCGCCCCTCCACTGCCCGCGTTTACCCTCGGCAGTCTGTCCGAGAAAGGGGTGGCGGATGCTTGGCGGACGTTGTACCGGACCAATTTTACCACCCTACTGGCGGGTGTGAACCGCTATTGCCAATCCCTGGCGTTGAACGACTGGGGGAAATACCTCTTCGTCCGTTATGCCGTGGATAGCCGTTTCCCGTCCTGTCCGCCGCAGGAACGGACGCTGCTCCTGTCGTACCTCCTGCTCCACACGGGGCTGGAGGTGAAGATGGCGTTTGCCAATCAGGGGCTGGTCTTGCTCCTTCCCCTCCGGGAAGAGGTGTATCAAACGGCTTTTGTCCGCATCGGCGACCGGGCGTATTACCTGCCCGACGCGCCGGAGGCGAAGGTGAAGCGCGTGTTTGCCTCCGCCCATGCCTATCCGGGGGAGGTACGCCCCGCATCGCTGGCCCTCACCCGGCCGCTGGCGTTCGCGTACGACCGCCATTTGATCCGCTTTTATGCCACCTGGCCGTTGTGCGACCTGTCGGTCTATTTTCGGGCGCGGCCTGTCCGTTCATTCCGGCAGCGGATGGACGAAACCGTCGGTCGGGACCTGTCCGGGAAGGCGGCGTTGGAACAGGTAGCCCTCCTGCTCAGCCGGGTGCAGCAGCAGGCGACGCATATCCCCGACGACCGGTTGCACGGGCGGGAGGTATATTATTTCCCGGAGGAGACTGCCTTTCTCGGTCAGGCCGATTGCGAAGACCTGTCGGTATGGCTCTACTGGCTGATCCGTACCTATACCGCCTGCCGGACGGTCGCCCTGCTGTATCCGAACCATGTGGCGGTGGCGATCGAGGCGCCTGCGGGTTACGACGGGAAGGCGCTTGTCCATAACGGCATCCGGTATATCCTCTGCGACCCGTCTTATAAAGGCGCGCCGATGGGTGAAGGGGTGCCGTCTGCCCAATCCGCCACACCGGTGGTAGTCTCTTATCCGTGAACATAAATGTATAACGATAACGATTCATATTTGCCATGAAAAAGATCAGTACCCTCTTTCCCCCCTTCGTGCTCTCCGGTCTGTTCCTGTGGGTGTGTGTGGATGCTCCGGCGCAGAAGAAGGTGACGGGACGTTCCGAACCTGTCCACTTCTCCATTTCCGCTTCCGGATATACGCCGGTAAGCGGGGATGTGTCGGAGCTGTTGGCCGGCCAACGGGTCAACGTCGATTCGCTGCCGCCGGCCGTACCGGTCCGTCCTCATTCCGTCGCCATCGTGATCGGGGTGGAACAATACCGCTACCTGCCGCCCGCTCCTTTCGCCTCGCGGGATGCCCGGCTGATGGAACGTTACTTCAAAACGGTACTGGGGGTGGATAAGGTGGTTACCTATACCGATACCTCCACCTCGGGCTTTTTCTTCGAGAACCTGTTCGATGCCGCCGGGGGCGATCTGCCGCGGCTGATCACCAAAGGGAAAACGGACCTGCTGGTGTATTATTCCGGCCACGGAATGCACTCGGCCAACGGCGACGAGCTGTTCCTTCTGCCCGCCGATACGAAGATGAACAGCATCGACCGCCAGGGATTCAGCCTGAACAGCCTCTTCGAACAACTGGCGGCGTTGAAGGCGAAGAGCACCACGGTGTTTATCGACGCCTGTTTCAGCGGCCTGGGGAAGTTCGCCCATGAAGAGCGCCCGGTAAACCTCATCCCCATGAAAGGGATCAAGGTGAAGCCGCTGCTCAACCAGCCGTGGATAGACAACCCTTCGTTCCGGGTCTTCACCTCGTCGTCCGACCAGCAGCCGTCGCTCGTCCTCGGCGAGTCGCGCACGGGTCTCTTTACCTACTTCCTGGCGGCGGGATTACAGGGGCAGGCCGACCTCGACGGCGATGGGCGTATCCTCATGGCGGAGCTCCGCCGGTATATCGGCACGCATGTCCCGGAAATCTCCCGGAAGATCTACCAGGAACAGACGCCTTGCTTCTATGGCGACGAAAACTGGGTGGTGTATGAACGGAAGGAGGGGAGGGGGGAATAACATTTTTTACCCGGACGGTAACAATATTTTTGCAGTTTGCCTAATCTTTTCCGCCCCTTTGTTTGTTTTCTCATCATAATACCTCGAGATTCTAAGAGATTCTAACAGACAACTTATCATATCATGACGAAAGGAACGATCGGCTTGAATGCCGGAGCCATTTTAAATATCATAGCAGACGACCGGAACGCGATTGGTTTCGATGCTTTACAGGAAAAAACGGCCTTGTCGGACGCCGATCTGTGGACGGCTATCGGCTGGTTAGCCAGGGAGAACAAAATCATTATCCGATCGGACCAGGAGAAAAAGCCGCAATTCACCCCGGGGGCTAATTTTTATTTCTGAATCAACTCCATACTCGCAGCACTTTACGTAGAAAAATACCTTTTTTTGTTCGGTGTTCCTGAAAAAAGGATGTACCTTTGCCCGCAAATTAAATAACAGGTACTAAACCATTAAATTATCTTTTGATATGGAACTTACACACATCGAACACCTCGGTATCGCTGTAAAGAGCATCGAGGCGTGTTTGCCTTATTACGAAGGCGTCCTGGGTCTGAAATGCTACAACATCGAAGTGGTAGCAGACCAGAAAGTGAAAACCGCTTTCTTCAAAGTGGGACAAACGAAGATCGAGTTGTTGGAACCGACCAGTGAAGACAGCACCATCGCCAAATTCATCGAGAAAAAAGGCGAAGGAATCCACCACATCGCTTTTGCCGTACCCGATGTACAGGCCGCGCTGGATGAAGCGGCCGAAAAGGGTGTCATGCTGATCGACAAGGCTCCGCGCGGCGGCGCCGAAGGATTGGACATCGCTTTCCTCCATCCGAAATCGACCTGCTCTGTATTGACCGAACTCTGCATGCACGGGCAAGACAAGTAACCATTCGTACACATTAAATCATACATAAGACAATGAGTAATCAACTTGAGAAAGTGAAAGAGCTGATCGCTCTTCGCGAACAAGCCCGCTTGGGTGGTGGAGAAAAGAGAATTGACGCTCAGCACCAGAAAGGCAAATACACCGCACGCGAACGTATTGCCATGTTGCTCGACGAAGGCAGCTTCGAAGAATTTGACATGTTCGTGCAGCACAGAAGCACCAACTTCGGCATCGAAAAGACGAAGTTCCTCGGCGACGGTGTGGTGACCGGCTACGGTTCCATCGAAGGACGCCTGGTGTATATCTACGCGCAGGACTTCACCATTTTCGGCGGCGCGCTGTCGGAAACACTCGCCCAGAAAATCTGTAAGGTGATGGATCAGGCCATGAAGATGGGCGCTCCGGTGATCGGCTTGAACGACTCGGGTGGCGCACGTATCCAGGAAGGGGTGAACGCCTTGGCCGGTTATGCCGAAATCTTCCAGCGTAACATCCTCGCTTCGGGTGTGGTTCCGCAGATCTCCGGTATCTTCGGTCCCTGTGCCGGTGGTGCGGTGTATTCGCCGGCATTGACCGACTTCAACATCATGACGCGCGGTACGAGCTATATGTTCCTCACCGGTCCGAAAGTGGTGAAAACCGTTACCGGTGAAGACGTGACCCAGGAAGAACTGGGAGGCGCCAGCGTCCACATGACCAAGTCGGGTGTTGCCCACTTCGCCGTGGATACCGAAGAAGAAGGCTTCCAGTTGATCCGCAAACTCATCAGTTACCTGCCGCAGAACAACCTCGAAGAAACACCGCTCATGCCGTGCAACGACCCGATCGACCGCCTTGACGACGAGCTGAACGAAATCATCCCCGACAGTCCGAACCAGGCATACGATATGTATGAAGTGATCGGCACCATCACGGACAACCACGAGTTCCTCGAAGTACATTGCGAATATGCCAAGAATATCATCATCGGTTTCGCCCGTTTCAACGGACAGACCGTAGGGATCGTGGCTAACCAGCCGAAGATCATGGCGGGTTGCCTCGATAGCAACGCTTCCCGCAAGGCCGGCCGTTTCGTCCGTTTCTGCGACGCGTTCAATATCCCGCTGGTGACGCTGGTGGATGTGCCGGGCTTCCTGCCGGGAACAGGCCAGGAATACAACGGGGTGATCCTGCACGGCGCCAAACTGCTCTACGCCTATGGCGAAGCTACCGTTCCCAAAGTGACGGTTACGCTGCGCAAATCCTACGGCGGCGCGTACTGCGTGATGAGCTCCAAGCATCTCCGTGGCGATATGAACTACGCATGGCCGACAGCCGAGATCGCCGTCATGGGACCCAGTGGCGCTGTGGAAGTGATCTTCGCCAAGGAAGTGGCCGGAGCCGCCGATCCCGCCAAGATGGCTGCGGAGAAGGAAGCCGACTATAAGAAGGCGTTTGCCAACCCGTACAATGCAGCCCAGTATGGCTACATCGACGATGTGATCGAACCGCGCAATACCCGTTTCCGCGTGATCCGCGCCCTGCAGCAACTGCAGACCAAGAAACTGGTGAACCCGGCCAAGAAACACGACAACCTGCCCTTATAATGCTTAATATCCGAATGTATATGAATAGAAAGAAGATAGGGGCTGTCTTGCTGCTGCTGTTGCTCTTCACCGTGGGAGCACAGGCGCAACGAGCCACCTCGATGCGAATCAATGAAGTGCTGGTGGTCAACGAAACCAATTTCGTGGACGACTACGGCCTGCGGAGCGGCTGGATCGAGCTGTACAATACATCGGCCGGTACCGTGAATATCGCCGGTTGCTTCCTCACCAACGAGAAAGAGAACCCGAAGAAGTACCCGATTCCCAAAGGGGATGTGCTGACGAAAATACCGCCCCGCCAACATACGCTCTTCTGGGCGGATGGGAAACCGGGACACGGTACGTTCCATGTGAACTTTGTACTGGATCCGTCGAAGGAAAACTATGTGGCGTTGTATGATACCGATGGGAAAACACTGATCGACGAAGTGGTGATTCCTGCCAGCCCGGGCATCGATGTAAGCTACGGACGCCTGATGGATGGCGAAAAGGAGCTGGGTATCCTCCCCCGGGTCACACCGAGTACGAACAATGTGACGCTCGACTCGAACGATAAGATCGACAATTTCAAGAACAACGACTCCTGGGGGATCGGGATGACGATCACCGCCATGACCGTCGTGTTCCTCGCCCTGATCCTGCTGTACCTGATCTTCAAACAGATCGGTAAAGCGGCGATGGCCGCTACCCGCCGGAACATGCAGAAAGCTGCCGGTGGCGTCGCTCCCGCGCACGGATCAGACGAAGAGATCTCCGCCGAAGTGCTTGCCGTGATCGGTACCGCCCTGTACGAACTCCAGGAGAACGTGCATGATGTGGAAAATACCGTCCTCACCATCAACAAGGTGACGCGTAACTACTCGCCCTGGAGCTCGAAGATCTACAGCTTGCGTGAAATTCCCAGAAAGTAATCATCTAAATCATTGAACAACATGAAAAGTTTTAAATATACAATCAACGGTAACGTATATAAAGTACATATCCACTCGGTGGTGGACGACGTGGCCGAAGTGGAAGTGAACGGTACTCCCTACAACGTGAAAATGGAGAAACCGGCGAAGAAAGAGGTGGTAACGATCAAACGTCCGGCTCAGGCGCCGACCACCTCCACCGGTGCACCGGTGGTGTCGCGTCCGTCGGCTTCCTCTATACCGGGCGCCATCAAGTCGCCGCTGCCCGGCGTGATCCTCGAAGTGAAATGCAAAGTGGGCGATATGGTGAAGAGGGGACAGGTATTGTTCATCCTCGAAGCCATGAAGATGGAAAATAACATCCCCGCCGACCGCGAAGGCAAGATCGTAGATATTAAGGCTCATAAAGGCGACTCCGTACTGGAAGGTGCAGACCTCGTCGTAATCGAATAAGGGTATGCAAGAGAGCTTTTTATCATTCCTGGGCGAGAACCTGCAGCTGTTCCTGACCTATACGGGGATATACAACGCCACGCCGGGCCACCTGATCATGATCGCGGTCGGTCTGTTGTTTATCTTCCTTGCGATCAAATATGAATTTGAACCCATGCTCCTGATCCCCATCGGATTCGGTATCCTGATCGGTAACATCCCGTTCAAAGATGCCGGCCTGCAGGTGGGTATCTACGAAGAAGGATCGGTATTAAACATCCTCTACCAGGGGGTAACCTCCGGATGGTATCCGCCGCTGATCTTTCTCGGGATCGGGGCGATGACCGACTTCTCGTCGCTCATCTCCAACCCTAAACTGTTGCTCATCGGCGCCGCCGCCCAGTTCGGTATCTTCGGCGCGTATATCATCGCCCTGCAGATGGGCTTCGAACCGAACCAGGCAGGTGCGATCGGTATCATCGGCGGTGCTGATGGTCCGACGGCTATCTTCCTCTCGTCGAAGCTGGCGCCTAACCTCATGGGGGCGATCGCGGTATCGGCCTACTCGTATATGGCGCTTGTGCCGATCATCCAGCCGCCGTTCATGCGTCTGCTCACCACGAAGAAGGAACGCCTCATCCGCATGAAACCGCCGCGCGTGGTTTCTTCCACGGAGAAGATCGTGTTCCCCATCATCGGGCTGTTGCTTACCTGCTTCCTGGTGCCTTCGGGGCTGCCGCTGCTGGGGATGTTGTTCTTCGGTAACCTGCTGAAGGAAAGTGGTGTGACACGCCGTCTGGCTGAAACAGCCCGCGGTCCGCTGATCGATACCATCACTATCCTGCTGGGTATCACCGTGGGGGCTTCCACACAGGCTACACAGTTCCTGACACTGAACTCGATCAAGATCTTCGGTCTGGGTGCGCTCTCGTTTGTGATCGCTACCTGTGCCGGTGTGCTCTTCGTGAAGCTGTTCAACCTGATCCTCAAGCCGGGCAACAAAATCAACCCGCTGATCGGTAACTCGGGCGTTTCCGCCGTTCCCGACTCAGCGCGTATCTCGCAGATCGTGGGCCTCGAATACGATCCGACCAACTACCTGCTCATGCACGCCATGGGTCCGAACGTAGCGGGTGTGATCGGTTCGGCTGTAGCTGCCGGTATCCTGCTGGGCTTCCTCATGTAAGCCTAAGCTATACAATCTATAAAAAGGCGTCCGCTATCCCCGGGCGCCTTTTTTTGTTAGCAGCTCCCGCAGATAAGAGAAGGCATTAGGGCACGGGGATAAGACGAAATAGTAGTAGGGCACAGGCATTGTTGGTATCCGTAGGCTATGCCCGGTCACGGGCATTGATGACAACCGCATGGCTATGCCCGGTCACGGGCATTCTGTTGGTAGCCGGGGGTGCAAGCCCCCGGTTTAGGGATCGATCGATTATCCCCGCCGCGTCAGCGGTGCCCTATTACCGATTAAGATTCAAATGCATAGGGCGCCACTGACGTGGCGTTTGAAAACATTTCATTTTTCCAACCAACCAGGGGCTTGCACCCCTGGCTACCAACAGAATGCCCGTGACCGGGCATAGCCTGCGGTTGTCATCAATGCCTTAAAAAAAAGATCTGCGGTCATCTGTCTAATCTGCGTCATCTGCGTGCCCTAATACCATTTCGTCTTATCCTCGTACCCTCATCCCCATATCCTACTCACATCCCAATCTTCCCTCCTTTATTATTTAACCCATTTTTACATATAAAAACGAATCTATCTCAATAAAAAGGGTATGGATGAAACGACCGGACTGTACATCGAGAGTTCGGCTTACGTTTGTGAAATCCTGAAATCGGAGATGAAGATGGGAAAGATTAGCTAAGCAACTACTCCATATAAGCCTGAAAGGGCACAAGTGTTGTTGTTGCGCCCTTTCAGGGCTTATCGTGTGTGGCTCCTTTGTAGGCGTGTGTCATCTGTGTGCTAATGGTGGACTTTTGACACACTGCCTATATCTTGTGGATGACCGATGTCATAATGCCAGATCTTCCGCCGCAGCAATAAAATGGGCGGCTTCGCGATGTGGGTATTCCTAATCCTTCAAACCGAAGGAAAAGCGACCAAATCGCAACAAAAATACACTTATCGTAAAATAAGCGTGATTTTTTCACGCTTATTTCCGGCGAATGTGTAGCTTTGTGGAAATCATCTAAATCAGTATCCTATGCTACTCAGATTCAGCATACAAAATTTCCTTTCCTTCAATAAGCAGGTATGTTTCGATATGTTCCCGAATACCAAGCGAACATCATTCCCCGGTCATATCTATTCAGACCAAAAGATACCGCTGCTTAAACAAGCTGCCATATACGGTGCCAATGGTTCCGGAAAAACAAATTTGCTGATGGCTATAGACTACATCAAGCAATTTGCCATCAACAAAGAATTTCATAAAGTGGCACTTTGGAATGATAAAGCATTTCGTTTAACCGCCTCCTATATGGCTGTACCAATATCATTTACAATAGAGTTTTCACATGCAGAAAAATATTTTATTTACGAGGTTGAATTTATTCCAAATGAGATTCTAAAAGAAGAATTATATATTTCAGGGATTGGGATCGAGCCAAATAGGCGTATATTTCTCAGAACTAAAACAGTATTATTTCTTGACGGAATACTCGATCCGAATATTTTCAATGGATTCAATAAAGTCCTTCAATCAAACCCGAAATCATCCGTGCTTTCCCTCAATAGTGAGTTCCCGGTATTAGATGGAAATGTACATATGGCATTCGACTGGTTTGACAAGTGTCTCAAGTTGAAGTCACTTCATGACTATAATTCATCATTAATATCTGAAATGGATCAAAATCCGGATTTGCTTAGATTTGCCAATGAATTAATCAATAAAATTGGATTAGGTGTGGAAGGTATAGGAGTTAACGAATCGAACCTGGCGGATATACTAAGTCGAGAAGATCAGAAAACGATGAAAGATTATATTATTAACTATATAAAAAAAGAAGGAAAATATATTCATAGAGTGAATGATAAAATCATCTTTTGTATTGAGGAAAAAGATGAAGAACACATACTCAAGCAGTTTGAATTCAGACAACAAGGAGAAAATGGTTATGTAGGCATAATGGGATTTGACTCTCAGTCTGACGGGACGTCTAAGATACTGAACCTAATCCCTGTATTGTATGATTTAATCCACAACGAATCGATCTACTTTATTGATGAAATAGAGAATAGTATTCACCCTTCTTTAATCATTGCTTTAATGAAGTTCTATTCTCAGACAAAAACCAAAGGACAACTCATTTATACCACGCACGAAACAGAACTTCTCAATCAACAGGAGTTGATGCGACCGGACGAAGTATGGTTCACGGAAAAACAGGATGGACAGACCAAATTGTATTCACTGAACGACTTCAAGGAACATAACACCATAAATATCAAAAACGGATATTTAGACGGTCGGTATGGAGCTATTCCGTTTATTGGTAACTTAAATGAGAACAACTGTGACTGATCAACAGAATCTATATAGCAAATCAGATGGGATCAGGGAATTAGAGCCTCTACAAGCCTCATCATCGAGTATTCCTGAAGTTGCTCCGTTATCACCGGAGGTAGCGATGGTTGTTCCTGCCGGATATACCAAAACAGCAGGGACAATTGAAATCCCCACCTTTATTGTCATATTTTCCGGTGGAGAAAAAAGAGAACGCGATTATTTTTCTGTCATTGAGAATAATAAGGACAAATTCCCGAGAATCAAGTTTGAGTTCTTATGTACAAGTGAAGTTCCCATTATTGACCCGGAAACCCAAATAGTCATTAAAAAAAATGAATCAGGGTTCTCGCCGGATAAATTATGGTTATTCGCAAAACACTGGTTAGATGAACGGTATTTAAAAAATGAAGCGGGGCAAATAGAACCTATTGACAACGTCTATATGTTATCCGACGTTGATCACTTTTTAGTTGAACTTTTACGTGTCAAGCCATTATGCGATGCGGCGAAGATAAATCTGATTATTAGTAATTCATGCTTTGAAAAATGGCTGTATTACGGATATTATTCAGTGAAACCTCATCTGAATCCTGATCTTGCATTTTCATGTCCGGCAGAAGCAAAAGAGATAAGTGATAGATTCAAGAAATATGCCAATGAGTTAATTCCTGGAGGGCTCAAGCCTAAGAAGGACATATTTCGTTTGTGGGATGCCATTCCGAATTCCATTGCGAATCATGATGTGGATAAACTTGGTATTCCCAAGCTTTACTCCACCAATATGTTCGAACTCGGAGAAGATTTGCTTAATCTGATTGGGGAGGATTTAAAAAAGTTGAGCATTGAATATGGAAGCTAAGGAAGTTGCTTATCGTAACAGAAATCAGGAAACGACAACCGGACGGTTATGCCCGTGACCGGGCATCGCCATCCGCACCCCCCACTACTTTCTTTCCCCTCTTTCGTACCACTTTTTATCACATAAACCGGTTTTCATCCTATTAATATGGTACATTTGCAGGAAATAGTTTATTTAACACATCCATATCATGCACCAACCCCGTATCTTAGTTACCGGAGGAGCCGGATTTATCGGTTCCAACCTCTGTGAGGCGTTGTTGAAGCTTGGACATCAGGTGGTATGCCTGGACAACTTCGCGACAGGCCATATCGAAAACATCCTTCCGCTGCTGGCGGAGTATCCGGACACGTTCCGCCTCGAAGTGGGCGATATCCGCCGGATCGACGATTGCCGGAGAGCCTGCGAAGGCATGGATGCCGTGTTGCACGAAGCCGCCCTCGGATCGGTGCCCCGCTCCATCAAAGACCCGGTCACCAGTAACGACGTGAATGTGTCCGGCTTCCTGAATATGCTCGTCGCCGCCCGTGATGCCGGGATCCGGCGTTTCGTGTATGCCGCCAGCTCGTCCACCTACGGCGATTCCGCCTCCCTGCCCAAGGTGGAAGAGGTGATCGGCAAGCCGCTGTCGCCCTATGCCGTGACCAAATACGTGAACGAGCTGTATGCCGATGTCTTCGCGCGTACATATTCTATTGAATGCATCGGCCTGCGCTACTTCAACGTGTTTGGCCGCCGCCAGGATCCGAACGGAGCGTATGCCGCCGTCATTCCGAAGTTCGTGATGCAACTGATGCGGCATGAGTCGCCCGTGATCAATGGCGATGGCGAATACTCGCGCGACTTCACCTACGTGGACAACGTGGTACAGGCCAACCTCCTGGCGCTGACCACCGACAACCCCGCCGCCCTGAATACCGTATTCAATGTGGCGTATGGCGAACGCACCACGCTGAACCAGCTCACCGCCTGCCTGAAGGAATACCTTTCCGCCTTCGATCCCGCGATCGCGCAGGTGGAGATCATCCACGGCGAAAACCGGGTGGGAGACATCCCCCATTCGCTCGCCAGCGTGGACAAAGCCCGGCAGTTACTGGGCTATGCCCCGCTCTTTAGCATGAAAGACGGATTGAAAGAAGCCGTCGGCTGGTATTGGAACAATCTGAAATAAACAACGCTATGGAACCTATGAAAATCGCAATTATCGGACTGGGCTATGTAGGACTGCCGTTGGCCCGGCTCTTCGCCACCCAATACCCGGTGGTGGGCTTCGATGTCAACCAGGGGCGGGTGGACCAGCTGCGCAATGGCCACGACCACACCCTCGAAGTGCCTGACGACGTCCTGCAATCCGCCTTGGTAACTACCAACCCGGTAGCCTCCGGCCGGAATGGGCTGTATTGCAGCAGTAACCTGGAAGATATCCGCGGATGCAATTTCTATGTCGTGACCGTCCCCACGCCGGTGGACAAAAACAACCGCCCGGACCTCACCCCGCTGAAAAGGGCGAGCGAGACCGTAGGCAAGGTCATCTCCAAAGGCGATATCGTGGTCTATGAATCCACCGTCTATCCCGGCGCGACGGAAGAAGACTGCCTCCCGGTGGTGGAACGGGTGTCCGGCCTCACCTACAACACCGACTTCTTTGCCGGCTATTCCCCCGAACGCATCAATCCCGGCGACAAAGAGCATACGGTGGAGAAGATCCGGAAAGTCACCTCCGGCTCCACCCCGGCCGTCGGGCGGATCGTGGACGAGGTATATCGTTCGGTGATCATCGCCGGTACGCACCTGGCGCCCACCATCAGAGTGGCCGAAGCCGCCAAGGTGATCGAGAACTCCCAGCGCGACATCAACATCGCCTTTGTGAACGAATTGAAGAAGATCTTCGACCGCATGGACATCAACGTCTATGACGTGCTCGAAGCCGCCGGTACGAAGTGGAACTTCCTCCGGTTTACGCCCGGCTTAGTAGGCGGGCATTGCATCGGCGTGGATCCGTATTACCTGGCGCAGAAGGCGCAGGAGTATGGCTACCACCCGGAGATCATCCTCGCCGGCCGCCGGATGAACGACAGCATGGGGGAATACGTGGCCTCGCAGGTGGTGAAGCAGATGATCAAAAAGGGCATGTGTGTGAAAGGGGCGAACATCCTCGTCTTAGGCATCACCTTCAAGGAAAACTGCCCGGATGTGCGGAACACGAAGGTGGTGGATGTGATCAACGCCCTGAAAGAATACGACACCCACGTCACCATCTACGACCCCTGGGCAAATCCCGCCGAAGTGAAGCACGAATACGGACTGGATATCCTGACGGAGATGCCGGCCGGAACGTACGACGCCGCAGTCGTTGCCGTCGCCCACCGGGCGTTTGAAAGCCTGCACACCCCCGCCGAAGTGGTTTATCGGGTGAAAGGGGCATAGCATCTCTATGTCATCAGGCTATTTCAGGCATTGGTGACAACCGGATGGCTATGCCCGGTGCTTTAACGACATTCTTTTGCAACACCTCGTAATAGACTTTTCTTTCAAACGTTCGTCATTGAGTGGTTGTGTATAATTCTGCGTAGCATCGAGCATCATCTCTACAACTCCCTCCACATTCCTGTCCGGATAGCCCATTCCTGCATATTCCAAACCCAATCTTCTTGCAATGGAAGAGAACTTAGTGGCAGCAAAGCAAATCCGCGATGTGTATGACCTTTATCGTTTGTTGAATATTCCCGAATACGTCGAGTTTATCTGTATCGACCTTATCTATCACTCTAACCGCATCGAGGGCAGTACATTTTTGTAGCAAATGTTTCCTTTTTTGGAAACAGTTGCTTAGCTTTGCAGAAAAGAAGGTTATGGACATTCATATGAACAACATAGGAACATTGATCCGTGACGAGAGGATTCGCCGTGGTATGACACAGGATGAACTCGGCACACGGATTGGTGTAGGGAAAGCGCAAATATCGAAGATAGAAAGCGGCAAAGGCTTGACGGTAAAAACCATTACCAAGGTATTGGATGCGTTGGATTTGTCTGCGACGATCAGGTTGACAGGTCCGCGAAACGTAGATAAGCGTGTTATCGGTTATGTTGTGGCGGCAATCAGCGAATTTGCCAAGACCTACGACTTGTCGGTAAGGGAAGCCAGCAATTACCTTAACAGATACAAAGGGCTGGATTTTCTGACCGAGCATTATGAAGCCGAACATCTACTTTCATTTGAAGATAGTGTACAGGATTTGGCACGTGTATGTTATAACCAGGGAGGGAGAATCATATGAAGTTGTTTCACGGTTCAAACACCCCAGTCAAAACCATAGACTTTGTCAAGTGTAAACCTTACAAAGATTTCGGATGTGGATTTTACCTTACTGAAATAGAGAGACAGGCCGTATTGATGGCAAAGCGTACCGCATCCATTTATGGCGACGAGCCTGTTGTGACTGTTTTTGAGTTTGATGAAAAGGCGGCATTTAACGATCCGGATCTGACTATCAAACGTTTTGACGAGCCTAATGAGGAATGGGCATTGTTTGTGATGAACAATCGGAGCCGCACACAGGCGCATCCCGTTCATGGGTATGATATTGTGATCGGTCCGGTCGCCGACGATACGATTGCTACATTATTCCGTAACTTCGACGATGGAATCATTGACCTTCCGACGTTGGTAAACGGGCTTAAATTCAAGGAAATATCTTCCCAGTATTTTTTTCATTCGCAGAAAGCTGCGGCATACCTTAAGGCATTATGAACAAGAAGGCGCACTATCTTATAGAAGGCATAACCAAAGACATTATTGCCTACCTGATGCAGGACAATGATATGGACATGCCGGAGGCAATCAGCCTGTTCCATAACTCCGAGACATTTGAGAAACTATCGGAAGAAACCACTGGACTGTACATTGAGAGTTCGGCTTACGTTTATGAAATCCTGAAATCGGAGATGAAGATGGGAAAGCTTGTCAGTTCATAATTCGTGCTTCTGCCAAATATACGGATTATTCTCCGCATTTATGAGGAGAACTTAGTGGCTTTTCAGCCCGGTCACGGGCATAGCCTATATACCGGGCTGCATCCGCGCCTTTCACCTTACCCTGCCTTTCCGACCGCATCTTTGATCACCTCTACCTTATATACATTCGATTGGCAGGTGCGTCTCCGCTCCAGACCCAGGGAGAGCAGTGTCTTGCCGAACTGGGAAACCGTAGTCTGGCGCATGGTGGCGGGGTGGAGCTTGCGCAGGTTTTCGTAGATGACCGTGGCGGAGAGCCATACGGCAGGGGAAGCATCGGGACTGGCACCGGACGCGGCCGTATCGTTCTCCGGAATCCGGTAATGCATGAAAAACAGCTCGCTATCAACCCCTTCCTTCTGGAAAGCGCGATTGTGGGCGATGATGTCGGCCTCCTCTTCGGAGGAAAACCAGTGGGGTTCGCCGGCGAGGAGTTCGGCTTTGAGCTGGGCATAAAGCTGGGCGTGGTGAATGGGGGCGACGTTGATCTTCTCCTTCACTTCGATGCAGAGGAAACGGCGGGAGCCGGTAGGGTCGGTGAGGAGGTCGGTATGGTTGGACGTGGCGATGAAGGAGGCGACGCGGGGCAAAGCCGAGAAGCTGTTCTGATGGGCTTTGCGGATGTTGATGGCAGGCATCTGCATGATGTTTTTGAGGAGGGTCATCTTTTTGTCGGAATACTTATCCAGCTCGTCGAGGTTGATCAGGCCGAAGATGGACAGCTTACGCACCGCTCCGCCTTCCGCGTTCAGGTCGTAATGGTCTGTATAATAAGCTTGGAGCGCGTCGGGCACCAGCAGCTTGCAGAAGGTGGACTTGTGGCGTCCTTGCTTGCGGCTCACCAACACCGGGGCTACGCTGTTGCCATGCAGCTCGTCTGTCCCCATCCACTGCGCCGCGAGTCCCCGCATCCAGCGATGAAAGCCATTGATCCACAGCGCGTTTTCCGAGACCCGCCGCGCGAGGGCTTCCACCCGGTCGTGCCCGTCCCATGCCGGAAGCTGCTCCATATATTCCCGGAAAGGGTGGTAGTAAGGTACGCGCAACGACCGCACGTACCGCCGGATATCCCTGTCCCAGCACGGGATACCCTGCTCGTGCGCCTCTAAGCACAGCGTGTTTTCCTCGCGCTCACCCAGGGGATGGAAGGGATCCGCGGAGCCTTTCCGCCGGTATTCCGTGTTGTCGTTGATCAGGTTGGCGCGCAACTCATAGCCCGCCCCCATAAACTGCTCCACCTGCCGGGTGAGCATGGCCTGCGCGGCAAGGTACTTTTCCGGATCTTGCGGCGCGCGCTTGCGGCGACGGGTGAACCACTTCGTCCGCAGACGATCAAACCACGCTGTTACATACTGAACCATTTTTTTCATGTCACATTGATTTTTTTGTTACGGCGGCAAATATACACCCCGGCCTACCGCTTTTGCAAGCCCGGATGGGGGTAAAATCAACTACCGACAACGATAGGAAGATCTATTGCAAACAACCAAAAGATGTATTACCTTCGCGCTATTGTTTTTTGCCCTCCACCATGGCGGAGGGCATACCCCGCCACGGTGGAGGGGTTACGGCACCCGGGTGGCGCCCCCTCTTCACCCGGGTGAAGAGAACACGCCACCCAGGTGAAGAGAAGGCTCCACCAAGGTGGAGAGAAGGCTCCACCAGGGTGAAGTGGAAAGACCCTGTTATGGGCGGTAACAGCGCTTCTATAGGTTGACAGTAGATCTGCCTGATGTTGTCCATAGATCTTCCTGTGCCGGAAAAAGGATTTTTAGTGAGTGATATATAGTCGTTTAATTTTTAACTACCTGTTTACTATGTCGTTACAGTATGATTTCTACGCCAATCCCCCCAGCGGGGGAAGCAACCGCAAACCGAGACTGCATGCCCGCGTCCGAACTTTCGGCACCACTTCCACGCAGATGCTGGCCCAGGTCATTAAGGAGACCACCTCTTTATCCACCGCCGATGTGAAAGCGGCGATCGACGCGTTGGCGGAAGCGATGGCGTTCGAGCTTACCAGCGGGCGCCGCGTCCATTTGGATGGGTTGGGCTACTTCAGCCTCACCCTGAGTTGTCCGCCGATCCATTCCCCCAAAGAGGTCCGGGCCGAATCGGTGAAAGTGAAGAACATCGTTTTCCGTCCGGACGAGGAATGGAAAGACCGGGTACGGAGCGCCCAGCTTGTCCGGACACGGGAGAAAAACCATTCGGTACGGTATTCCGATATCGAAATCGACGGTTTGCTCACGGGCCATTTCCTCGACCATTCGTTCATCTCCACCCTCCGGTTCTGCGGCCTTTGCAGTTGCACGCAGACAACGGGCCGACGCAAAATCGTCCGCCTGGTCGAAGCCGGCAAACTCCGCAGGGTGGGGTATGGGAACGTAACCCTTTACGAGCCCGTCCCCGGTCATTACCGCCGGTAAAAACACGTCCCCGGTATAGTGGAAGGAGCGGACGGCAGTGGAAGGAAAAAACATACCTCCTTCCACTGCCTATCCGCCTGCCGCCCTGCACCTTAGACCCCGTTAGTGGAAGGTGGAAGGGAAAAAGGGGAAAGGGCTGTATATAGGGGGAATTTAGAAACTACCTGCTGTTACGCGAGCATATAATGAAGAACTAAATAACCGTTTTTCTTCATAAAGGTATCGTTATTACTCGGATATACTTATTCTCTTTGTGATGCGTAATAATACGCATTCCATTGCGTAAAATGTAACAACCTGTATAAAAGGGCAGAATATCAGGTTGTTAAGAGCCTACTTGAAGAGCCGCGAAGATTCATTCAGGTTGTTATGGGTGCTCGTCAGATAGGTAAATCAACCGTGGTCAAGCAAGTGCTTACAGATTTTATTGGATGAAAGCGGATTGCTTTGCGAACTTCAGAAATACGGCATAGATACGGCAAGACGAAAAGCATTCCTAAGCGCATGGGCCTCCATTCCTGATTTGCGCCCAACCTTATATAACATCTTAACCCTCCTTATTGTTTTTTACCAATCTTCTACCAAAATGAACTTTTTTTAGCACAAAACTGTTTTCATTTAAATTATATTGTACATTTGCAGCAGATTGTAAGTACACTATACCCTGTTAGTCCGGTGTTTTTGGGACTGACGATCTTTGTCGTGTAAAATTAATTCTCACTTATACAGGTTTTTACACTCTCTGACTTCTCTCATGTATTGCATTGTTCTTGCCGCCGTGTGCATCACGGCTACGTTGTCATGGTACTCAGTACATATAGCCGACACTCCTGACCCGAGCGCCGCACCGCTGACTCCGTCAGACTTGAGGATTGAAAAATCCCGCAGGTCTGACGTACTTGTTTGGGGGGGTGGGGGAAGTGGAATGGGACACAATGAGGGTGTAACTTCCTGTCTATTTGAACAAAACAGTTAAGGTAATGGAACCAATGAAAATCGCAATTATCGGACTGGGCTATGTAGGGCTACCGTTAGCCCGCCTTTTTGCCACCAAATACCCCGTGGTAGGCTTCGATGTCAACCAGGCGCGGGTGGAAGAGTTGCGCAAAGGGCATGATCATACGCTCGAAGTGTCCGACGAAGTTCTTCAATCCGCGTTGGTACCCGCCAACCCGGTAGCATCCGGCCACAACGGCCTGTATTGCAGTTGCAGTCTGGAAGATATCCGCGACTGCAATTTTTATGTGGTGACCGTCCCCACGCCGGTGGACAAAAACAACCGCCCCGACCTCACCCCGCTGAAAAAAGCGAGCGAGACCGTGGGCAAGGTCATCTCCAAAGGCGATATCGTAGTCTATGAATCCACCGTTTATCCCGGCGCGACGGAAGACGACTGCCTGCCGGTGGTGGAACGGGTGTCGGGACTCACCTTCAACACCGACTTTTTTGCCGGTTACTCCCCCGAGCGCATCAACCCCGGCGACAAAGAGCATACGGTAGAGAAGATCAAGAAAGTTACTTCGGGTTCAACCCCCGAAATCGGACATATAATAGATCATGTGTACCGGTCGGTAATTACTGCCGGCACCCATTTAGCGCCGACGCTCAAAGTAGCCGAAGCCGCCAAGGTGATCGAAAACTCCCAACGCGACATCAACATCGCCTTTGTAAACGAGCTGAAGAAAATATTCGACCGCATGGACATCAACGTCTATGACGTGCTCGAAGCTGCCGGTACGAAATGGAACTTCCTCAAATTTACCCCCGGCTTAGTAGGCGGACACTGTATCGGCGTGGATCCTTATTACCTGGCTCAAAAAGCGCAGGAATATGGCTATCACCCGGAAATCATCCTCGCCGGTCGCCGCATGAACGACAGCATGGGTGAATACGTCGCCTCCCAGGTAGTGAAGCAAATGATCAAAAAAGGCATTTGCGTAAAAGGGGCTCACATCCTCGTCTTAGGCATCACCTTCAAAGAAAACTGCCCAGACGTACGTAACACGAAAGTGGTGGACGTGATCAACGCGCTCAAAGAATACGACACCCATATCACCATCTACGACCCCTGGGCGAACCCCGCCGAAGTAAAGCACGAGTATGGGCTGGATATCCTGACGGAGATGCCGGAAGGGAAGTTCGATGCGGCGGTGGTTGCGGTGGCGCATCGGGAGTTTGAAGGGGTGAACGGGTACTCGGAGGTGGTGTATAAGGTGAAAGAGGGATGATGAGGCTTGAGGGAAGAGGCGAAAAATGAATAGGAAGTTTACTCAAATGCGTATAAATACTTTTCCACATCCCCATGCCAATCAATCAGCTTAAAGCAGGAGCCATACTGAACTATGTAGTACTTGGCCTCAATTGTGTGGTCGGGTTACTATATACACCCTATATGCTCCGCATGATGGGACAAAGCGAATACGGATTGTATTCACTGGTCGCTTCCGTCATAGCTTATCTGACGATTATGGATTTCGGGTTTGGCAATGCGATCATCCGCTATACCGCCAAATTCCGCGCGGAAGGCAAAAAGGAAGAACAGTATTCCATGTTTGGGATGTTCCTGGTTCTCTATTCGGTGATTGGTGTTTTATCGCTCGGCGTAGGATCCGTATTATATTATAATGTAGAGTCGCTGTTCGGAGATACGATGACTGCACTCGAATTGTCGAGGGCAAAGATACTCATGCTCCTGATGCTCCTCAACCTGGCCGTTACTTTCCCGCTCAGTATTTTCGGATCGGTTATCACTGCCTACGAAGATTTTGTGTTTCAGAAAGTAGTCGCGATTATACGCATCCTGCTGAATACGGCAGTGATGATCGTGCTGCTGAAATATGGCTACAAAGCCATCGCTCTGGTCGTGGTGCAAACCCTCTTCAATATCGCAACCCTGTTGCTGAATGCCTATTACTGCAAATACAAGATTAAAATCCGTATCCTTTTCAGACGTTTTCAGTGGGGCTTCCTGAAAGAGGTGGCGATCTATTCCTTTTGGATATTTCTGAATATCATCATGGATCGTATTTATTGGAGTACCGGTCAGTTTGTGCTGGGTGCTGTTGTGGGGACTACAGCGGTAGCTGTGTTTGCTGTGGCCGTTCATTTGCAATCAATGTATATGTCGTTTTCAACTGCTATTTCCGGTGTCTTTCTTCCAAGAATCACCGCTATGGTTGCCAAACAATCCTCTGATCGGGATATATCCGATCTGTTTATCCGCACTGGCCGCATTCAGTTTATTGTGATGGCGTTTCTTCTGTCCGGGTTTGTGCTATTAGGCCGTCCATTTATCCATTTTTGGGCAGGTGAGGGGTATGACGATGCCTACATTATTGCGTTGCTCTTTTTTTGTGCTATGACTATACCATTGATACAAAACGTGGGGATTTCCATTTTGCAAGCACGTAATCAGATGAAGTTCAGATCCGTGTTGTATGTTTCTATTGCTATATGTAGCTTAGGTGGACAAATCGTACTTGCAAAGCATTTTGGGGGTATTGGGTGCTCTCTCGCAATCAGCAGTGCTTTATTTATAGGAACGGGAGTGATTATGAATATCTACTATTTTAGGGTTCAAAAGCTGAACATCCCTCGTTTTTGGAAGGAAATAGCTAAGATGTCACTTGTACCCATTGTGATTTCTATAGTAGGTTGTTATGTTGTAAACCAAATTGTTCTTAATGATATGTTTGATTTCATAAAGATAGCCTCGTTATTTACATTGCTTTATATTCCTTCTTTTTGGGTATTGAGCATGAATGCTTATGAGCACGAACTGTTTATATCCCCATTACGGAGTATATATAGAAAAATTAAAAAGATATGAAAAAATGCTCATGTAACAAATGGTTGATATGTTGTCTGGTTGTCTCATTCGCAGTAAATATACTTGTGCTGGCATTAGACACAATCCCTTTGCTTTATTCTCGTATTGATAGAGTGCATGAAGAATCCGCAAAAGGGGTCACTGAAGAAGTTGTTGTAGAACAAGCCTTGAAGATGGCCATGTCTGACGAAATTGAGACGGTGTGGAACGAGCCAAGAGGCTTTACGCGAGAAATGCTCAGTCTGATTAGGGGAAGTAATGTGGATGAGAATTTTAAACGTTACAATTATCCCAGGGCATATTTGTTTTGTGGTTTGTCTGAGTATTTAATCAAAAAAAATAATTTGAATAAACTTGAAATCGTTGAGAGGGAGTTTAGTAAGTTGATTGATAATCAGGGAAATCCTGCTTTCCCCTTGGATAAAGTGGATCAAGTGCCATTTGGAATAACTTCTTTGAATTTGTATAAATGTTATCAAAAAGATAAATTTCTTGTTTTTGCAGATTCTCTATATGCATATTTGAAAGAAAGTGTCAATAAAAAATACGATGCGATTCTTTACCGAAAAAATTCTAAGGATCAGTTAGATGATGTTATAGGGATGGTCGTTCCATTCCTTGTAGAATATTATAAGGTTACAAATAAAGAAGAAGTGTTATTATTGGCAGAAAAACAACTTGATTTTTATGTCACATATGGTGTAGATAGGATAACATTTATTCCAGCTCATGGTTTCGATTTGGAATCTAAAGTAAAAACCGGGTCTATCAATTGGGGAAGAGGGATAGGTTGGTATTTGTTAGGACTTGTTTATTTAAATGATGCGACTAATGGGAAATACAATGTCGAATATGAGGGTATTGTTGCCTCTCTTAATAAACTTAAGAACGAAGACGGAGTGTGGACTCAGTTTCCGGGTAGTTCGACGATCTATGATGCATCAACAACGACCATGTTCCTATTTGGGCTTAGCTATAGTATTGATTTTAGAAAAGAAGATGTATTGAGTTCGATAAAATTGGGATCTGACGGTAAGGTTAAATCAACCTCGGGAGATACCTATGGTCTAAATTCTTATTCTTCTTCATTCGGAAACAGTGAATTATCACAAGGCATGTTGCTTTTGCTTTTGTCAAAACTCAATAAATAACGTGTAACGATGAGAATCTGTATCCTAACCCAACCCCTCCATACCAACTACGGCGGTCTGTTACAAGCATACGCTTTACAAACGGTATTGAAACGTATGGGGCATAAGGTGGTAACAGACCGGTATGGAGCAAAGCGTCCGATCTCTTTTTCAAAGCGAATACTCTATTTCGGTTATCATTTTCTCAAGCGTTTCATCTTACAAGATAAACGATATAACCCTTTTCAATTTATGTTTTCAGGATCCAATAGTCGTTTGGTAAAGATGCGAAAGGAAATAGCTGTTAATACCGAACGGTTTGTAGATACCCACATCGACACAATAGATTTTTTCAAGGGAAAAAACAAGCCCGAAAAAGAAACGTTGGATCAGTTTGAGGCATTGGTAGTAGGCAGTGATCAGGTATGGCGTCCTATTTATAGTTATATCCCCGCCTATTTTCTTGATTTCGCTATTGGAAAGTCAATTAAACGAATTGCGTATGCCGCTTCTTTCGGTGTTGATCAGTGTGAGTTTTCTCCGAAACTTACTGAACAATGCGCAAAGCTTGCAAAGCAATTCGATGCTATTTCCGTACGTGAGGATTCAGGTGTAGAGTTATGCCGGAAGTCTTTAGGTGTGGAAGCTGTTCATCTGCTTGATCCGACCCTGCTGTTAGACAAGGAGGATTATTTACAGTTGATCGAGGAAAATGACAGTGTTGTTGATATGGAAAAACGGATGATGTGTTACATCCTTGATAAAACTCCAGAAAAAAGAAATATCATCGATCACATATCATCCGAATTGGGCTTACTCCCTTTGGAAGTGATGCCTGAAGAGAAACTAACCGCAGGTACGAAAGATGCGACTAAATGCATCTTCCCCTCTGTGTCTGAATGGATCAATGGTTTTAGAGTATCAGAGTTTGTAGTGACAGACTCCTTTCATGGGACAGTCTTTGCGATCATATTCAATAAGCCATTTGTGGCCATTCTCAATAAAGAACGAGGGTCTTCACGGTTTACTTCATTGCTCCGTATTTTCAATCTTGAAGAGAGGGCTATCTGCTCCCATGCAGAGTTGAGTGCCGCACATATGCGGCTTATCGACTATGCAGAAGTAAACAGAATTAGAAATGAATGGAAAGAGAAATCTACTGATTATTTCAAAAAGAACATACTATAATAGATGGATACACAATCTGCCCCAAAAGTGTCTGTTATTGTTCCAGTATATAATGTGGAAAAATATATTAGACGTTGTCTAAGATCATTGTTAGATCAAACATATAGTGACTTGGAAATTATATTAGTCAATGACTGTACACCTGATAATTCAATGCTTATTGTCAATGAGTATGCTGTAATTGATAATCGCATTAAAATAATAAATTTAGATGTTAACCATGGGCCAATGCGTGTTAGAGATATTGGTGTAAAACATACAACCGGTGATTATATTGTTTTTTGTGATAGTGATGATTGGATGCCTAAGGATGCAATTAGTATATTGCTAAGTAAAGCTTGCGAAGCAGATGCAGATATCGTTGTTGGTGCTTATGAGCGTGTAGATTCTACAGGGAGGCGAAAAGCTGCTCGTAAACCAAAGTTGAACTACGGCTATGATTCGTATTCAATGTGCAAATCTATGTTAAGCAACGAAATGTCACACTCTTTATGGGGTAAAATCTACAAATCGACTCTGTTGCGTGGTAAGAATTATCTGATTTACGATAATTTTACCAATAGTGAAGATAAATTGCTTCAATATCAAATTGTTGATTTTGTTAAAAATGTACAGGTTGTTGATGACGTTGTCTATTTTTATTGTGTAAATGAATTTTCTTCGACAATGAATAAAGCGTTGTTTGTGTCTAATAATTCAATTTCTGATATGCAGATTGTATTTAATTATATGATTGATAAATTTAAAAATGACCCCCAGATGCTTTTTTTACTGGAACGAAACATTGTGTCTTTTTCAGTTAATCTTGCAAGAAACAAATTTGTCAACCCAATACGCTTCCTTGAAGGTGTTAATTTGCTAAATAAAATGAATCTGCTCTCATTTTCTAAAATGAAATATTATTTTCATGGCAAGACGCTAATCTATAATTATTTTTTTGCGAGATTAAGTATTTGTAAAAGTCGATATTTTGATTGTTGATCAATGGATAGATTGTTATTTTTCTGTTATTATGCTATTGTAATTATAGTTTCTTACTTTTTATACTTAAATGTTGGTTTTGAATTTAGGAAACAATTGTTATGTTTCACCTTGATTCTTGCTCTTGTTGCACTTTTGCCATTTGTGTTTAAAAAGGAGCCCGTTCCCTTAATTAAGGGACAGTATTTTAGACCTGTTTTTATTTTTATTCTGGGATTTATTGTTGTACATTTTCAAATATATGTCGATCTTATGTTGGATAATGTGGACATCAACGATTTGAATCGATTGATGTCTGCGGGGGCGATTAATAAATCGGCTTTAATCTCTGTGGCAGGATTGGCTTCATTTCTTTCCGGGTATATATATTACATTCCTTCGGTTGATATTTTTAGCAAGAAAATGAGAAATGATTTAAGATCAAAGAATTCTATAAAATTGTTGATAATAATATGGTTTTTTTTATTGGTATTAATCCTTATTTTTTTTCGTCAATATTATTTTTTGTCTAGATACGGAAAAAATATTGAGGGTACATCTCAATCTTATTTGATTCTTCTGTTTGAGGTTGTGTTTTTTGCTATAGTCTCTATAGGTAGTTATAATGCTTATGTAAATAAGATAAATAAATTTTCAAACTATATAAAGTCGTTTGGTGTATTGTTTGTTGTTACTTGTTTTGTTTATTTTTTGCTAATCTTATTATCTGGTGATCGTGGTCCAATAATATATATGACTTTGGCTATCTTTTTTTCATATATACTTGTCACTAAAAAGAAATATAGCCTTTATCGAATTGTGTTGTTTTTTTATATTGGTGCGATACTAGTCACAATTATGGGTGTCGCACGTTCTTTGGATAAAGAATTGTCTTATTCGGATCGATTCACAATTGCATCAAAAGAATTCGAGAGTCAAAGCATTAGCCCTTATACTAATGAGTTGGCAGGGTCGGTCAGAACACTTGAATATGCAGTAGAATATGTGCCAGAAAATCACCCTTATCTTTATGGTTTATTTAAAGTAAAAGAAATTGTTTCGATTATTCCATATATAAGTCACCTCTCAAGGATTTTTTTTGATAATCAATTCAAATACAAGGGGACAGCTTCTTTCTTAACATGGATTGAGCAAGGAAATAATCCTTCCAGCGGAGCAGGTGCAACTGTGGTTGCTGACCTTTATATTGATTTTGGATGGTTGGGTGTTGTTCTTGGGTTATTTATGTTTGGATTGCTTTTTAGAAAACTTGACTATATCCTTTTTTGCAAAGATCTTTCTCAAGTTTCAATGTTTAGTTCGATTTTAGGAATCGTTTTGTTTTCAATGGCAGTTTATATCCCTCGATCCACACTGTTGTTACAATTAAAACTTATTGTTTGGGTGTGGGTTGTTGTATATGTGTATAAATTAATAATATTTTATGCGCGAAGGTAAAATGCTATTTTTAGTTGCCACGCTTAATAGCGGGGGAATCGAGAATTATATATTGAGATATATTAATTATGACAAAGATTCGGATGCTTATGTTCTATGTAAGAGTGGTGAAGGTGGTCAACTTGAAAAAAAATATTTTGAAAGACTGGGATTTGATAATGTTGTGAAGATCAAGATTGGATATTTTAATATAATTTCCTGGTGTCGTTTGTTTCGGTTTATAAAAAAAAATAATATAATTACTGTTTGTGATTTTACAGGTGAAGTATCTGGGATACCCATCTATATAGCCAAAGTGGCTGGAGTAAAAAATAGGCTTGTTTTTTATAGGCATTCGCGATCTTCATTTAGCCATAATTGCAGCAGATATATATATGTTAAATTAATGAAATTTCTAATTAATAATTATTCTACTAAAATACTTTCAAATTCTCAATCTGCTCTTGATTTTTTTCATAACGGATGGCAAATGTGTCCTTTAAAATATCGAGTTATATATAATGGAGTGGATCGAGAGTTTATTGACACTTCATATTTTGGTCAATACATTCGACAAGATCTAATGATCCCTGTAGATGCTTTTGTTATTGGTCATACTGGGCGAGTCGATGCAGCCAAAAATCACAATACAATTTTAAAGGTTGCTCAGATTGTCTGTCGCATTAATCCTAAAGTCCACTTTATTCTTGCAGGTAATGGAACTGATTTTTTGACAGTAGATGAATTCAAAGACAGAATACACTTGCTTGGTTATAGAAATGATGTTGGAAATTTATTGGCCGCTATGGATCTGTTTTATTTTCCTTCAATTACAGAAGGGCAGCCGAATTCATTGATTGAGGCTATGGTTAAAAACGTGCCTGTGATCGCATCAGATATAGAGCCCATCAAAGAAACAGTTCCAAAGCGCATGATTAGCGAATTACTCCCACCTAAGGATGTGCAAAAAGCGGTGGAAAAAATTCTTCATGCAATTGGTGACCATTTTTTTCTTCAAAGTCTTAGATGCGGAGATTGGGCTGTTGAATATTATGATTCTGAAAAATTATTTAGTCAATTTAAACAGGAGTTGCAATGACATTGGTATTTGCTTGTGAACAAAGATTTATTTCGCATAATAATGTTTACTATACAGATAATTCATCGTATGGAGATGCATTATGGGCGAGATATCTTAATGTGTTTGATAATGTGATTGTTGTCGCTAGAGTGAGAAAAATAGAAACAATAGTTGATGACGTAAATTATTTCAGAATATCTAATTCCAGAATTTCATTTGTGGATATGCCATATTATATTGGCCCGATTGAGTATTTAAAAAAAAGGTCTGAAATAAAAAAAATAGCAAAAAAAAATGCCATCAATGGCAGGGCTTATATATGCAGGGTTCCAGGCCAAATGGGCTTAGCGATGTCATCTGCTTTGCGTAAGAAGTCTATTCCTTATGCAGTTGAAGTCGTTGGTGATCCTTGGGATGTCTTTGCCCCTGGTGCAATAAAACATCCATTATCTCCGTTGTTTCGTATTACTGCGCGAGAAACGCTAAGAAGGATTACTCTAAATGCCGCGGCGGTTTTATATGTTACAAAATTTCAACTTCAAAAACGATATCCAGCAAAAAAAAATGCATTTACTACTAATGCATCTGATGTTTTTCTTAATCGCGAAAATGTAATAACACCGAGACCTGATATGACGAAAGGGTGTTGTGTGAAATTATTGGCTATTGGATCGTTAAGCCAAATGTATAAATCACCAGACATTGCAGTAAAGGCTTTGGCTTTGTTGAAGAAAAAAGGAATTGTATGTTCTTTGACATGGCTGGGAGATGGACAATACAAGAATGAAATGATTTGTTTAGCAAATAAATTGAATGTGGGAAATGAAGTTATTTTTGCTGGAAATGTATCCTCAGAAAAAGTATGGAAAAATTTGGCTGAAACTGATATTTTTCTTCACATTTCACGTACTGAAGGGCTGCCTCGTGCCGTAATTGAAGCTATGGGAGCTGGATTGCCATGTATAGGCTCTCGAGTCGGAGGTATTCCAGAGTTGCTGGATGATATCGCTTTAGTGAATGAGATAAAACCGGAAGTTGTAGCTAATAAAATAATCGAATTTTTGAAAAATTCAGATTTGATGCAACATCAAGCTATGAGGAATTTTGAAGAGGCAAATAATTATAGAGATTCAATACTGTCAAAAAGAAGAAATTCTTTTTATGAATATATAAAAAGCAGCTGTGTTTAATTTATTTTTCCGAAATGAAATATAATAAACCTAAATTTTTTCGAATAGCTACTGTCCCTGTTTCGTTGTGTTTTTTATTAGATGGGCAATTGAAATATTTGAATAAATATTATGAAATCACAGCAATAGCTTCAGATGGAAATAATGATTTATGGAATATATTAAAAGAGAAAGAAGGAGTTAAATGTCATCCCATACCGATGGCTCGTGATATTTCTATTGCTAAAGATTTACTCTCTTTAATTAATCTTTATATTTTTTTTTCTAAAGAACGCCCTGATATAATACATGCAAATACACCAAAAGCTAGCCTATTAAGTATGTTAGCAGCAAAAGTGGCTGGGGTGCCAATTCGAATTTATACAGTGACTGGTTTAAGGTTTGAGGGTGAATCTGGTTATATGCGAAAGATCCTAATTCTGATGGAGAAATTAACCTGTTGGGCCGCAACTAAGGTTATTCCAGAAGGCGAAGGAGTTAAGCATACCCTATACCGGAATAAAATTACTTCAAAACCATTAAAAGTAGTCGGTTATGGAAATATTAATGGTATCAATTCTTCTTTTTTTCAAAAAGTAAATGTGTCAGAAAATATCGTGAAAAATCTGAAATATGATTTGGAAATAAAATTAGATGAACTTGTCTTTTGCTTTGTCGGTCGCATTGTAAAAGACAAAGGAATTAACGAATTAGTTAATGCTTTTATCCGTTTAAACCAAAAATATCCCCATACTAAACTTTTACTCGTTGGACCTTTTGAAAGAGATCTGGATCCTCTAAAAAAGGAAACTGAAGAAATGCTTAAAAACCATGCTTCCATTATTGTCACAGGATTCCAGCAGGATGTACGTCCTTTCTTCGCTATATCTGATATTTTTGTTTTTCCAAGTTACCGTGAAGGCTTTCCTAATGTAGTAATGCAAGCCGGTGCTATGGATTTACCATGTATTGTATCGGACATAAACGGTTGTAATGAAATAATAAAGCTGGATATAAATGGGATAATTATCCCACCTAAAAACACAGAAGCACTATATGATGCTATGGAGCTATTATTGACGGATAATACCAAAAGGACATTCCTGGCATCCAATGCTCGTAAAATGATTGCTGATCGTTACGAGCAGTCGTATGTGTGGAGTGAGTTGTTAAAAGAATACCAATCATTGGAACAAAAGAATTAATGTATAAAACAGTATTCAAACCCCTCCTCGATTTCCACCTCTCCCTGATTGGATTCACCCTCCTTTCCCCCCTCTTCCTGCTTGTCACCCTGCTTCTCACCATCGCCAACTCCGGTCGCCCCTTCTTCTTCCAGCCCCGTCCCGGTAAGAACGGAAGGATCTTCCGGGTGATCAAGTTCAAAACCATGAACGACAAGCGGGATCAACAAGGGAAACTGTTGCCGGACAGCGAACGGCTGACACGGATCGGGATGTTTGTACGTAAAACCTCTTTGGACGAAATACCCCAGTTGCTGAATGTGATCAAGGGCGATATGAGCCTCGTTGGTCCCCGTCCCCTGCTGGTGGAATACCTGCCTTTATACAACGCGGAGCAGGCTCGCCGCCATGAAGTACGTCCCGGCATTACCGGATGGGCGCAAGTAAATGGGCGTAACGCGATCAATTGGCAGCAGAAATTTGTTTATGATGTATGGTATGTGGACCATCTCTCCCTCACCTTAGATATAAAGATCCTCTGGATGACAGTAGCCAAGGTGTTTAAATCGGAAGGGATTAATTCTGCTACTTCGGTAAGCATGGAGAAATTTATAGGCAATTAAGTAGTTTATGGAAGAAGTGTTTTTATTCGGTGCGGGCGGACATGCCAAGGTGGTATTGGATATCCTGCAAGAAAATCAGGTATCTGTGCCTGCGTTTATCGACGACAACCCCAGGATGGATACCCTGAATGGTATTCCGGTGGTGCATCAGGGAGATCATTCGCCGCTGATTATCTGCGTGGGTGATAACCGGACAAGGAAAATGATTGCGGGGCGGTTGAATGGGATCGCCTTTGGGAAAGGGGTGGCACGTTCGGCAACGATGTCGGCCACAGCTTCGATAGCGGAGGGGTCGGTAGTGATGCAACGGGCGGTGGTGCAAGCGTCTGTGCAAATTGGAAAGCACGCCATTATCAATACCGGCGCAACGGTGGATCACGACTGTGTGATCCATGATTATGTGCATATCGCCCCCGGCTGCACGCTTTGCGGCAATGTGGAAGTGGGCGAAGGGACGCTGATCGGCGCGGGTACGGTGATTATTCCCGGCGTACGCATCGGCAAGTGGTGTGTGATCGGTGCCGCTTCCGTAGTGCGCAAAGACATCCCCGACGGGGTGATGGCCGTAGGTAATCCGTGCAAGGTGATTAAAAAGATAGGGGAGTAGATCTTCCCATACCATAACTATCTGCAATAGATAGAAATCTCAATAAAGAAACAGTAAACACTCCAATTTATGCAACCTCGTATATGGCTTTCCTCCCCCCACCAGAGTGGGAAGGAGTTGGATTTTATCCATGATGCATTTGCCCACAACTGGATTGCCCCGTTGGGACCCAATGTGGACGGTTTTGAACAGGATTTAGTGGATTACCTCGGGCAGGGGAGGTATGTGGCTGCGCTCAGCGCGGGTACGGCGGCCTTGCATCTGTCGCTGGTGCTGCTCGGCGTACAGCGGGGCGAGCGGGTGATCTGCCAGTCGATGACGTTCAGCGCTACCGCCAACCCCATCGCTTACGTGGGGGCTGAGCCGGTGTTTGTGGACAGTGAGCCGGAGACGTGGAACATGTCGCCCCGGTATCTCGAAGAAGCGATCACGGACAGTATCCGGCAGGGTAAGAAGCCCCGGGCGATTATGCTGGTGCATCTCTACGGGATGCCGGCGAAGATTGACGAAGTGTTGGCGGTGGCCGCCAAATACGATATACCGGTGGTGGAAGATGCGGCGGAAGCGCTGGGATCTACCTACCGGGGACAGAAGTGCGGTACGTTCGGTGCGTTGGGTATCCTGTCGTTCAACGGCAACAAGATTATCACCACCTCGGGCGGCGGTGCGCTGGTGTGCCCTACGAAGGAGCTGGCCGACAAGGCGCGCTTCCTCTCCACACAGGCGCGCGACCAGGCTCCGCACTACCAACATTCGCATATCGGCTACAACTACCGCATGAGTAACGTGTGTGCCGGGGTGGGACGGGGACAGATGACGGCGCTGGCCGACCGCGTAACGGCTCGTCATGCCAACAACCTCTTCTACCAACAGGCGCTGGCCGGACTGCCGGGCATTACGGTGCATACGGAGCCGGGAACGGAGTTTTATTCGAACCACTGGCTGACGTGTATCCTCGTGGATCCGGAACAAACCGGCGGAGTAACCCGCGAAGATATCCGCCTCAAACTGTGGGAGCAGGCCATCGAATCGCGCCCGCTGTGGAAACCGATGCACCTGCAGCCGGTTTTTGAAGGTTGCCCCTTCTATGGCGATGGTACCTCGGAAGCGCTCTTCGACCGCGGCCTCTGCCTCCCCTCCGGCTCCAACCTCTCACAGGCCGAACTGGATGAGATAGCCGGGGTGATCCGGGGGATGGTGAGGGGGTGAGATGGAGATGCCCTGCTTGAACTCCTTTCTATGACCTTCATCCTATTTTTTTCTTCCATACATCGCAATAGTTGCTGGAAAATGCCTAACTTGCCGGACGATCGATCAGCGTCTTGTAGAGATGCATCCTATTTCTTGTTTTTATAGCTATTTAGCGTAGAACAACTGTTATATATATACAAGGAATAGAAACATACGGATATGGCACATTCAGACGATACAAAAAAACAGGTATGGGACAAAGCAACGATTGTTGCCGGATACGATGAAACGCTGTACAGGAAAGATGCGGCCGGGGCTTGGATTAAATATGATGATTATGTGGAGAATGATGGTTCGGAGCCGGAGATCGAATCTGCTTATGCATGGGTGATAGACCATATTTTTCCGAAAAGTGTTTTGACGAAATTGGATGTCCCTGTAAGTGATATGGATCACATCGACAATCTGCGTCCCCTCAATCGGCAAAACGACATAAGTAAAGGAGATAGTTTCCCGGATTATAAAGCAGTGATTACATCTGAAGAAAACAGGAATGTAGCCTGTGAGTTGTATTTGACGGTGAATGAGGACGTACGACAACTATTAGAAAAAAAATATAATTTATGAATATATTAATCGAACCTCAGCTAAGTAAGGTGAAGTTAGAAAACGATCTTCTGAGTTATCGGAAATGGTTAAAAGATATTTCAGAAGCGTCTTCTGTAGAAGTGATTAGAAACTCGGGAATCGAGAAGGCTTCGTTGTTAATGGCTCAGATCTTTAATAGCGCAAACCAATACGTATATATATATAGTGGTGGGCTTAGTGAAAAACTAACAGGGACAGAGCCGTATTACAGCGCTTTAGAAGATTGTCTGAGAAGAAATGTAGAGATTAAAGTGTTGTTGCAGGACGAAAGATTGCAATCGCCAGCGATGGAATTGATCAAATCTAATAATGCAGATAATGTTAAATTGTTGAATGTTAAGGAGATTTATTCGATTTCGCGTGAATTGAAAATGGATGCTCATTTTGCGATCTCCGATGACAAAGTTTTCAGAATTGAATATGACGTAAAAGAGTACAAAGCGTTTGCTTCTTTTAATAATCCGAAAGTTGTTGATGTACTGAAAAGTATCTTTAATACGTATATGAGTTAGTATATATGTTTTCTCATTATTCTACTTTTATACAGATAATCGCCACAGTTTATTTTTCTATGTGTTTTGACGGTCTGATAAAGAGATTGTTTTGGACTGAAAGGTTCTACAAGAATCTTAGCGATCAGTTGAAATACGATTCTCAAGGGTTTTTGAACGAACAAAATGCTATGGAATTGAAGGGGTTAGTGGTTGAATACAGTAATAGATATGCATTGAAAGTGGCCAGATTAGCTTCGATAATGTTTGCGTTTTGCCTGTTAATTCTATTTTTGTCTGGTTATGAACTACATTTGCCTGTTGGTGAAGATGTGAAGTTGTATAATGCCGTTCAGTTTGTAGATATAGTTGTATTGCTTGCTTTTGCTGCCCAGTTTGTAACGAATAAGCATTTTATTTTACATAAATGGAAGTATTCCATTAGTACTATAGTAGTTGTTTATTTGTTGTTTTTGCTCTCCCGTGTTTATCTATCTTATATGGATCCATTTTTTAATTGTTCCATTTCGAAGCATGCTGTGGTATCTATTTTCATATTTATTGCTGTTACACCTATTGTTTTGTTGCTTATAAGAAGTTGGCTTTCATCTGCAATTTATTTGAACTATATGAAAGATCTGATGAATACAGGAAAGGCCGAATACATGGATGACTTTGGAAAGATCATCGCTGGTGAAAATTCTGGAAATGATTCTGTGCCTGAAGCGGAAAGCCAAGCGCAGAGCACAGAGGATTCTAAGTCAATAGCTGGTATTCTGGAAGGAAAATTTGAAATATATGGAGAAAAAATGCATAAAGGTATATGTGATGCGATAAACAATCCGAGCTTTTTTACCTTGCTTGCATTCTGGTTTCGGCGTGTGCTGAATATAGTTTGTAGTTGGAAGAAAAGCCTTGTCATATTATTATTACTTTGATTATGCATTACCTATCCTCCACAATAGCAGGCTACTTCATTGAGAAATCAGTGAACGAAAAAGCGCCGTTGTCCGTGTTACAACTGATCAAACTGGTGTATATATCCCATGGTTGGAACCTTGCCCTCAACAACAAACCGCTGATCCGGAACGATGCGGATTTCGCCAAACAATACCTGGCAGGGTTTTATGGCGGAGCGCCGGTGCTGACGGAATAATAATTCTACCCTCCATTTTCCGCTATCTAAAACCGATAGTTATTCCGAAAAAAAGATATATTTGCAAATAAATGCAAAAAAACGTTGTCGCATGTTTTTCGATAACTACAAACAACATCCGGATGCCCGCCTCCGCCCGTCGCTCTTCTGGGAGTACGACTGGGAGCAGATAGACTGGGAGCAAATGAAACAGGTGGTGATCCAACGGGTGATTGAACGGGGCCGGATGGATGATTTCTACGCGATGCTGAATATGTACGGCCTGGAAGAGGTGAAGGATGGTATCCGGAAAATACCATCGATGAACGCGAAAGATATGTCGTTCGTTTGTAATGTATTCGGTTTGACTAAAGAGGAATTACGATGTTACACAAGGAAACAGTCGCGGGATCTACACTGGGACTCCTGAACACGTTGATGGCTGACGACAGGCTGGCGGCCTTTGTGCTTGTTGGCGGGACTGCCCTCTCTCTCCGGATCGGACACCGGGTGAGCGTTGACCTGGACTTGTTTTCAACAGCTACCTTTCCTGAGCAGGAACTCTCCGAATACCTGGCTCAAACATACGGATTCAAACTGGACTTTATCGCGAAAAAAACGGTTAAGGGAGAAATAGAGGGTATCCAGATTGACTGTATCGCCCATGAATACCCTTGGGTGGACAGCTCTGTTGTGGAAGAGAATATACGTTTGGCCAGCCTGCCTGATATCGCCGCGATGAAGCTGAATGCTATATCGGGCAACGGCG
This sequence comes from Tannerellaceae bacterium, assembly GCA_031555735.1. Lineage (GTDB taxonomy): Bacteria > Bacteroidota > Bacteroidia > Bacteroidales > Tannerellaceae > JAJDIA01. The sequence goes on from JAVBUE010000016.1 coordinate 78,804, forward strand.
AACGGATAAAAGACTTTATAGATGTTGCTTATTTATCGAAGTATATGTCGCTTGCGGGGATGCTGGAGGGTTACGGGAAGAAATACGGCGCGAATCCCATCATCCCGCTGAAATCCATCACGTTCTTTGATGATATTCAGTTCGATGAGCCGATCCGCATGATGGAAGGGAAATATAATTGGGCGAAAATATCCAGGCGTTTGCTGGAGATGCAAAAGCATCCGGATAAACAATTCGCCGCCTATCCGTAGAGATACGTGTGAATAAGGTATTGCAGAAAATAGTTGTGTTTTGAAGAGATATAGTTGTGTATAGAAGTTGAGGATAGTATGGAGTTGTTATTGAATTGTAAATCGTTATTGCAAAGGGTAGAATGAAAAAAGATTTCCTGTTGAGATTTGTAAAAAAATGGCTGCATACAGGGTATGATGGCCTGATCGACCTGTTTCGTATGAGGAGCTACCTGCCCCGGTGGGTGGTGTTCTTCCTTGACCTGTTCCTGGCGGGAGTGGCGTATATCTCGTCCTGCCTGATTTGTTTCCGCCTCATGGAAAGGGATATCGTGATGCCGCAGTTCCTGCAGATGATGGGTATCTTTCTGGGAGTGATGGCGGCTTTCCTGCTGTTGTTCAATACACACAGGGCGATTATCCGCTATACCAGTCCCCGGGATATCCTGCGTGTGTTCCTGGCGGCGGGTTGCACGCATCTGACGGTGTGGGTGATCGACGTGCTGCTGAACCGGGTGGGATTCAACTTCTCACTGCCCCACCTGTGGCTGGTGCTGAGCTTCGCGCTGACGGTGTTCCTGATCTGCGTGGAGAAGGTGGGGGTGATGCTGCTGTTCGACCTGATTGGCGGACTGGGCAACCGGATGGTGGCGCGCAAGCCGCTGCTGGTGTATGGCGTAAGCTCGTTGCTGGTGGAAGCGGTGCGCCTGATCCAGGCTAACCACGAACTGCCGTATAAGATACGGGGCTTTGTGACGCTGGAAGCGAACGCCGCCAACAAAGACCTCTACAACCTGCCGGTGTTCCACGACCAGGACAACCTGGAGGAGCTGCTGGAGAAGCACCGGATCGGCGCTATCCTGATCAACCCTACGGAGATGGAACGAAACGTGAAGCAGATGGTGGCCGACATATGTCTCCGCCGGAAGGTGGAACTGCTCTCGCTTCCCGCCGTGCAAGACTGGAAAGATTCGGGGAAGAAGCCGGTGACGATCAATCGCGTACGTATCGAAGACCTGCTGGGACGGGTGCCGATACAGATCGATGTGGCGGCTATCGGGGCGTCGATGCAGGATAAGACGATCCTGATCACGGGGGCGGCCGGCTCGATCGGCAGCGAGATGGTACGGCAGATCGGGTTCTTCGAACCGAAGCTGGTGCTGCTGTGCGACTCGGCGGAAACACCGATGCACAACCTGAGGCTGGAACTGGAGGAGAAGTATCCGTACTTCACGTTCATCCCCATCGTGACCGATGTGCGTAACCGGCAGGCGATGACGACGATCTTCGAGGCGTACCGTCCGGATATTGTCTATCACGCCGCCGCCTACAAGCATGTGCCGCTGATGGAAGACTGTCCGGGGGAAGCGGTGTTGACGAATATAATGGGTACGAAAACAATGGTGGATCTGGCGGTGATGTATCACGTGAAGAGGTTTGTGATGATATCGACCGACAAGGCGGTGAACCCTACCAATGTGATGGGGTGCTCGAAACGGATCGCGGAGATCTACGTGCAGTCCAAAGCGATGCTGCCGGAGATGCGGACGCGGTTTATCACGACACGCTTCGGGAACGTGCTGGGGTCGAACGGGTCGGTGATCCCGCGCTTCACCGAACAGATCGAGAAAGGGGGGCCGGTGACGGTGACGCATCCGGATATCATCCGCTACTTCATGACCATCCCCGAAGCTTGCCGCCTGGTGCTGGAAGCAGGGAATATGGGCAAGGGGGGCGAGATCTTCGTGTTCGATATGGGCGACCCGGTGAAGATAGCCGACCTGGCGGCGAAGATGATCCGCCTGGCGGGCTTCGAGCCGGATGTGGATATCCATATCGCCTACACCGGGCTGCGTCCGGGCGAGAAACTGTATGAAGAGCTCCTCAACAACGAAGAAGAAACGAAGCCGACGCACAACCGGAAGATCAAGATCGGACGGGTGCGGGAGTATGACAACTATCCGGAGATCCTGCGGATGATAGACGATCTGATCGAAGCGGCGCGGCTAAGCGAAACCATGCGGGTGGTGACCCTCATGAAACGCATCGTCCCCGAATTCATCAGCAACAACTCCAAATTCGAGGTGCTGGATAAAGTGACGGAAGAAACGGCTGCCAATGGGTTCTGGAACCTGAATGGCGGGGCGTATTGATGAAGGACGTGAATTGTCGGATGTTTTACTCTGATGCAAGTACGGATTAACTTTTTTAACCTATTGATGGTGGGTATGTGGTTGCTGATAGCATCCAATGTACATGCCCAATACATGCTCGGTACAACCGGGCAGATGGCGATACCGACGGCAGAGATGCAGGAGAGCGGGCGCTTTATGGTAGGGGGGAATTACCTGCCGGATGAGATGACGCCGGCGCGCTTCGACTATAATACGGGCAACTACTTCGTGAACGTCACCTTCCTGCCTTTCCTTGAACTCACCTACCGCTGCACGCTGATGAAGGTGTACGACGGCTGGGATGAGGAGCGGAAATGGAACCAGGACCGCTCGCTGTCCGGACGCCTGCGCCTCTGGAAAGAAGGCCGCTTCTTGCCCGCTGTGGTGGCGGGGACGAACGATCCGGTGGGTACCACCCTTTTCTCGTCGGCCTATGGGGTGGCCACCAAGACATTCACTTTCGGCGGACATACGTTGGCGGCTACTGCCGGGTGGTATATCCCGCTGAAGGAATCGAACCAGGTACACGACGGACCCTTTGCCGGGCTGCGCTTCACTCCGTCGTTTTGCAAACAACTGTCGGTGATGGGGGAGTACGATTCGCAGGGGGTGAACCTCGGCGCGGCCGTCTGCCTTTGGAAACATGTGTCGCTCTATATATTTACACGTGAACTGAATGCCTTTTCGGGAGGAATCCGGTATGAATACACATTATTACATTGATCGGATGAAACAAATCGGCTACTTGATTGTTTTGTTAATAATACCTTTTACCGCGCATGCACAGCTGGCTGAAGCGCTTGAAGGGGTGGGCTTCGAGAATATCCGGGTGGCCGACGGCGATGGCCGTGTCACCGCGTGCTTCGAAGATAACATCTTCCGCAGCACCTACCGGGGAGTCGGCGAAGCCATCCGGACAGCCCTGCAGACTGGCGACGGTGAGGAACTGGAACTGGTGGCGCTGGATAATGGGGTGCCCCGGTTGTATATACGGATTCCACAGGAACTGGCCGCCGCTTTCCGCGATGGCCGGGCAGACATCCGGAACGTATATGCAGCCATGGAGTTAAGTTACGATACGGATAAGGCTATGGAACGGTTGACCGATGTGAAATACATAACTAATTCGTCCCGGTGGAAAACGGATTTCGTTGTCTATCCGGGTGTGATACTGGAGAACTTCCGTTTGGACAGGATCTATTCGTATGCTGTCATGGTATCGCCCGCCCTCGAACTATCGCCCTGGAAAGGGGCGAAGCTGACGGTGCAGGGCGTCTTCCCTATTGCGACCAATATGCAGGGGGAACCTACACGGATACGTCCGGGCGTGGTGGCGATCAGGCAGGACTACCGCCTGCCGCGTAACTTCCTGGGTTATGCCACAGCGGGCAATTTCACGGACAATCGCTACGGTTTCCGGACGGGTATCGGCTACCGCATGCCCGACGGACGGGTGGAGGTGGGTGTTGCCGCCGGCGCTACGGCGTATGCGGGACTGCGCGACGGCAAACATTGGTACATGAGTAACCGCTTCCGGATGGACGCGACGGTGGGTGCATCGGCGTATGAACCGTATTTCAACCTTCAATTCGATCTCCGGGCTACCCGCTACGTGTTTGGCGACATGGGCATACGCGCCGACTGCACGCGCCATTTCGGCGAGTGCGCCATCGGGGTGTATGGCATGCTGGTGGAGGGGATTGTGAATGGAGGATTCCATTTCACGGTGCCGCTGCCGGGGAAGAAATGGAACCGGCGGCATGCCGTACGTCTTCGTCCCGCCTCTTACTTCGCGATGGAATACAGCCGGGAAGATCCCGGCCGGTACATGAAGGAACGGATGGGAACATCCTACGAGACACGCCCGGATGAGAACCGGAGCGAGCATTTCTTCCAGCCGGAATACATCAGACACTTCTTATTGAATGAAAAGTGATAATTTACATTTTTATTTTATTTATTTAATTATTTAGAGATTATGAAACGATTTCTCAAGAACGCACAACTGTGGATGATTGCCGCAGTATGTGCAGTAACATTGAATGCTTGTGGCGGTGACGACGATGATCCGGAAATTGTACCGGACCCGATGGATACTGCCGAGTATTACATTGCTGGTGCAGTGTACGACTATGAAACTTCTGCCGCCGTGTCGGGTGTGACGGTGACGGCAGGTGATGCATCGGCAGTAACGGGTACCGATGGTTCGTACCAGTTGACTGTCAAAGACAAGCAGAAATACACGGTGGCTTTTGCCAAGACGGGTTATCTGTCACAGAACAGTACAGCCGAGCTGGCAAGCAGCGCGCAGAACCGTGCTACGGTATTCCTGTCGGTGAAACTGAGTGCGAAAGGGGTGGAAAAGACGGTTAGCGCTGCCGGTGGTATGGTGGGCAACAAGGATTCCGACGCCGCCTCTACGGTAGGTATCCAGATCCCCGCCGGCGCGATCGGCACCGGTTCGGCTACGATCAGCGTGACACCGGTATCCACACCGGTACCGGCTTCCACGACGGTGACGACCGGAACACAGAACACCACACTTTCCCTGGGTGAACTGCATATCGAGTCGTCCAAGAACGCATTCGACCAAGCTGTATCGCTTGTGTGGAAAAACGCGGCTACGGCTACGGCTGCCTTCAGCAGTGCTAAGGTATTTAGCGATAAGGTTCCGGCCACCAAGGCTCCGGTAGGATATACAGACCTCGGTAACGCGGTGTTGGATGGGCTGAACTATATGTTCTCCGTGACCCAACTCTATGCCGGTTATTCACTGGAAGCGAACGTGAAAGTGGCTACCAATACAGGTAAGGAAATCAACAAGGTGAACGGACAAGACGAAGTGACAGTTGACAACAGCGGCAAAACAGAAGCCGTGAAAGACCTGAAGCTGAATGTCGAACAGAAAGCCGGTTGGACCTATACGACATCGCCCACACAGGCGTTGACGGCTGCCGGTGTATCGGGTGCCGACCTCGCAACGATGGCCGCTACCATCTCCCGCGGTATTGAAAACACGGAAGGCGGGGCTCCGGCTCTGTTGACCATCCCGGGTGAAGACACCGCCAGCATCAGCGGTGGTTACATCATGCACTACAAGAATGAAGCTACATTCTACACCCGTACCTATACCTTCGACATTGCAACCAACGGACAAACCAAATCTGTTGCCGTCGTGGTTAAACATTATACCGGAAGCGTCACCACTTATTCCAACGTGGATGCCGCACAGCACTCTGGCGGTAAGTCAAACTAAGCATCGCCTGATAACCCGGCTAACAACAAAAGCGCCTCCCGCAAGAGAGGCGCTTTTTTTGTTCCGGATACCGTGCAGAGGGCCGAAGCCTATACCGGCTGTCGGAGGGATGATTCGCGGATATTGATTTTTGCCTCCAGTACGATGGTGCGCTGGGTCACTTCGCAATTGCTTTTGATCTGTTCGAGCAACAGTTCGGCGGCGGCCTTCCCCATGGCGAAGGTGGGCTGCTCGATGCTGGTGAGGTTCGGTTCGATGATCATGGCCATTTTCGACTCCGTGAAGCCTACGACGGCGATGTCTTCCGGGATCCGGATCCCGTTTTTCTTCAGTGTCTTCATCGCGCCGATGGCAACGGGGTCGTTGATGGCGAAAATGCCATCCGGCAACACCGGCATTTCCAGTATCTGCATGGCGCCGAGGATCCCTTTCTCCATCAACAGCCCGCAGGGGATGATCAGACTTTCGTCCACCGGCAGGCCATGCCGGATGAGGGCGTCTTTGTAGCCGCGTATCCGTTCGGCCGACACGTCCAGGCTTTCCGGCCCCGCCAGGTGGACGATCCTGCGGCAGCCCTGTTCGATCAGGTGCTCGGTTGCCACAAACGCCCATTTGCAATCGTCGATGATCACCCGGGATACCGGCACATTCCGCGCTACCCGGTTGAAAAACACGAGGGGGAAGTGGTTGTCTATCAGGGTCTGGAAATACTCCATATCGGTGGTCTCCGTGGATACGGATACGATAAAGCCATCCACCATCTTCGCTTCCAGCGACCGCATGTTTTTCATTTCCAGCTCGGCGGATTCGTTGGACTGGCTGATCAGCAACCGGTATCCTTCCGGTTCCAGCACGCTCTGTATCCCCATGATGATCTCCGGGAAGAACGAGTTGATGAACTCCGGGATGATCATCCCCACGGAAAACGATTGGCGGTGTTTCAGGTTTAAGGAAATAGGATTGGGCATGTAGTTTAATTTTTCGGCCAGCTCGACCACGGCTTTCCGGGTCTCGGGATTGACGTCCCACCGGTCTGCCAGCGCCCTGGAGACGGTGGATGTGGATAGGTTCAACGCCTTGGCGATGTCTTTGATGGTAACTCTTGATTTAATCATGTTTGCGACTTATTAAATAGGTACATGTGTGTGGTATCCGGAACAGGTCCGTGGGCGAAAGTACGTATTTTTTTGGTTAACATGTAGATTTTCAAGAGAATTCGTCGATCGGATCCATTCTCTGACGGATCCGTTTTCCTGTATCATCTTCGGGAACGTTCCCGCAAACGATTCCGATGATTTATATCGCTAAATGCTTGTGAATACGTTTTTTTGCCTTTACGTTTGCTTTGGAAAACACGAAAATAGCAACCTGTCCACAAACACAAACTTAAATAATACCATCCGTATGGGTTACCTCGACATCCTTACCATCCTGCTTTTTGCGGTTGTAGTAGTATCTGCCGGATTGGCCTTCGGCAAGAAAGGGAAGAATATGAAATCCTTTTTCGCCGCGGGCGGATCCATTCCTTGGCCTATCAGCGGCCTGTCCCTGTTTATGGGTTTCTTCTCCGCCGGCACCTTTGTGGTCTGGGGGGCGATCGCTTATTCGTTGGGATGGGTGTCGGTCACCATCCAGTGGACGATGAGCATAGCCGGTCTCCTGGTGGGGCTGATCATTGCGCCCCGGTGGCATAAGACCGGCGTATTGACTGTGGCCGAGTACATCAACAAACGACTCGGCGTCCCGATCCAGAAAGCCTACACCTACCTGTTCCTGCTCATCTCCCTGTTCACTACCGGTTCGTTCCTGTATCCGGTAGCGCGGATCGTGGAGGTATCTACCGGCTTGCCGTTGCATACCTGCATCCTGATCCTCGGCGCGGCGTGTATCCTTTATGTGTCCGTGGGAGGGCTGTGGGCGGTAGTGGTCACCGATGTGCTGCAGTTCGCCATCCTCACGGCGGCCGTCATCATCGTCGTCCCCCTCTCGTTCGATAAGGTAGGAGGCGTTTCCGGGTTTATCCAATCGGCGCCCGACACCTTCTTCCGGGTGTTCAACGGTGAATATACCATCGGTTTTATCATCGCCTTCGGGATATACAATGCCATTTTCCTGGGCGGCAACTGGGCGTATGTGCAACGTTATACCAGTGTGAAAAGCGGGAAAGACGCGCGCAAGGTGGGCTTGCTGTTCGGCATGCTATACGTCGTAAGCCCCGTCCTGTGGATGCTTCCCCCCATGATCTACCGGATCTACAACGGCGGGTTGACCGATCTCGACAGCGAAGGCGCCTACCTGATGATGTGCAAGGAGGTGCTGCCGGCGGGACTGCTGGGGATGATGCTCGGCGGGATGATCTTCGCCACCGCCAGTTCCCTGAATTCGATCCTCAATATCTCTTCCGGCGTATTTACGAATGATATCTTCAAGCGGCTGCGTCCGCAAAGTACGGACGAAACATTGATGCGGGTAGCCCGTATCTCCACCATAGGCTTCGGTATCCTGGCTATCATCGTGGCCTTCCTGGTGCCGCTGATGGGAGGGATTGTGAATGTGGTGATCAGTGTGGCGGCGCTCACGGGCGTACCTTTATACCTGCCTGTCATCTGGTCGCTTTTCTCCCGGCGGCAGACCGGCAAGACGGTGCTGGCGGCCACGTTGCTGAGCCTGCTCGTCAATGTATGCTTCAAATTCATCCTGCCCCTTCTCGGCGGCGAGCCGTTGAGCCGGACGAACGAGATGATCCTCGGCGTAGCCTTCCCGGTAATCTGCATGGTCTTCTTTGAGCTGTTGAACCTCCGCAGCGCGGCAGATATCCGGCACTACGAATCCTATAAAGCCGACGAGCAACGGATGAACCAGGCCAAGCTGGCGGAAGCGGCAGCGGATACGGGGGGGCAGGACACGGATAATGCCTACAGTGTGCGGGTGATCCGGATCGGCATCATGGCATCGGGAGTAGTGATCGCCTTCTTCGGGCTGATCGCTCCCTCAGGCAAAGCGGTGGTGATACCGGTAGGGCTGTTGCTCGCCCTCGTGGGCTATCTCATCGGAAAGAAACGGCGTCATCAACCATTGAAAAAATAAAAGTACATGCTACAAGAAAACTATCAGCCAAATCGCGCCCTGCGAAGCACGGCGGTATCGGGCGACCTGGCCATCGTGGGCGGGGGAATGTCCGGCGTCTGCGCCGCCATCACGGCCGCAAGAGCCGGGACGAAGGTTGTCCTCCTCCAGGACAGGCCTGTCCTTGGCGGCAACGCCTCCAGCGAAGTACGCCTGTGGATCCTCGGCGCAACCTCCCACATGGGGAATAACAACCGGTGGGCGCGGGAAGGAGGAGTCATCGACGAGATCCTGGTGGAGAACACCTACCGGAATAAGGAAGGGAATCCCGTGATACTGGATACCATCATCCTGGACAAGGTGCTGAAGGAACCCAATATCACCCTGCTGTTGAACACCTGCGTCTATGCGGTGGAGAAGAACGGCGCCACCCTTTCCGCGGTACACGCGTTTTGCAGTCAGAACCACACGTTCTACACCGTGCAGGCGCCCTTGTTCTGCGATGCCTCGGGTGATGGCATCGTTGCCTACCTGGCAGGCGCCGGATACCGCATGGGTGCGGAAGAGAAAGAAGAATGGCAGGAGTCTTTCGCCCCCGGTGCGGACTATGGTGAATTGCTCGGCCATACCATCAGCTTTTACAGCAAGGATGCGGGGAAACCGGTGGCCTATACGGCGCCCGATTTCGCCTTGAAAGACATCACCGAAATACCCCGTTCCCGCCAGATCAATGCCGGCGAGCACGGATGCAAATACTGGTGGCTCGAATATGGCGGTCGCCTGGATACGATACACGATACGGAAAAGATCAAATGGGAACTCTGGCGCGTGGTCTATGGCGTATGGGATCATATCAAGAATTCCGGACAGTTTGAAGGCGTGGAAAACCTTACCCTCGAATGGGTGGGTATTATCCCCGGTAAGCGGGAGAGCCGCCGTTTCAACGGCCATTACTGGCTGACGCAGCAGGATATCGTGGGGCAGAAAGCGTTCGACGACGCAGTGGCTTTCGGCGGATGGGCGATCGACCTCCATCCCGCCGACGGTGTCTTTAGCGAGAAAAGCGGGTGTTCGCAGTATCATGCCAAGGGCGTGTATGAAATCCCGTTGCGTTGTTTCATCAGCAAGGATATAACCAACCTGTTGTATGCCGGACGTATCATTTCCGCATCGCATGTGGCGCACGGATCCTCCCGGGTGATGGCCACGGCGGCCTTCGGCGCGCAGGCGGCGGGAATGGCGGCGGTGCATTGCTTAGAGAACGGGCTCGCCCCGGCTGACCTGCTCTCGCCCGATCAGGTGAAGCGGATACAGGAACGGCTCAACATCGCGGGGCAAAGTATCCCCCGCCTGCCCATCGCTGCAGCCGGTAACCTGTTGGCATCCGCTACGGTATCCGCTTCTTCGCACCTGCTGCTGCACACCATTCCGTTCGACGGCGACTGGCTCGATCTTACCTTTTCGGCCGCACAGATGCTGCCGATGACGGCGGGTACGGCCTATGCACTGGACGTATGCGTGGATGCCGCCCGGAAAACATTCCTCCAGGTGGAACTGCGGTATGCCGATAAGCCATGCAACCATACGCCGGAGAAGGTGGCCGAGAGGATTGAGCTGGAGCTGGAACCGGGTCGTCGCGAACTCCATATCGCTTTCCGCCAGGGTGTGCCAGCCAACCAGTACGGCTTTGTCACTTTCCTGAAAAACGAGGATGTCCGGATTCAGACGTCCACCCACCGCTATACGGGTATCCTTTCGGTATTCAACAAATTCAACCTGGCGGTCAATAACCACGGCAAGCAGGTGCCGCCCGCAGGCAGCGGATTCGATGCCTTCGAGTTCTGGTGTCCCGAACGCCGCCCGGCAGGTGCGAACATCGCCATGCGCATCTCGCCCGCCATCGGTGTGTTCGGGGCGGATCAGCTGAATGAAGGCTTTACGCGTCCGACCATCCTGCCGAACGCCTGGGTCGCCGCTCCTGATGATCCGAAGCCCACGCTGGCGATATACTGGGGCGAACCTGTCACCTTCCGTACGATCACCCTGTATCTGGATACTGATTTCGATCATCCGATGGAGTCCGTGCAGATGGGACATGCGGAGGCGGTCATGCCCTTCTGTGTCCGTACCTATACCCTCCTGACGGATACGGGCAAAGTGCTGTACCGGATGGAGGGGAATTATCAGACCATCAACCGGATCGTGTTGGACGCCCCGGAAACGGCAACCGGCCTTCGCCTCGTAGCGGAACATCCTTCCGAACGTGTGCCCGCCGCCCTGTTCCATCTCCATATCGATCCGTTATAAGCAGATGATAACTACATATATACTTCATGAAAATCACTTAATATTATATTCATATGAATGCCTTACAATTTAATTACAAACGCTTTAGATTCAACGTTGTGTTTTTGCTGGTTCTACTCGCGGCAAGCGTGGGAACCTTGTTCGCGCAACAGGATGTGACGGTGAGTGGTACGGTTTCCGACGCCAAAGGGGAAACCCTGCCGGGTGTGAACGTGGTCGTGAAAGGAACGGGAACCGGTACGGTGACCGATTTCGACGGGAAGTTCAGCCTGCCTGTGCCCAACCGTTCGGCTGTGTTGCAATTCTCTTACATCGGTTTTACCCCGCTCGAAGTAGCGGTGGGTACACAAACTTCATTGGCCATCGTGCTGCAGGAAGATTCCAAACTGATCGACGAAGTGGTGGTTGTCGGATACGGTACGCAGAAGAAGATCAACCTGACCGGATCGGTTGAAAGCCTGGAAGGCAAACGCCTCTCGGCACAACCGGTAGCACAGGCATCCCAGGCATTGATGGGGCTGGCTCCCGGGCTGACGGTGATCCAGGAAAGCGGACAGCCGGGGCTCGATGAGGCCAAGCTGCGCATCCGCGGCCTGGGATCGATCAGCGCCTCCAACGATCCGCTGATCCTGATCGACGGTGTGGAAGGAAGCCTCAGCAGTTTGGACATGGGAGATATCGAAAACATCTCCGTCCTGAAAGATGCCTCCTCGGCAGCTATCTATGGCGCACGCGCGTCGAACGGTGTGATCCTGGTCACCACCAAACGGGCCAAAGAGGGCGATGTGACGGTCAACTACCGGAACTACCTCGGCTTCCAGAGCCCTACCAACCTGCCCAAATACCTCGGCGCGTTGGATTACCTGAAGTATTCGGGAGCCGAACAGGCGTATATCGACAATTACCGGTCGAATATGGGCACGAATCCTGACCGTTATCCCGATACCGACTGGGTGGACCTGCTGTTCAGCGAAAGCGGATTCCAGCAATACCACAACGTGAACGTGAGCGGCGGATCGGATAAAGCCAAAGTCAGCGCCTCGCTCGGTTTTACCGACCAGAACGGTAATGTCAAGGGGTTCGGTTACAAACGTTACAACGGCCGCCTCAATTCCGACCTGAAACTGTCCAAAATGGTCGATATGAACTTCGACCTCCATTTCAACCGGGCGGAGCAGGATGCGTCTGTATATAACCTCGTGTATGTGATGCAGGACGCGTTCCGTCTGCCTCCCGTCTATCCCTACCGTTATTCGGACGGATCCTGGGCGGACGGTTTTTCGGGGGGTAACCCGATATCGAGGGTGAACGCCGGGGGATATAACGACCGGAACACCAACTCGTTCAAGGGTATTCTGAAGGTCAACATACGGCCGGTGGAAGGGCTGGTCCTCTCCGCCATGTACGCCCCTTCGTACGAGGACATATACGATAAGTACATGTCGAAAACCTTCGAGCAGGTGATCGACCCCGATGCCGGATCCATCCGCAAGGTGAACGATCCCAACCAGTTCAAGCAAACAAACAGCCGCCCTTTCACGCAGAGCTTCAACGCGGTGGCGAACTATACAAAGACGATCGGCGCCCACGATTTCGGCGCGCTGGCAGGGTATGAGTTTGTGATCTATGAATACGAGCAGTTCATGTCGGGACGCCAGGGCTATGTCCTGCAGCAATACGAAGTGATCGACGCCGGTTCGGCCGAGTTGGATTTCAACTCCGGAACGGCTACGCATACCGGCCTGGTGTCTTATTTCGGACGTATCAATTACGGGTATAAGAACCGCTACCTCTTCGAAGCCAATATCCGGCGCGATGCCTCTTCCCGCTTCAACGCCTCCAACAGGGTAGGGGTGTTCCCCTCTTTCTCCTTCGGCTGGCGCTTGTCTGAAGAAGCGTTTATGAAAAAGCTGCCTTTTATCTCCAACCTCAAGCTGCGCGCATCATGGGGTGCGCTGGGTAACCAGTATATCGCCCAGGAGTCGGCCTACGTCTCTTCTTCCGACATCAACTCCATCAACGCCTATTTCCCGTATGCTGCCTCTATCCGCTTGGGTAATTCCAATTACATGCTGGGCAACAAGATCGTGACCGGCGCTACCCAGGAAATCATGGCGAACAAGGATGTGAAATGGGAGACGACGGAAGTGACTAACTTCGGGATCGACGCCGGGGTGTTCAATCAACGGCTGTCTTTCAATTTCGATTATTATATCCGCCATACCAAGGATATCCTGCTGAATATCCCCGTGCCGGCGGTGATCGGCCTTAAGTCGCCCATGCAGAACGTGGGAGATGTGGAAAACAAAGGATGGGACCTCAGCCTGAACTGGCAGGACAAGGTGGGCGAAGTAGCCTATGGCGTACGCTTCAACCTCTCCGACGTGAAGAACGAGGTGACCGACCTGAACGGCGCCAAGAGCATCATCAACGGCAATATGATCTCACCCCTGGGCTCTTCCATCGGGCAGATCTACGGGTTTGAAACCGTTGGTGTCTTCCAGACAGACGAAGAGGCCGCCGCCGCCCCTGCGCAGTACGGCGCCCTCAAAGCCGGTAACCTGCAGTACAGGGACCAGTTGACGGTGGATACGAACAACGACGGTATCGCTGACGCCACCGATGGGAAGATCAATGCCGACGACTGGGTGCCGATCGGTAACCCGTTCCCCCGGATGACCTACGGCGCCGATGTGAACGCCTCATGGAAAGGGTTCGACGCTTCCGTCGCCTTCCAGGGCGTGGGCAAACGCGATGTGTTCCTGACGGGCGACATGGTGCTTCCGCTGTACAACGCCGGTAAGATCCAGGAATGGCATACCCGCGAATGTTGGACGCCCGAACGTCCGGATGCCCGTTTCCCGAAACTGGCTCCTACCAGCGTGGGGGGTAACGACAACCAGGTGAGCAGTACCTGGGTGTTCGATGGCTCGTACCTGCGTATCCGTAACATCACCTTCGGCTATACCTTCCCCAAGCAGTGGCTGGAAAAGGCGTATGTGAAAAACCTGCGGGTGTATCTCTCCGGCCAGAACCTGTTTACCTTCGATAACCTCCCCGAAGGGATCGATCCGCTGGTGCCCAATGGCAGCGCCGGAGCAACCTATCCGGTTACGAAGAACTATTCGTTCGGTCTTGAATTGTCGTTTTAATCATAAATTAGTACAAGATGAAAACATATTATATTTTGATCGTTACCCTGTTGATGGGATTCGTTTCCTGCGAAGACCAGATCCTGAACATCTCCTCCCTGTCCGAGCCGGTGGATGAAACGTTCTACAACAACGAGCAGGAGATGGAAATGGCCCTGGCTGCCGTCTATAATTCCATCGATATCATCGACCCGTCGGGCTATCAGGTGCCGATGATCATGTCGTTCGACAACGCGGCTTCCGATATCGGCGTCGCCCGCCTGGTGGGGGGCAACCTCAACCTCCTCGGTACGGGAACGCAGAGCGCCAACACCTTCAGTGGCATCTATGCCGGCTATTATACGGGGATCGCCCGCGCCAACGCGCTGCTCACCTCGATGGAGAAAGCGAAAAGCGTGGTTACCCCCAAACGCTACGATGAGATCCGGGCGCAGGCCATGACGCTCCGCGCGTATCATTATATGTTCCTGACGGAGCTGTTCGGCGATGTGCCCTATCTGGACAAGGTGCCCAAGACACCTGCCGAAGGCGCCATTCCCCGTACGTCCAAGGCGGAGATCGTGGATCACCTGATGAGCGACCTGAATGAAGCCGCTACCCTGTTGCCCAATAAATGGGAGGGCGACAACGACGGCCGTGTATCCAAAGGTTTCGCCTTAGGTCTGCGGGCACGTATCGCACTGTACAACGGGCGGTACGACGAGGCGGCGACTTCCGCCAAAGCCATCATCGACAACGAGGCGGCTTACGGATACAAGCTCCACCCCAACTACCAGGAACTGTTCCAGACGGCGGGACAATCCACGGCGGAGAATATGCTGAAACTGCCCAGCGCGCAAGGGTATAAGACGAAGGCGTATTCGTCGGTACAGGGTTCGCGTAACCTCGGCGGATCTACGGTGACCGCCCCCACGCAGTCGCTGGTCGATTCTTATGAGGCGATCGACGGGAAGCCCATCGACGAGTCGGCGGTATATGATCCCAAACGTCCCTTCGAAAACCGCGACCCACGCCTGAAAGCGTCGATCGTGACGCCACAGAGCGCCTGGGCGGGACTGATTTTCGAAAGCCATCCCGACAGCCTGAAGGTGCTGACTACCGCCGGTGCGGTGTATGGCAACAACAACGACTCACGGGGTGTGATCTGGGCGGCCGCTTTCTGCGGATACCTCTGGAAGAAATACACCGTCGAAGAGATCCAGGTGAAGAAACAGGCCTGGGATGAGATCGACTTCTTCCTCATGCGGTATGCCGAAGTGTTGCTGACCTATGCCGAAGCGAAGGTCATGGCGAACCAGATAGACAACAGCGTGCTGACGGCGATCAACCGCATCCGTGCCCGTGCCTACGGTGTGGATGTGTCGGCCACGGACAAATACCCCGCTATCACCTCCCTCGACAAAGCCGAACTGACGAAAGTGATCCGCCGCGAGCGGAAAGTGGAACTGGCCAATGAAGGCTTCCGCCTGTTTGATATCCGCCGGTGGCGCATTGCCGAAAAGGTGATGCCGGTGCCGATGTACGGACGTATCCTCGATCCTTCGAAGGCTACCGGCGTACCGCAGATCGACGACGACTGCTTCGTCTCCTACGCGGGCATCGAAAGCCAGTATGACCTGAATACCGACACGCGATTTGTGAACGCTTTCCGCATCTTCAATCCGCAAAGGGATTACCTTTGCCCGATACCGCAGACGGAGATCGATACCTACAAGCGGTATGGGGTAGTATTAACCCAGAATCCGCAGTATTAATCCAACAAAACAGCCATGAGATCCATCGTTATGTGGTGCCTGCTGGCGACGCTTCTTTTCCAGGCGGGCGCGGCGGCACAGACTAAGGAGCAAGGGGAACGGCATCGTCCGGTGTCCGAGCGGCAGGAGTTCCACCGCCGCTCGGGATTGGACAACCTGTTCCATCGGATAGAGACATCCCGCATCGTGCGTATCGCCTACCTGGGCGGGAGCATCACCGAAGCGGGAGGGGGATGGCGTGATCTGACGTTCAACTGGTTCAGGCTGAACTATCCGAAGACCGTGTTCACCCAGATCAGCGCCGGGATAGGCGGCACCGGTTCAGACCTTGGCGCGTTCAGGGTGGAAGAGGAGGTGCTGAAGGAGAAGCCCGACCTGCTCTTTGTGGAGTTTGCCGTCAACGACGCTGCCCGCTCGCCCGAAGACATCATCCGCTCGATGGAAGGGATCATACGCAAGACACGCCGGAGCAATCCGCTTACCGATATCTGCTTTGTCTATACCATTGCCGAGGCGCAGTGCAACCTCCTGCTTGAAGGGAGGTTGCACCCCGCCGTGGTGGCGATGGAACAGGTGGCCGACCGCTATGGCATCCCGTCTATCCACATGGGTATCCGGGTGGCTCATCTGTTGAAGGAAGGGAAACTGGTGTTTGCCGCGCCGGCAGATCGAAACGATTCAGTCATCGTATTCACCCAGGACAAGGTGCATCCGCTGTCCGAATCAGGCCATCCGTTGTATGCCGCCGTGGTGGCGAAGTATCTGGAGAAGATGCGGAACAACCGGAAAGCTGCCGCCCATCCGTTGCCGTCGCCCCTGACGGCCGATAACTGGGAGCATGCCCGGATGATCGGACTCGGGGAAATCAGCCGGGTGGGGGAATGGAACGAAGTACCGGCCGACCATCCGACATTCAGAAGTTTCATCCAGCGCCTGCCGGGTATCTGGAAGGGTACGCCCGGCAGCCGTCTGACGTTCCGCTTCAGGGGTACCACTCTGGGGCTCTATGACGTGATGGGACCGGGCACGGGATCGCTCAAGGTGACGGTGGATGGCAACGAGCTGGAGGTGCCCCGTTTCGACAGGTATTGCACGTATTGGCGACTGGCGAACAGGGTACTGTTCGACCGGTTGGAAGATACGGAACATGAGGTGGTGATCGAAGTGACCGACACCCGCCTCGACAAACCCACTATCCTCACCGAGGCCAACCTCGACAAGTACCGGAAGAACCCGGGCGACTATACGGAAACGAATGTGTATATCGGCCGTCTCCTGCTGGTGGGCGAATTGTTGCCGGGAGGGGATCGGCAACCGGAGAAACGGTTGTCGATCCTGGGGCTGGGTGATTCGATCACCGAAGGGAGTGATTTTTTCCACTGTTACCTCTACCCCCTCTGGGAGAAGCTGCTGGCGGGGGGATACGAGGTGGATTTTGTCGGTCCGCGGGAAAGTAAATGCCGCATCGGCACGCTGAAGCATGCGGGGTTCGGGGGTAAGCACGCCGAATTCCTGGATGCCGCCATTGATACGTTGTACCGCAACCATCCGGCGGATATCGTCCTGCTCCATACCGGCCACAACCATTTCGATACGGAAAATCCGGTGGCGGGCATCGTGGCGGCGCAGGAATCGATCATCCGGAAGATAAAGGCGATCCGTCCGGAGGCGAAAATCCTGGTGGCGCAGGTCATCACCAGCGGCAAGCTGCCGAAGTATTCCTATATCCCGGCGTTGAACACCGCTCTGGCGCAGATGGTGGGCCGCATCGGCAGCGCGGATGTGGTGCTGGTGGATCAGGCTTCGGGATTCGACTGGGAAACGGAGACCATTCACGACAAGGTGCATCCCAATGCCGCAGGCGCCGAACAGATGGCTTCGGTATGGTATGACGCGATCCATAAACTTGTTCCGCCGTCGGTTTCTCCCTATCATCCCGAACGGCTGACGTATAAAGAAACAGACAGCCTCCGCCTGCAACTCCACCTGTTCCGTCCGGAGGGGATGGGGGTGAAGGCGGAGAAGCGGCCGGCCATCGTTTTCTTCTTCGGTGGCGGATGGCAACTGGGCACGCCCCTGCAGTTTTACCGCGAGTGTGCGTATTACGCGGCGAAAGGAATGGTGGCGGTGACGGTGGATTACCGGATCTCCTGGTTGGATCACACCACCCCTTTCGACGCTTTTGAAGATGCCAAAGACGCCCTGCGCTGGTTGCGCACCCATGCGGCGGACTGCGGCATCGATCCGGACCGCATCGCCGTGGCCGGCGCGTCGGCCGGAGGGCAGTTGGCTGCCGCCCTCGGCGTGATCGGTACGGAGAAGGAAGAAGGCAAAGCATACCAACCCAACCTCATGCTCCTCTACTACCCGGTGGTGGATAATAGCGATACCGGCTACGGCACGCCGGAAATGAAACGACGTTATACCGAGATATCTCCCCTCCATCGCCTGCATGCCGGGGTGCCGCCTTCCCTGTTCCTGCTGGGCGACAAAGATCCGATCATCCCCGTGTCAACCGCCCGGGCGTTTAAGCAGCGCTGTGATGCCGTGGGGGTGGCTTGCGAGGTGCATATCCTCGAAGGCGCCGGGCATCCCCTGTTCTTATACCGGGAACCGTTGACACCGGTGTTCAATACCGTCCGGAAGCTGTCGGATGTGTTCCTGCAGGAGCATGGTTATATCCGCTGAGAATCCTGTTGTCCGTTTATTCTTCAATCATAAAAACGAATCCCATGATACGATCAATCCAAACCATACTGTTGTTGCTCCTCCTGGCGGGATGCGGTAACCCGCTAAGCCTCGAAAACGAGCATGTGCAAATCCAATGGCAACCCTCGGATGCAGGCTTGCGTATCTCCTCCTTCCGGTTGAAAGCGGGCGACAGATGGATACCGTGGGGTACGCCCGACGGTTGTTATACCATCTTGTACAGTGAGGAAAAACCGAACGAAGCGCCTGTCTCCGTCGTCCAGAAGCATGGCGATACGGTGGATTTCCCCGACCCATCGTTCAAGTACATCGTCAAAACGTTCCAACGGGCGGTCTCCGAAGTACCCATGAACAGGGCGGGCAAGGCAACGACCTTTTATCCCGACGCATACAGCCGGGAGGGACAGTCGCTGGTGTTCAGGAAGACGACGGAGATAGGCAATCTGACGGCCGAATGGTCGTTCGATCCTCAGTATCCCACGGATATACGGGTGCGCCTGCGGTTTATCGCCGGCAGGGATGGCTATTACTCCCTCGCGTCGGTCACGCCGGCGACGATGAACGCCGACTCGCTGGGGTGGGGACTGGTGCCCGGTTATTTCCAGGGCAACTTCATCAATCCCGGTTTTGTGCATAGCTACGCCTATGCGCAGGGACTGCCGGAATTTCCGGTGCTCTGTCGCGAGAGTACGATCACCACGCCGGCTGCGATCCTGATGGACAAAGACAGTTGTACGCTGGCGGTAACCATCGAGCCGGGACAGGCCGCCGACCGTTACCCCGACAACGAGAGCCGGCATGATAAAGACTGGCGGATCGCCTTGTCGCACATGAACCGCTACGCGCAGTTGGTGCCTACCGCCTATCATCCGGTGTTGGGCGAAAGCGGCTCGTTCTGCCAGAAGGGCGACACGCTCACGTTCGACTACCGTTATACCTTGCACCAGGCGGGCTGGTATCCCACCCTGAAGCATGCCATGAACGATGTGTATCGCTTCGAAGAGTCGCTCCAACTGAAAAGCACCTCCCAATCGCTCACCGACAGGGTGCTGTCCATGCTCCGGTACCTGAGCGACGACAGTACATCTCATTGGAAGGTGGAGAACTATAAGGGTCGGAAGATCGGGGCGCAGTCGTATCTTGGCGGCGTGGCGGGAGCCGACAATGACGCGATGAAAAACTCCGATATCGGAGCGGCATGGATGCTGGCGTCGCTGACTTCCGACAGTGCGCTGAGGAATCATCGGTTGCCCTTCATCCGGAATTTCAAGATAGCCCAGCAGCAAGATGAACCGGGCTTTTTCCACGGCGCCCCCAAAGGACAGTATTATCTGGCGAAAAAGAAGGTGTTTGTCGAAGAGTGGGGCTCGCATGTGGAACCCATCGGCCTGACGTATTATACGTTGCTGGATATCGGGAACATCCTCCTGTTCGAGCCTGGCGATACGGAATTGCGGAAGTTGCTGAAAGCGGGAGCCGACAGGCTGCTGGCATGGCAACGGGAGGATGGCAGTTGGCCGGTGGCTCTCAGCACGGGTACGCACGAGCCGATATTCACGGATCTGGAAGACGGGCGCCCTACTTTCTATGGATTGTATGTGTCTTACCGCGTATTGAATGATCCCGGATACCTCGAAGCGGCCAAAAGGGGAGCCGACTGGTACATCGAAAAGGCCCTGGACGGTTCCTTTATCGGCGTATGCGGGGATGTGCGTTTCGTGAACGACTTCGCCACTGCCCAGGGTGCGCAGGCATTGCTCGATATGTACGACGTCACGAAGGATAAAAAATACCTGGATGCCGCCATACAGATCGCCCGGATATACACCGCGTCGGTGTTTACCTATCCCATACCCGACCGGAAGAAGGTGACCCGCAAGGGAAAGGAATGGGAGGCATGGCAGATGTCTCAGGTGGGACTGGGCTTCGAACATGGGGGTACCATCGGCTCGGGGGTATTGAGCGGCCCGATCCTGTTGGCCGGCCATGCGGGGATGTTTGTCCGCATGTTCCAACTCACGGGCGATTCGTTGTTCCTCAATATGGCGCGCGCCGCCGCCCTGGGAAGGGATGCGTTTGTCAACGAACAGTCGCGGGTAGCGTCGTATTATTGGACGGGCTTCGACAACGGCCCGGGGCTTTTCCCGCATCATGCCTGGTGGCAGGTGGGATGGATCATGGACTACTTAGTGGCGGAGATGGAAGCGCGCTCGGGAGGGAAGATCCGTTTCCCGCGCGGATTCGTCACACCGAAAGTGGGACCGCACCAGACGGTCGGTTTTGCGGACGGAACGATAGACGGGCAGCCGGTAAAACTCATCCTTCCCCCGGACCTGCTCAAGATCGATAACCCGAATATCGATTACCTGATGGCGCGACCGGAAGGTGATGAAGATTGCTATCTCATCTTCCTGAACCAGCAGCAACAACCCAACAGTTTCAACTGGGAGATCGACCGTACCCTTGCCGGACAAAAGGGCTTCCGCTTCAGGCAATATGCCGGTACCCTCGACATTGCCCCCTGGGGGATGCAGGTGCTTCAATGATAATGCGTTCTTCTTTTTGAATATTGGATTCTGATGTGTAGATTTGCGGATAATAAACACATCAATATGAAAAAGAAAAGACTGGTATTCCTTGTATGGGTGGTATGCTGTGTGGCGGTGATGCCCTTGGCGGCCAAAGTGGTATGGAAGATTGGCGTGGCCGATCATTCTGGGGCGGACCTTGCCCTGGGACCTTCCGATTATAAGAAGTTCCTCGCCCATGATTTCGGGTATGAAGACCGTTACTTCCTGATCGGAACGTCAGCGGATAAGACCGATTTCCCGTATGTCTTGCCCGGCCCCGACGATTCGTGGGGCGGTACCTGGGGCACGTCGGGATGGCGTACGCACGACGCCGTGATCCTCTTCCCCCTTGAAGCGCTCCCCGGTGGCAGCGCGGGGAAACTGGTGATCGGACTGGTGGACTCAAGCCCTCAGGGATCGGTTGTCAAAGTGACGGTGAACGCCGTGGAGAAAAAGTTCGCCATCAAAGGCCACTCGAAAGAGGTGCTGGAAGGAAACCTCACCAACGCCCGCGGGCAGGTGCTGGAGCTGCCGCTTACGGCTGCCGACCTGAAGAAGGGGGGCAATACCGTCACCATCTCCATCCTGGAAGGCGGATGGGTGGTGTTCGACCAGGTACGCCTCGAAGGCTCGGACGGTATCACCCTGAAAAAGAATAATACACAGGCTTACCTGCGCCAGGTATCGCCTGCCGCGTATGAGCTGGAGAAGGGCGGCACGCGTATTCAACCCCTGCTGGTGGATGTGGAATGCCTGGGCGGCAATCCCGCGCTGCGTGTGGCGCTGGATGGAAAGCCTGTTTTCTCCACCCGGCTGGATACCGCCCGCTATGTGTTGGAAGTGCCGATGCCCGCAGTGACGCAGGCGCGGAAGAGCACTTACCAGGTGTTTGCCGGCGACCGGATGTTGGATGAAGGCACCGTACAGCGCGCTCCCCAACCTCTACAGACGCTGGCCGACTACGTGGATACGCGGATGGGTACCGCGCATTCCCGCTGGATGATCGCCCCCGGCCCCTGGATGCCTTTCAGCATGGTGAAGCTGAGTCCGGATAATCAGAATAAGGGATGGCAGGCGGGGTATCAGCCCAGCTTCGAGACTATCGGCTGCTTCAGCCATATCCACGAATGGACGATGGGGGGACTGGGGATGATGCCTACCAACGGAAAGCTGTTCACCACCGTCGGCGACCAGTTCCGTCCGGATGAGGGCTATCGCTCGCGGATAGACAAACGGACGGAAGAGGCGCCGTTGGGATACTACAAGGTGCTCCTCACCGATACGAAGATATGGGCGGAAGCTACCGCCACGGAACGCGCCAGCTTCCAGCGATATACCTTCCCCGGTGATCAGGACGGACGTGTCATGATCGATCTGCATATCCAGGCGGAATACGATTATAACCTCCTCGACGTGGATATCGTACAGGTGGGCGACCGCCGGATCGAAGGGCGCAGCCACCAGCTCTCTCCACGCCCTAACGTGTGGAGCAACGATGCCGATCAGGAGTATGTGGTGAATTTTGTCGTTGAGTTCGACGCTCCCATCAAGAAGGTGGGAGGATGGACGAACGGCGATGTGCTGGACAGCAACCATATCTCTGGTAAAAACCTGAAAGAAGCGGGGATGTATGTGGAATTCGATACCCGGAAATACCCGGTGGTGCAGGCGCGTACGGGCATTTCGCTCGTGAGCGTAGCCAATGCCGGCGAGAACCTGCAAAAGGAAGTATCGGATCCGTTCGGATGGGACTTCGACGCGGTGGTAGCCCATCAGAAACAGGTGTGGAACGAGATATTCAACCGGGTGACGATCACCACGGACGACCGTGTGGAGAAGATCCGCTTTTATACCAATATGTTCCGCGCGCTCTGCCGCAATGTGTGGAGCGATGTGAACGGCGAATGGATGTCGCCCGACGAACAGGTGAAGAAATTCGCCCATCCCGGACAGGTTGCCTTGGGATGCGACGCTTTCTGGAATACGTTCTGGAACCTGAACCAGTTCTGGAACCTGGTTACCCCGGAGTGGAGCTCGCGCTGGGTGAACTCCCAACTGGCCATGTACGACGCCAACGGATGGCTGGCCAAAGGACCGGCAGGGATGGAATATATCCCGGTAATGGTGGCCGAACATGAGATCCCGCTGATCGTATCCGCCTATCAGATGGGGATACGCGATTTCGACGCCGACAAGGCGTTCGAAGCCATGGTGAAGATGCAAACCACCCCGGCTACGGCGGTGGCCGGAGGATTTGCCGGTAACCGCGACCTCGTTCCTTACCTGCAATACCGCTATGTGCCGATCGAAAAAGGACGGTTCTCCAATACGCTGGAATATGCGTACGACGACTGGACTGTCGGACAGATGGCTCGTGCATTGGGAAAAGACGATGCCTACCAGACGTACAACGAACGCGGATACTGGTGGAAGAACGCCTTCAATCCCGCCAACGGCTATGCACACATGCGGGATTCGGCTGGTAACTTCGTGCCGGATTTCGACCCGTTCCAATCCGGACGCAACCACCATTACGTGGAAGGCAATTCCTGGCAGTTGAGCTTCTTTGTCCCGCAGGATGTGCCCGCCCTGATCGGGATGGTGGGCGAGAAACGATTTACCGACCGCCTCGAATGGGGCTTTGAAGTGAGCGAACCCTGGCGGTATAACGCACCCAACGACCAGTACTGGGACTACCCGGTGGTGCAGGGCAACCAGCAATCGATGCACTTCGCCTTCCTATTCAATTACGCGAAGAAACCGTGGCTCACCCAACGATGGACGCGTTCGATCATCGACCGCTATTATGGCGCCGGGATCGCCAATGCCTATCTGGGGGATGAAGACCAGGGACAGATGAGCGCCTGGTTCGTGATGGCGGCTTTGGGATTGTTCCAGACGGATGGCGGTTGCCGGATCGATCCGGTGTATGAGATCGCAAGCCCGTTGTACGAAAAGGTGGTGGTCAACCTCGGGGGGCGGTATAACCGGGGACAGGCATTCACCATCGAAGCCCGGAACGTGTCGCGGCACAACAAGTATGTCCAAAGCGCCACCCTGAACGGTAAGAAATGGAACAGCTGTTTCTTCCCCGCCTCCGAACTGCTCAAAGGGGGTAGCCTCATCCTGGAAATGGGCGACAAACCCAATCTCTCCTGGGGCATTTGATATTTGAGAGCAGATCGGCATGTACCGGCAGGACTTGCAAACCACGAGCGGGCAATTGCTGAACGGTATCCACCGTTGGGAGCTGGCGTATTGTCGCTTCTTCCTGCCATTGAAGAAAGTATTCCGGGAAGGGATGTAAATAATGAAGGATCTACCCCTATACACGGTATTTGGGGAAAACTGCTTCCACATTCCACTAAGGGGTATTATCATGCAGGCTTACAGCATGTTAGATAGTGTAAGTGGGGCGTGTTTTTCCTTCCACTTTCCCTCCACGCTCCTTCCACTGTGTGGCAATTGTTCCGGCAATCTCGTATGCTGTCCCATTTCGAAATGGTACACCCTGCATTTCTATCTGCGTGTAGATGTTGATCAATCTGCATGTAGATGTTGTGCTGACAACATCCAGACGTTGTCCGCACAACATCCGGATCTTGTCCGCACAACATCCGGACGAAGATTGAAATGTTGACATCTTTTTTTGATTTTCAATGTGTCGCTCAAAACGTTGTCTTGTACAGAAAAAAGTGTACAGTTTGTAAAACTTAAAAAAGGAGGCGCCGAATGAACGGAGTAGAGGAGGCCCTGCGTCAACAAATAATCGAAGAGCATTTGTCAGGAGCGAGTAAATTTTCACTTGTTCGCAAATATAAGTTACGTGATTCGGGTCGAATAACGGCTTGGATGCGTACCTTTGGCATGTCGGAATACATCAAACCGGTACCCTCGGGCTT
>JAVBUE010000051.1:0-20807 GCA_031555735.1 Tannerellaceae bacterium
AAGCCCGAGGGTACCGGTTTGATGTATTCCGACATGCCAAAGGTACGCATCCAAGCCGTTATTCGACCCGAATCACGTAACTTATATTTGCGAACAAGTGAAAATTTACTC
Source organism: Tannerellaceae bacterium (assembly GCA_031555735.1). Classification (GTDB taxonomy): domain Bacteria; phylum Bacteroidota; class Bacteroidia; order Bacteroidales; family Tannerellaceae; genus JAJDIA01. The sequence goes on from JAVBUE010000051.1 coordinate 112, forward strand.
GCTCCTGACAAATGCTCTTCGATTATTTGTAGACGCAGGGCATCATCTACTCCGTTCATTCTTCGCATACTTTTTTAAGTTTTACAAACTGTAAACTTTTTTCTGTACAAGACATTGTTTTGGCCTTCAAATAACAGAAGTCAGCCAGTGGAAGGATGTGTGGAAGGAAACGCCTAAAAACAAGGGTCCTTCCACAATAAGTAGCTGATTATCATAGGGAGTGGAAGCAGTGGAAGGAAAAAAGGGCAAATTCCCTGTATATATCAGTATTGCCTGAAATCCGATTCCTGGAAACGGGTTACTTCCGTATCCCAGCGCTCGGCAACAAACTTCGTATGGGCGGGATGAGCGGTGTAGGCGTCGAAATCAGCCTGGTTGCGGAAACGCATCAGGAAACCGTACTGATAATCGTTCTTCGGGCTACATTGGCGGCATGCCTGGAAATCGAATACGCCGGGGATGGCTGTAAGGATACGCCGTCCGTCGTTGATAAACTGTTCCGCTTCCGGTGATCCTGCCGGATGACAGAGGTCGAAAATGACGGTATGGAGAACTTCGCCTGCCTGAAGTGTTCCGGAAGATGCCGGAGCGGTGCATCCCGTGAGTGTGGCGGTGGTTACGGCAGCCACAGTGGCAGAACCGGCAGTGCCGAGAAATTGTCTTCTTTTCATGGGGTCGTATCTTTTATCTCTTGATGAGCACGGTTATTTTCAGTCCGATATCGAAGAACACCATTTTAGCGTTCACGTTCTGAGCGATGTGACGTTCGGCTTCCGCCAGGACATCCATCAGGTCGAACACATTACGCTCGTTCACAAAGGGGGCGAATTTGGTAGCGAAACCGGCCTCGTCTATATTCATATATGTCAGCTCCGGCGCCTGGAAGCGGTACATGAAATTCTCGCGGATGAGGTGCTGGCAGTAGGCAAAGAAGTTCTTTTGCCGTTCGCGCCCGATACCCGCCATAAGGTCGGCCATCTCTTTCATCCCTTTGACGTTCCGCGACCAGGAGTTGCGCATCATCGACTTGAACTGTTCGAGGAAAAACTGGTTGTCTTCATTCAGGCTGATGGCTTCGCGTGCTTTGAGCAGGCTGCCGCCGGCCAGGTGGGCGATATGCCGGGCGTCGTCGGGCGACAGTCCTTCGCGGCGCATTTCCTGTTCGAGCGCTTCGGTATGGATCGGGCGGACGGGAATGCGTTGTGCCCGCGACAGGATGGTACCCAGTATCATATCCGGATCCTGCGAAACCATCAGGATAATGGTGTTGAACGGCGGTTCCTCGATCACCTTCAGCAGCTTGTTGGCGCAGGTCTGATGCAGCTTCTCGGGCAGCCAGACGAAAAGGATCCGGAAGTCGGCCTCATAAATACGGAGGCTGAGCTTGCGGATAATCTCATCGCTCTCCTTCGAATAGATAATCGCCTGTGAGTTACCCGCATCCATAGAATCGAGCCAGTGGTCGATCGTGAAGTAGGGATTCCGGCGGAGAAAGTCGCGCCATTCAGCCAGGTAGTCGTCGCAGATCTCTTTCTTCTTTTCTTTTTTGGACACGATGGGGAATACGAAATGGAGGTCTGGGTGCGCCAACTCGTCGAACTTACGGCAGGAAGGGCATTGTCCGCAGGAATCCGCCGCCGTCCGTTGCCCGCAGTTGAGGTAACGGGCATAGGCGAGCGCCAGTGGAAAAGCGCCGGCGCCTTCCGCCTCGGTAAATAGCTGCGCATGAGGTATAACACCGGTCACGGCCGATTGGATCAGCCGTTGTTTGACTTCTTCCTGTCCGACAACGTCTTTGAAATACATGGGCAATTGTTTTGAAAAAGCAAACAAAGATACATTGTTTTGAACAGAAATACTATCTTTGACGGTTGTATAATTAAAAAGAAAAAGAGTATGACATTACTGATTGTTTTAGGCGTAGTGGCAGTAGTCGCCATCTGGGCCGTATCGCTTTATAACGGGTTGGTGAAGTTGCGTAACAACCGTGAAAACGCATTTGCGGATATAGACGTGCAGTTGAAACAGCGCCACGACCTGATCCCGCAACTGGTGGAAACCGTCAAAGGTTACGCTGCACACGAAAAAGAAACGCTGGACCGGGTGATCCAGGCGCGTAACGGTGCAGTAAGCGCCCGATCGATCGACGACAAGATCATGGCCGAGAACCAGTTGACATCTGCTTTGGCGGGACTGAAGATCACCCTGGAAGCCTATCCCGACCTGAAGGCCAACCAGAACTTCCTGCAACTACAGGAAGAGATCTCAGATGTGGAGAATAAACTGGCTTCCGTACGCCGTTACTTCAACTCGGCCACGAAGGAACTGAACAATGCCGTTCAGGTTTTCCCGTCCAACATCGTCGCCGGCATGTTCGGTTTCCACAAGGAAATCATGTTCGACCTGGGCGAGCAGCGTGCCACGTTGGAAGAAGCGCCTAAAATCAAATTCTGACCATGCAATACGTAGGTATCCAGACACAACAATACAGGAATAACACCCGTTCGATCCTCCTGCTTTGTCTGTTTCCCTGCCTGGTGGTGGGGTTGTTGTTCCTGTTTTGCTACCTGCTGACAATGGCAGCGGGGAATGGACAGTACGACGGACAGTACAACGACGTTAATCCCATAGACGCGTCCGTGCAGTTGTTCATCCAACTGGCGCCCTGGGTACTTGCCGGTGTGTTGCTTTGGTTCGCATTCGCCTATTTCGCCAATACGAGCATCATCTCATCGGCAACCGCTTCACATTCCCTGGAACGGAAAGAGAATAAACGGGTTTATAACCTGGTGGAAAACCTCTGCATGGCTCAGGGTATGAAGATGCCGAAGGTGAACGTGATCGAAGACGATTCGCTGAACGCCTTTGCCAGCGGCATCAACGAACGGACCTATACGGTAACCCTGTCGCGGGGCATCATCAACAAACTGGATGATGCCGAATTGGAAGCGGTGATCGCCCATGAACTGTCGCATATCCGGAACCGCGACGTACGGCTGCTGATCGTGTCGATTGTCTTTGTCGGTATCTTCGCCATGCTGGCGCAGATCGCCCTGCGGTCGGTATATTACTCGTCCCTGTCGCGCAACCGGGACAATAAAGGGGGAACCGTGATCGTGATCCTCCTGGTGATGGTGGTTGCCGCCATCGGTTACTTCTTCTCCCTGCTGATGCGTTTCGCCATCTCCCGCAAACGGGAATATATGGCGGATGCCGGTGCGGCGGAGATGACGAAGAACCCACTGGCATTGGCATCCGCCCTGCGGAAGATCTCTGCCGATCCGGATATCGAAGCGGTGGAGCGTGAGGATGTGGCGCAGTTGTTCATCGAACATCCCGGTCACCAGGCAAAGAGCGCCCTGGCAGGTCTGGGCGGCTTGTTTGCCACACACCCGCCTATCCGTAAACGCATTGAAGTATTGGAACAATTTTGAAGACCGGAAAAGATTTTAACCGCCTTATCTTGTTATAATTAAAAAGCTTTTTATCTTTAGAGGTGTAATCATTAAATCGAAAGCGCATGGGAGCAAAGAAGAATTTCGTGTTGGACACCAATGTGATCCTGCACGATTACAAGTGTTTAGAGAACTTTCAGGAGAATGATATTTACCTTCCGATCGTGGTACTGGAAGAGTTGGATAAGTTTAAACGGGGAAGCGACCAGATCAATTACAACGCGCGGGAGTTTGTGCGCGAGCTGGACTCGCTGACCAGTAACGACCTCTTTCTCAAAGGGGCTTCGCTGGGTCCGGGGTTGGGTACATTATATATCGTAACGGGCGACAAGGTACAGGATCGTATCGACCGGTCTTTTTCCGAAAAAACAGCCGACCACCGCATCCTCTCCTGTACCCTGTGGATCGCCGAGAAGAATACGAAAGTAAAAACCATCCTGGTCACCAAAGACATCAACCTCCGGATGAAAGCGCGCGCGCTGGGCATTACGGTGGAAGATTATATTACGGATAAGGTTGTCAACGTGGATGTGTTCCAACGGGCACAGGATACGTATGATAATATTGACGCCGACCTGATCGACGGTATTTACGCCACCGCCGAAGGAGTCGATGCCGATCTGATCGAATTCAAGACCAAGCTGACACCCAACGAGTGCTTTATCCTCAAAAGCGTACGCAATTCCGTGCTGGCCCGTTTCAACCCGTTCACCGACAAGATCGAGCGGGTGGAGAAAGGAAGCAACTACGGGATCACCCCGCGGAACGCCGAGCAGAGCTTCGCCTTCGAAGTGCTGAACGACCCGAATGTAAAACTGGTGGGCATCACCGGAAAGGCAGGTACGGGAAAGACGCTGCTGGCGTTGGCTTCGGCCCTGAAACAGGCCAACCTGTACAAACAGATCCTGCTGGCGCGCCCCATCGTATCGCTGGCCAATAAGGATATCGGTTTCCTGCCGGGCGATGAGAAACAGAAGGTGGCGCCTTATATGCAGCCGCTGTTCGACAACCTGAACGTGATCAAAGCCCAATTCACTCCCGGCAGCCAGGATGTGAAGCGGATCGACGATATGCAGAAAGAAAACAAACTGGTGGTGGAAGCCCTCGCCTTTATCCGCGGGCGCAGCCTCTCTGAAACGTTCTGCATCGTGGATGAGGCGCAGAACCTGACACCGCATGAGATCAAGACCATCATCACCCGCGCCGGCGAAGGCACCAAGATGGTTTTCACCGGCGACGTCCAACAGATCGACTCACCCTACCTGGATATGCAGAGCAACGGCCTCGCCTATATGGTGGACAAGATGAAAGGACAGGAAATCTTCGCACACATCAACCTGGTCAAAGGCGAACGCAGCCAGTTGGCAGAGATGGCGGCGAATTTGCTGTAAAGAGGATCCGGACTGTCCGGATACAACTCCGGACAGTTTTTATATTCGCGGATTTCCTGGCTGTTATGCTGTTTTTAATTCGTTATTACCTGTATTTACCATATGCGGAAATGTGCTTAAACTGAGGGAGCTAATCTATGAGAGACTCTTTTGCTGATGATGTTATTTTGAATGGGCTAAAGCATAACGACCGGAATGCTTTCAATCGGCTGTTCAGCCATTTTTATCCCCGATTGATGGCGTATGTTTCGTCGATGATGGGCGAAGCAGTGGCCGAAGATATTACGCAGGATGTGTTTCTATATGTGTGGGAAAACCGGCATAAATTGTATGTAGGAAAAGGCTTTCATGCTTATTTGTACCAGACAGCATATACCCGTAGCCTCGATCATATAAAGAAAAACAAACATTCGGAAGCGTATCAGGTATCCCATTTCGCGGATTACCTGGAACAATACGCTTCATTGTCGGAGAAAGATGCGGCGGTGTTGGAAGAGTTGTATTCCCGGGATTTCTTTCGCCGCCTGTACCAACTACTCGACGACATACCTGCGCAACGCAGGGAAGTATTTCTGCTCACCTATATCAATGGGATGAAAGCGAAGGAAATTGCCGAAAACCTTCATATGCCACAACGGACGGTGGAAAGCCACATTTATCTTACTATCAAATACCTGAAAGAACGAATGTCGAAAAATGAGTTCTATCTCTTTTCCGTTCTGGCAGGTCTTGTATCTGCAAGCCTTTCATAGTGATCCAATAAAAAACGCATTTTCTCTCCGTACTTTTCCTCTTTCGGTCGTTTTGCTGATAAACAAACGCTAAAAGATGGACTTTGATAGCAAACTGATCGTAAAATATTTATTGGAAGAACTGACTCCCGAAGAATTTCAAGCTTTGTTGGAATGGCAAAAGCAGTCTGACGAAAATGCGTCGTTGTTTTCGTCGCTTACCCATTTCCGTATCCATCAGCAATATGTAAAATACAGCGACCCGGAAAAGGTAGTGGAAGCATTGCTAAAGGCCAATCAACGGATTACCCGGAAACGGCCCTCTGCCCGGCTTTCCCGGGCAGGGAAGTGTGCCGCCATTTTCTTATTGGTATGCGCAATGTCGTATGCCGGATGGCAGTATTTCACGAAAACGGACGACTATATCAGCATCGTAGTGGGTGAAAAGGAAAGCATGAAAAAACTGTCCCTGGCGGATGGAACGGTGTTGTGGCTCAACAGTGGTTCCGCTTTACGCGTACCGGAATCGTTTACCGCCCACAAACGCAAAGCCTTCCTGGATGGAGAAGCCTACTTTGATGTGAAAAAGGATTCGTTGCATCCTTTCCTATTACAAACGGAAATGCTGGATATAAAGGTATTGGGAACATCCTTTAATGTAAAAACGGATCGGGAAAAAGGCGAACTGTCAACTGTCCTGGTATCGGGAAAGGTATTGCTTCAGGACAAAGGCGGACTGGATGTGTTCCAAATGTCGCCGGGAGAAAAAGTAGTGTATAATGCCAGCGCCAGACAGTATGCGATTGAAACGGTCAATCCGGCAACTTATACAACCTGGCATCTGAACCAACTCATATTTGAAAATGCAACATTACGGGAGATTGTGAACAAGCTAAGTCTGATTTACGATGTAAACATCAACCTGCAATCCAAACAATTAGCCGACCGGCGTTACCGGTGTGTCATCAACAGGGATGAAACACTGGTTGAAGTATTGGAAATCCTCAGTTATTTGGCTCCCATCCATTACCGGATCGAGGAGGATGAAGTTTTTATCTCTAAATAATCATCTTAAATAGAAATGCCTATGATGGAATAACCTTCGAAGAATCACAAAAAAATCGGGAGCAGTGCGGCAACACCCTCCCGATCAGCGACTTTTAGTAACCTTTTATTATTTACAAAAAATCTTACAAATGTATGTATGAATACTTTAACAACCAAAGGATTGTCTGCTTATTCTTTGGACACAGAATTTTAAGAGTAATGAAAGCAACCTTAATTCTTTTATTAATCGCCGTGCAAATCTCTGCATCGGATGCTTTCTCCCAGCATGTAAGTCTGAAATTATCTTTGAAAGATGCAACTGTGGAGGAATTGATCTCTGGCATCAGTGAACAAACCGGATACGAATTTTCGTATGATGCCAATCTCTTGAACAAGAAGATACATTCCGTATCGGTAAACGCGGAAAATGAATTTATTGAAGTGATTTTGCAACAGGCATTTCAACACACAGGTATCAGCTACCGTGTGTTGAACAACCGCGTTTTCCTGAAAGACGAGCAGTTGTCGGCTATTCCCGACGCTGTGGTTTCGGCCCAGCAACAGGCACGTACGATCTCCGGCGTGGTGGTGGATGAGACAAGTCTGCCCATCATTGGAGCGAATGTGATGGTGAAAGGGACATCGAATGGGACGGTAACCGACCTGGATGGCAAATTCACCTTGTCGAACGTAGCCGAAGACGCGATCATTGTCGTTACCTATATCGGCTACCTGCCACAGGAAGTGAGCACCTTAAACCGTTCTTCATTCCAGCTCACCTTACTGGAAGATACCAAAAAACTCGACGAGGTCGTCGTCGTAGGTTATGGCGTACAGAAGAAAACCAACCTCACCGGCTCCGTATCCACCGTGAAGTATGACAAAGAACTGGAAAACCGCCCGATCACGAACGCTTCACAAGCGTTGGCCGGACAGGTAACGGGGGTATGGGTAAGCCAGAATTCGGGACGACCGGGAGATGATGGCGCCACCATCCGTATCCGGGGGTATGGTACGCTGAATAATTCAGACCCCTTGATATTGATTGACGGGATCGAAGGCCGAATGTCGGAGCTCAATCCGAATGATATTGAATCGATGACGGTTTTGAAAGATGCCGCTTCTGCCGCCATTTACGGATCGCGGGCGGCAAACGGTGTGATCTTGATTGAAACGAAGAAAGGAGCAAGTGTAGAAAAGGTTTCGCTGAACTATAATGGATATGTAGGTATCCAGCAACTCGGTCGGCGGTTTGATCTTATCACGGACAGCCCTGAATATATGCGTCTGTGGAATACTGCTTTTGTCAATAGCGGAGGCAGCCCGCTGTTTCCGGATAATGTGATCAATGCGTTCGAAACGGGAAACGACCCGTACAAATATCCGAGCACCAATTATCTCGACGAAGTGTTCCACAGTGCCTTTACTACTCAGCATAACCTGTCGATCAATACCGGTAGTAAATCAACAAGCAACTATATTTCGTTGAGTTATCTGGATCAGGATGGAATCTATAAGAACACGTCTTCTAATCGAATCGGTTTGACAATGAACAATTCCACCATCGTAAACAAATACATTACAATCGGGGCGCGCGGACGTTTTATGCGGAGTGTGAGAGAAGAACCTTATGATGGTATTGATCGTGTAGTCTATATGATGTCGAACGGACATCCTTTCTCTACGCCGTACCTGCAGGATGGCAAAACATTTGGTGGCACTCAGGCTCTTTATCTGGACGGAGCGAAAGCCGGTAGTCCCATTGTGGACACACGTAATCCCTTTCCTGATTTGTATAATGGGCTGAACAAACGCACAAACAACTTCTTCAAAGGAAATGTATTTGCCACGATAAATTTCATGGAAGGTTTGACGCTTACAGCACAATACAGCGGGCAGTATAACAACAACCTCCGCGATCGTTACAACCAGATGAATTTCTGTTATACAGATCTCGAAGGCAGTAATAAGTCGAAACCCCTCGATTATCCTTCCACATTGAATATCCTGCGTTATCAGACAGACGAATACTACTCTACTTTCTTCACCAACCTGAACTTCAACAGGACTTTTAAAGAAATACATGAAATATCAGGGGTAGTGGGGCTGCAAATGGAAGATTTGTCGTACAAATATGTGGAAGCACAAAAATCAGACCCTCCCAAAGAAACGCTACACCAGGTATCATCCGGCACATCCAACGCAATTGCCAACGGAAATAACTACAAACTGCGAATGCTCTCGTATTTCGGACGTGTCAACTATGCGTTAATGAGCAAATACCTGTTTGAAGTGAATGTGCGTGCCGACGGTTCGTCCCGTTTTGCCGATGGTAACCGATGGGGATATTTCCCTTCATTCTCTGCGGCCTGGCGATTGGGCGAAGAGTCGTTTGTCAAAGATCTCGGTCTCTTTGACAACCTGAAACTGCGGGCATCCTGGGGTAAACTGGGTAACCAGAACCTGGGCAGCGGTAGCAATGCTGATTATTTCCCCTATCTGACCATTATTACGCAAAACTATGCCACCAGCTACAATTATGCCAACCAACTGGCGCCGGGTGCGGCCATTACGCAATTGGTAGATCCGAATATCACCTGGGAAACAACCACCACAACCGATATAGGGCTTGATGTAGGATTCCTGAATAATCGTTTGGCATTTGAAATGGACTATTTCAATCGGGAAACCAGTGATATTATCGTCCGGTTACCTATTCCATCCGTGCTGGGCAATGTGACGGCTCCCTATGAGAATGTAGGTAAAATGAGGAATACCGGTTTTGAGATCAATGCCAAATGGCAGGATCGAGACCCGGCTTCCGGTTTTACATACAGTATTGGCGCTAATTTTACCGTGCTGGATAATGAGGTGACTAAATTCCAGGGAGGAAAATCACCGGATCAACTTTACCTTATCCGGGAAGGATATTCGTATAAGACGTTGTATGGATTTATTGCAGAAGGTGTTTACCAGAGCAATTCGGAAGCTTCACAGCATATGGCGAACAATGGCTATATACCTGTAGCTGGAGACTTGAAGTATGAGGATGTCAATGGCGATGGCAGGTTGGACTATCGGGATAAACAGGAAATGGGCAATACCATTCCGAAGTACACCTTCGGCCTGACCGGTAATTTCTCCTGGAAAGGATTCGATCTGAGCTTCCTTTTCTCCGGTGTGGCTGGTGTAAACGGATATCTCCAGAATGCCTGGACAGAACCGTTGGGTATATCCGGGGGAACAATCACCACCAGATGGCGGGATGCCTGGACACCCGAGAATCCTTCCACCGAACTACCACGTATCGTGGTGAATGATACCTGGAACCGTCAACAATCTTCTTTTTGGGTGGCAGATATGTCATTCCTTAAGCTAAAAAACCTGCAAATGGGATATACAGTCCCGAAAAAAATAGCAGGAAAGCTGGCGATGCAGAATCTCTATCTTTATGTAAACGGCTCGGAATTGTTTACAATTGCCAGCAGCAATTATGAAGGATTTGACCCGGAACGCGACACGTTCAATAACGGCTATAATCCTTATCCAGTCCCCCGCGTGTTTACCTTCGGTGTGAATGTAACTTTCTGATGTTTAACGATTACAAATCAACGATATGAAAAAGATATGTATGCTTATGCTTTCGCTGACCGTATGGTTCAGTTCCTGCGAAAGTTACCTGGATATAACTCCCGACGACCAGATTACCAGTGCCACATTCTGGCAATCGAAAGAAGATGCGACATTAGCCCTGAACGGGGTGTATAATGTGTTGCGGAATAACTATGTATATGGATATGGCGGCGGTTACGACGCCTGTACACCCAATGCCTATCAGTGGGCACACTGGGAAGGACAGCAGATGCAGGTAGGTGCCGGCCAGATCTTCTCCGGATCGGGTGCGATTGTAAGCGAGCGCTGGAAACAGTGTTACACGGGCATCAACCGGGCCAATTACTTCCTGGAAAACATCGACGATACACCGGGAATGACCGACGCAGACAAGACGGCCTATAAAGCGGAAGTCCTATTCCTGAGAGGGGTATTCTACGATCTGTTGGCAAAATCCTATGGCGGAGTACCTATCGTGTTGAAGACGATGACAACAGAAGAATCCCGGAATGTGACCCGTGCCAGTGAAGCCGATGTGTGGGCGCAGATCCATGCCGACTACGACGAAGCCATCAAATCCCTCCCAAAAGACGCCGCAGCCGGTAAGGCAACTGTAGGTGCAGCCTGGGGTATGAAAATGAAGGCGTATCTGTATAATTCGCAATGGGATAAAGTACTCGAATGTTGCAATAAGATTGATGAGTTGGGTAAATATTCACTTTATCCGTCGTATTATGGCTTGTTCCAGTTTGAAAACGAAGGCAACAGTGAAACCCTTTTCGCCCTCAGCTTCATGGCTGGCCCCTATACGCAGGGAAGCGTATTCGACCGTTACTGGCAACCGCAGAACCTGAAATACGGTATCGACGGATCCAACTCTACCGCCCCGATGCAGCATCTGGTGGATGCCTATGAAACCATCGATGGTTCTCCGGTTGACAAGGACGATCCCTACAAGAACCGCGATCCGAGGCTGGATTTCACGATCCTGCGTCCGGGCGCTTATTTCCAGGGACAATTGTATCCGGTGGAGATCAAGAACCATACCGGACAGAAGGTGGGTTTCGCCATCCGTAAATACACCATTGAAACGATGCAGGTAAAGGGGAACGAATCACCGCTCGATTTCATGATCCTGCGGTATGGCGATGTGCTGCTGTGCCGTGCCGAAGCGATGATCGAACTGAATCAGAACATCAACGGGGCGATCGATATCATCAACCGGATCCGTACCGAACGTACCGATGTGAAGATCACTACCATCAGCAAAGGGCTGTCGCAAGCCGAAGCCCGCAAGGTGCTGCGTAAGGAGCGTCGTATCGAACTGGCACTGGAAGGACAGTACTGGGACGACATCAAGCGCTGGAAAGCCGGTCCGGAAATCTACCCCGTCGAAGTGCGTGGCGCCCTGGGTGAACTCATCCAGGTGAAATTCCCCGACGGTTATAAGGTAGAAAAGGACAATTACCTGCCGATTCCCGACAGTGAAATCTCCCTGAATCCTAATCTCACACAAAATACGGGGTATTGATCATACTCCCTATTTCATGGTGTAGTCCATCAGACAATTGAACAACGTTGCCTGTATCCCCATGCAGGCAACGTTTGTTTTAGGAATATCTGTGAAATGACGGGGATCGAAGTGATATTTATCGGAAAAAGATCCATGATTCTGCCGGGTATTCTTTATATTTGTCCGGTTTATCAAAGAGTGTATAAACGATTATTAAACATATAATTAGTACTATGAAGACAAACAGAAGAAACTTCCTGAAGACACTTGGAGGGATCGCGGCGTTCAGCATTGTGCCGCGAAACGTCCTGGGCAATGGATACATTGCGCCGAGTGATCAGCTGACGAAGGGTATTATCGGTACAGGAGGCATGGGACGCGGACACGTGAACTATGCCGGGACACGCCTGGTGGCTGTCTGCGATGTGGATAAGAAACACCTCGAGCTGGGTAAACAATTAGTAAAAGAGAAGATTGCCGCGTATCATGATTTCCGCGAACTGATCCTCGATCCGAATGTGGACATCGTACACATCGCCACGCCGCCGCACTGGCATGGGATCATGTCGGTGGAAGCCGCCAAAGCGGGGAAAGACATCTGGTGTGAGAAGCCGATGACCCGTACGATCGGCGAAGGTAAGCGGGTAATGGAAGCCGTAAAGCAGTACGGACGTATGTTCCGTCTGAATACATGGTTTCGCTTTACCGATACCTTCTATGGCCTGGGCACACCCGTGAAGCCGCTGAAAAAACTCGTGCAGAGCGGTATGCTCGGCTGGCCGCTGAAGGTGACGATCAGCAAGCACACCGGCTTCGACTGGAAATTCTACTGGGTGGGGAAAGAATACCTCGAACCGCAGACCGTACCGGCCGAGCTGGATTACGATTTCTGGTTAGGCCCGGCTCCTTACCGCCCGTACAACCTCCACCGTACACACCAGACCTTCCGCGGATACTGGGATTACGACGGCGGCGGATTGGGCGACATGGGGCAGCACTACATCGACCCCGTCCAGTATATCCTCGGCAAAGACCATACCAGCCCCGTAAAGGTGGAGGTTGATGCCCCGCAACAACACCCCGATGCGGTAGGCACCTGGCGTTCGATCACCTATACGTATGAAGACGGTTGCCAGATCGTGCTCTGGGGAGGCGACTACGGCAACCCGGACACCCCGTATATCTCCGGACCGAACGGCAATGTGTATAAAAACTTTGTGTGCGATATCCCCAACTGGGAAAAGAAACTGGCTGAGTTCCCCGAACCCGAGCCACAAGTGACCGACTTCCTCGAATGTGTACGTACCCGGCAACCGTTCGGGTTGAACGAACGCAACGGATTCCGTTCGGCTACCGTGGTGAATATGGGCGCCGTGGCGCTTCGCCTGAACCGGACGTTGCACTTCGACCCCGTCAATCTCGCGTTTATCAATGACGAGGCGGCCAACCGCCTGATCGACCAACCGATGCGTGCTCCGTGGACCATCTGATAAAAAGGTAACAATTGAACAATCACTAAACAATGCAATTATGAGGAAGATATATATATTGTTAGCCGGAGCGCTCCTGATGGGTAACGTGCTGATGGCACAGTCGCCCGCAAACCGTACGGCAAAAACGATTGCCGCGGATGTGCTCGCACAGATGCCCGCCGATAAACAACAGAAATACGATCAGATGATCGGCGACCTGGCGTCGTCGGGCGAAGCGGGCATACTCACGATCGTCAACCTGATCAATGCCCCCGGTAAAGGATCGAACGCACAGACGGATTATGCCCTCAGCGGACTAACCCATTATGTGATGGCGAAAGGACAGGAAAGCGCCCGCCTGACGGTAGCGAAGGCTTACCTGAAAGCGTTGGAACAAGTGTCCGAACGCGAAACGAAAGCATTCCTGATCCGTGAACTGCAGATCTGCGGACAAGACGAATGTGTGGATGCACTGGCAGCATACCTGAATAAGGAAGACCTCAGCGGTCCCGCTGCCCGCGCCCTGTCGGCAATCAACACCGAGAATGCGAAGAATGCCCTGCAAGCCGCCCTGCTGAACAAAGCGGGAACGCCGAAAACACAGCGGGACGTGATACTCGCCATCGGCCAGGCCGGTATGAAAGTAAACGAGAAACTGATCGCCGGATTGGCGGAGAGCGGAGATGAACAGACGAAGAAGGTGGCTTATTACACCCTCAGCCGGATCGGTTCGGCACAGTCGTTCAGTCCGTTGGCTGCCGCCGCCGCTGCCGCCGGTTATAAGATGGAACCGACGGGCGCCAACGACGCCTACATCCTCCTGATCAAAAACGTAGCCGGGCAAGGCGACCGCAAAGCGGCGGAAAAAGCGGCAAGTGACCTGCTGAAAGCCGCTACCAAAGCCGGACAGACCCATACGCGTGATGCTGCCCTCGAGATCCTGTTCGCTACGGGCGACAACCCGTCCAAACTGCTTCTTACCGCCCTGAAAGATGGGAATAAGGAATACCGGAACGCGGCGTTGGACTTCGCTTCGGCCTATGCCACGGCTCCCCTGTATGTGGAAGTGCTGAAAATGATGCCGAAAGCAAAAGCCGACACGAAGGTGGATATCCTCAACTGGATCGGCCGCGAAAGCACCTGCCCGGAAAAGAACCCGGTGATCAAAGGTCTCGAAATCCGTTTCGACCTGCCCGGAAAACAACTGATCCTTGACCAGTTGAAAGATCCCGCCTTTGAAGTGAAACAGGCAGCCGCCTGGGCGCTGGTGAAGATTGGCGATACAAGCATGATCCCGGCATTGGCCGAACTGCTGGTAAGCAAAGAAGAACCGGTGATCGGATTGGGAAAGGAAACGCTGGCGGCTTTCAAGGGCGACATCACCCCGTCGGTTGTCCGTGTGATTCCCGCGGCAGTGTCCGACGGAAAAGTCGCCGCCCTGCAACTCTTAGCCTTGCGCAAAGCGGATGCGACGGTGAATACGGTGCTCGAACAGATCAAGGCAGGTTCTCCCGATGTAAAGACAGCGGCCTATACCGCATTGAAAGATGTAGTGGGTGAAAAAGACTTCACGCTCCTGTGCGGGATGCTTGAATCGGCAGCCCCCGCAACGGTTCCTCCCCTGCAGCAGGCTGTGATCGCATCGATCGCGCAGCAGTCGCCTTCCGCACAGTATGCCACGGTGAGCAGCCGTATGGTACAAGCCGGTGAAAGCCGGAAACACCTGTATTATGTAGTACTCTCGGCTACGGGAGCGAAAGAGGCGTTGCCGGAGATCGTGAACGGATTCAAAAACGGCCGGGGCGCTGCCAGGGATGCCGCTTTCGAGGCGATCTACAACTGGAAAGGACGTGAGGCGGCCGACGAGCTGTATGCCGTATGCACGGATCCTGCCGGCGCCGCTTACTTCGAACGCGCGCTGAATGCCTATATCCGCTTGGTTTCTTTGCCCGAATTATCGGCGGAAAACCGTACCATCTTCCTGCGTAAAGCCATGGAGATCGCAAAAACCAACGAGCAGAAGAATACCATCCTGCGCCGTCTCCAGCAGGCGGGCACCTTCCAGGCGATGGTGTATGCCGGTGGTTTCCTGGATGAGAAACCCATCCAGCAGGCAGCCGCCAATGCAGTGATGAATATCTCCGCCAACCACCCTGAATATACGGGACAGATCGTGCGCGACCTGCTGAATAAGGTCATGCAGGTGCTGGACAATCCCGATGCGGGCTATCAGAAAGAAGCGATCCGCAAACAACTGGGTGAGATGCCGGCGGGCGACGGGTATGTGTCGATGTTCAACGGCAAAGACCTCACCGGATGGAAAGGGCTGGTGGAAAACCCGATCAAACGGGCAGCCATGAAACCGGCCGACCTGACAAAAGCGCAGGTGAAAGCCGACGAGAATATGCGTCGCGACTGGAAGGTGGAAGAGGGTTGCCTCGTCTTCGACGGCAAGGGATATGATAACCTCTGTACCGTCAAGCAGTATGGCGACTTTGAAATGTATGTGGACTGGTTGCTCGATCCGTCGGGCAAGGAAGCGGATGCGGGGATCTATCTCCGCGGCACGCCGCAGGTGCAGATGTGGGATACGGCACGGGTGAAGTCGGGCGCTCAGGTGGGTTCGGGCGGTTTGTATAACAACCAGACCAATCCGAGCAAACCGCTGAAGGTAGCTGATAACCGCCTGGGCGAATGGAATACCATGTACATCAAGATGGTGGGCGACAGGGTAACGGTGATCCTCAACGGCGAACTGGTAACCGACAACGTGATCCTCGAAAACTACTGGGACCGCAAACTTCCGATCTTCCCCACCGAACAGATCGAACTACAGGCACATGGCAGCAAGGTGTATTACCGCGACTTGTATGTCCGCGAACTGCCCCGCAAAGAGCCGTTCAAACTGTCGGCCGAAGAAGTGAAGGAAGGCTATAAGGTGCTTTTCGACGGCACCAATATGCACGAATGGACGGGTAACACCAGGGATTATACCTTGCAGGACGGTACCATCACCCTCATTCCCAGCAAGGGATCGGGTGGCAATCTTTACACAAAGAAGGAGTATGCAAACTTCGTTTTCCGTTTTGAATTCCAGTTGACACCGGCCGCCAACAACGGCCTGGGCATCCGTACCCCGATGGAAGGGGATGCAGCCTATGTGGGCATGGAGTTGCAGATCCTCGACAACGAACATCCGGTGTATAAAGACTTGCAGAAATACCAGTACCACGGTTCGGTGTATGGGGTGATCGCCTCCAAACGCGGGTTCCTCAAACCGGTGGGTGAGTGGAACTACGAAGAAGTGGTGGTCAATGGCGACAACATCAAGATCACGCTCAATGGTGAAGTCATCCTCGACGGGAATATCCGCGAAGCGGCCAAGAACGGCACCATCGACGGCAAACAGCATCCGGGTCTCTTCAACAAGACCGGACACATCGCTTTCCTGGGCCATGGCTCGGAAGTAAAATTCCGCGACATCCGCATCAAAGAACTGAAATAAACGATACCGGTTGATATCCGATGATAAAAGCCGCCGTCCTTTGTAAGGGATGGCGGCTTTCTTTTCAATGTACAGCGACAATAATCCGTTCCCGCAAACGTTATATATACGGGGACTTAACCCCCTTCCCTGTTATGCATAAAGTGATTACAACCCTATTGATCCTTTCCCTTGCCGTCAGTTGCAGCGCACAGGGAAGCAGTTCGTATGCCGATGCCGATCCCGTGACCATCCGCCGGTTCGACAAGGAACTGTTGCGGTTGATCGAAACGGACGATCCGGCGCAGGAAGCGACGCTCCGTCAATCCTACCCCCTCATGCTTGACCTGCTGGGCAAGGGCGTGCTCAATATGCAAAGTCCGGACGCGCCGGGTTTCTTCGACAAACTGGTGAACTATTTCTCCGAACCCACCCTGAAAAGACTTTATACGGAAGCCATCGCCCAATACGATTCCATTGGCGATATCGAAAAGGAACTCGGACAGGCTTTTGCCTACTGCAAGGACCAGTTGCCGGGCTTCCGGCAGCCGGCGGTGTATATGCATGTGTCCGGTTTCAGCCAGAATATCCTGACCGGCGAAGGAGTCCTCTCCCTCTCGATCGACAAATACATGGGATACGACTATCCTTTATACGCTGATTTCTTCTATCCCTACCAACGGCTGAAAATGCAACGCGCGCAGATCGTCCCCGACTACCTCACCGGCTGGTTGATGACCGAGTATCCCTTCAAAGGCAAGGAAGCCGTACTGCTCGACCGCATGGTATATGAAGGCGCACTGAAATACCTGGTTGCCGCCGCTATTCCCGGACGTACACCCGCGCAACTGCTCGGCATGACGGAGGCGTCCTATGACTGGTGCCTGCAACAGGAGGCCAAGATCTGGAAAACCATCGTCGAACGCAAGCACCTCTATACGCCCGACCGGGTCACTACCTCCCGCTATTTGGACGACGAGCCCGCCACCTTCCTCTCCGACCAGGCTCCGGGTAATATCGGCACATTCATCGGTTGGCAGATCGTTGCCCGCTATATGGAAGAAACAAAGGCGGCACCTGCCACCCTCCTGCAAAACGGGAACGCGCAGGAGATCCTTGCGCAATCCAAATACAAACCGTAAACACCCCTATAAAAAAAGACCCGCTCTATTCTCACGAACAAAGCGGATAGCCTAATTAAACTTAAATCTAATACCATGAAAAACACTATATCTTATTAACATCCTGTCCGTGAAAAAGTTCACGAGAATATGAAATATTTCATATTCATGCCACTACAAAGCTAAAATTCCTGTCCGATCCGGAAAAAGGATACTGTCCCATTATGGAAAGATACACCTGTTGTTATTCCTACAGCGGCACAAAGAAATCTACCGTCAACCACCTGATAATCTGTTGTCAACATATAGAGGATCTGTTGTCAACATTCGTATGCCCTGTTCTCTCCACTTAGATGGAGTCTTTTCTTCACCTTGGTGGAGCCTTTTCTTCACCCAGGTGGAGCCTTCTCTTCACCAAGGTGGCGTAACCATTCCACCATGGTAGAGTAATCCCTCCGCATGGGTGGAGCGCGAAAAACAATAGTAAGAAGGTATTACTTCCTCTATATGTTGCCAATAGACCTACCTAATATTGCCATTAAAAAGACGAGGGGATAAAACGAAGAGAGCCGGTGGAAGGACATCAGCACAGAAAGAAAAAAAAGAGGATGCGCCGTTTCGACACATCCTCTTTTCACTTACTTACGGACAAGCCGTTCGTACCCGTATCAGTCTTGCAACAGGATATCCATGATCTGGACAGCCGCTTTAGCAACGGATGTACCCGGTCCAAAGATGGCGGCAACACCGGCTTTGTACAGGTAATCATAGTCCTGAGCCGGGATCACGCCACCGGCGATCACGATGATATCCGGGCGTCCCAGCTTCTGCAGTTCTTCGATCACTTGCGGAACCAGTGTTTTATGACCGGCAGCGAGTGAAGAGACCCCCATCACATGCACATCGTTCTCAACCGCCTGGCGGGCAGCTTCGGCAGGAGTCTGGAACAACGGTCCCATATCCACGTCGAATCCGCAGTCGGCATAACCGGTAGCGACCACTTTGGCGCCACGGTCGTGTCCGTCCTGCCCCATCTTCGCGATCATGATACGTGGCTGGCGGCCTTCCTTTTTGGCAAACTTCTCGGTCAGCTCGCAAGCATTGACAAAGTCTGCGTCTTTCTTTGTTTCTGATGAATACACGCCTGAAATAGTTCTGATGATTGCTTTATAACGTCCGGCAATTGCTTCGCAAGCGTCGGAGATTTCACCTAAGGAAGCACGCAGGCCGGCCGCTTTCACCGCCAGTTCCAACAAGTTGCCTTTACCGGTGCGGGCACACTCGGTGATCTCGGCCAGGGCGGCTTTGACGGCATCGTTGTCGCGTTTGGCACGCAGGTCCTGCAGGCGTTCGATCTGTTCGATACGTACTGCCGTATTGTCGATTTCGAGGATATCGATCGGATCTTCTTTCTCCAGACGATATTTGTTCACACCCACGATAGTCTGCACACCGGAGTCGATACGTGCCTGTGTACGGGCAGCCGCTTCTTCGATACGCATCTTCGGCAGGCCGGTTTCGATGGCTTTCGCCATACCGCCCATGCTTTCGATCTCCTGGATCAGCGCCCAGCCTTTCTGTACCAGTTCGTTGGTCAGTGTTTCCACATAGTAAGAACCGGCCCACGGGTCGATCTCCTTACAGATATGCGTTTCTTCCTGGATATAGATCTGGGTGTTACGTGCGATACGGGCAGAGAAGTCGGTCGGCAACGCGATCGCTTCGTCCAATGCGTTGGTATGCAGTGACTGTGTATGTCCGAGGGCGGCAGCCATCGCTTCGATACAGGTACGTCCCACGTTGTTGAACGGATCCTGCTCGGTCAGCGACCAGCCGGACGTCTGGCTGTGCGTACGCAGCGCCAGTGATTTCGGGTTCTTCGCGCCGAAGCTCTTCACGATCTTCGCCCACAACATACGGGCGGCACGCATCTTGGCGATTTCCATGAAATGGTTCATACCGATCGCCCAGAAGAACGACAGGCGCGGAGCGAACGCATCCACATCGATACCGGCGTTGATACCGGCACGGAGGTATTCCATCCCGTCGCACAAGGTATAAGCCATTTCGATATCCGCCGTAGCGCCGGCTTCCTGCATGTGGTAACCGGAGATAGAGATCGAGTTGAATTTCGGCATCTTCTGCGAGGTATATTCGAAGATATCAGCGATGATTTTCATCGAAAATTCGGGCGGATAAATATAGGTATTACGCACCATGAATTCTTTCAGGATATCGTTCTGGATCGTTCCCGCCATTTCTTCCAGCTTGGCGCCCTGTTCCAGACCGGCGTTGATATAGAAAGCCAGTACGGGGAGTACGGCGCCGTTCATGGTCATGGATACAGACATCTGGCTGAGGGGGATACCGTCGAACAGCACCTTCATATTCTCCAGCGAGCAGATCGACACACCGGCCTTACCTACGTCGCCCACCACCCGTTCGTGGTCGGCATCATAGCCACGGTGTGTGGCAAGGTCGAAAGCAACCGACAAACCCTTCTGTCCGGAAGCGAGGTTACGGCGATAGAAGGCGTTCGATTCTTCGGCGGTGGAGAACCCGGCATACTGGCGGATCGTCCAGGGGCGCATGGCATACATACCGGTATAAGGTCCACGCAGGAACGGAGGCACACCCGATGCATAGCTCAGATGCTCCATACCTTCGAGGTCTTCCTTTGTATATACAGACTTCACCTGGATTTGTTCCGGTGTGTTCCAGTTGGCGGCAATACCATTTGCTTTTGCCCATTCGGCGCCATTGGTGGCGGCAAAACCGGCATTCTTAATATCGATGTTCTTGAAATTTGGTCTCATAATGCTTCTTTTAAATACCCAGTTTACCGTTAAACGCTTTCAGTGTTTCAAGCA
>JAVBUE010000050.1:0-21737 GCA_031555735.1 Tannerellaceae bacterium
CAGATAAAAAAAGGGAAAAATATATCTGAGGTTCCAAAGAAATTGTCTATCTTTATACCGGAGTTATTTGACCTAAGTATAGCACCGCAAATCGCTGAAATACGCACGGTTACTAACTCGTTACCTCTGAATCTCAAAAACTCCGCTAAAGGTTTATTCTTCAACCGGTTATGTCTAACCGATGAAAATCTAAAATACAATCAGTTATTATTTATGAGAAAACAACTATTGACAATCTGTTGCCTGTGCGGCTTTGCCGTTATGGCGTTGGCGGGAGGGAAAGTGTATGAGACCCGCACGGTGAAGAGCGAGATCCTGAAAATGGACCGCAAGTATTCCATCTATCTGCCCGAAGGGTATGACGAAACCGACCGTAGTTACCCTGTCTTGTACCTCCTGCATGGTTCGGGCGACGACCATACCGGCTGGGTGCAGTTCGGACAGGTACAAAACATCGCCGACAGGGTTATCGCCGAGGGAACAGCCGGACCGATGATCATCGTCATGCCGGATGCCGATACCGGGCGACGGGGTTATTTCAATGTGATCGAAGGCGGGTTCAATTACGAAGATTTCTTTTTCAAGGAGCTTATCCCGCATATTGAGAAGACCTACCGCGTACGTTCCGACCGTCGGTATCGTGCCGTGGCCGGCCTTTCGATGGGTGGTGGCGGAACCATCTTCTACGCCTTACACCATCCCGAACTGTTTGCCGCCGCTGCACCGCTGAGTGCATCCACAGGGAGTTGGTCGATCGACCAGGTAACCGCCCGCCTGAGTGACGACATCAAAAAGAAACTCACCGACGCGCAGATACAGGCGTACTACAACCGCCAGAGCATCGACGGTCTCCTCAAGAATGCTTCGGAGGATGATCTGAAAAAGATCCGCGCCATCCGCTGGTATATCAGTTGTGGCGACGATGATTTCCTGGCCGAAGGAAACAGCCTGATGCATATCGCCTTCCTCAAAAGCAAGATTCCCCATGAATATCGCGTCAAAGACGGCGCCCACACCTGGACCTATTGGCGGATGGAACTGCCGCTGGTTATGGAGTTTGTCTCCAAGTCGTTCATGCAATATTGAATATTCCGATTTAGAAGCTGCTTTGAATTCCGATCAACCGTCTGAATCCATGAGCCGTCCGTATCCCTACACGAAGTTTATTTTTGCAAAACATCTGCCACGGTGCCACGCAACAGGCGTTATCTTATTGTTCATAAAGAAGTTAGATGTGTGGAAGATACCCGTGGCAGATCCATTTTCCCGCCTTTTTGCTGCCACATCTGCCACGCTAAGACTGTAAACCGGAGAGGCTATGACGAAGGCTGACCGGAACTTTCTATCCTGTGACGCGGCGACGCTCCGGGTTCCCACCTATTGGAACAAAAAGGTTTACCTAATGGAACTTTTTGTTTCACTTAATGGAACTTTTTGTTTTACCCTTAGAAACTGTTTGTTCCATCAGGATGAAACTTTTGTTCCATCAGGACGACACTTTTTTAGGGTCGCGTGGCAGATGTTTTGCAAAAATAAACTTCGTGTAGAAGGGATAAGGACGGATGAAACGGGCAAAAAATGATCCGGATGGGTTACAGGTATATGGTCACGCTCCTTACGACCGTTCTGAAGGTATAAGGCAGGGTGCAATAGGCACGTACCCTGGCGCCATCCACCTCACCGGGTATCCAGGGGGGCATTAGCAGAGTCGCACGCATGGCTTCATCCAGCAAGATCTTATCTCCACTCACATAGTGGAGGTTTGTGATGGCCCCATCTTTCTCTACGATAAAACCAATGGTCACCTTCAGGTCCGCATTGAGCATGGATGCGGCCTTTTTCGGAATCTTGAAATTCGCTTTAAGAAATTCTAAAAAGGCAGGATCGCCTCCCGGAAACATGGCCTGTTTATCGCATTGTTTATTATGACACAGCCAGAGAAGCAGGCCGCTAAGGAGACAGAGGTTTACGGCATTTGTGTCTTTCGTTTTCATAATCGATTGGATTGTTAGATTTTTCTCAAATATAGATTATTCCCCCTATAAAAGCAATGAAAAGGAAGATAAAATCACCTACGTATAAAAGATTTCGTACCTTTGCACATTATTAAAATGATCTTGTGCTGAAATGATAGATATGAGCCAACTTCCTTCTCCCTGCTATGTGATGGAGGAACGGTTATTGCGAAAGAATCTGGAGTTGATACGAAGTGTAAAAGAACGGGCAGGAGTGAATATCATCCTGGCATTCAAGGCGTATGCCCTGTGGAAGTCGTTCCCGATCATCCGTGAATATATCCCATACTCCACTGCCAGTTCGATCCATGAGGCACGGCTGGCCTACGAAGAAATGGGCAGTCCCGCACATACCTACGCACCGGTATATACCGACGCCGACTTTCCCCTGATCCTGCAATACAGCAGCCATGTGACCTTCAATTCCCTCTCGCAATACGAACGGCTCCGCCCGATGGTAGCAGCCGACGGCTATCGTGTATCCTGCGGATTGCGGATCAACCCCGAATTTTCGGTCGTTCCCACCGACCTGTATAATCCCACGGCGCCGGGCTCACGGCTGGGCGTGGTGGCAGATTTGTTGGGCGATGAACTCCCCGGAGGAATCGACGGGCTGCACTTCCATACGCTGTGCGAGTCCACCTCGTACGACCTGGAACAGACACTCGAGGCTGTCGAACAACGCTTCGGCCGCTTCCTCCCCCGTATTAAATGGCTGAACATGGGCGGCGGCCACCTGATTACGCGTAAGGATTACGATGTGGAGCATCTGATCAGCCTCCTGCAAGCCTTCAACGCGAAATATCCGCAACTGGAGATCATCCTCGAACCGGGAAGCGCCTTTGCCTGGCAGACCGGGTTCCTGCTGACTACCGTGGTCGATATCGTGGAAAACCGCGGTATCCGTACCGCTATCATCGACGCCTCGTTCACCTGCCACATGCCCGACTGCCTGGAGATGCCCTACCAACCCGTCGTCCGCGGAAGCGTGCCGGCAGGGGAGGGGAGCCATACCTACCGCATCGGCGGCAACAGTTGCCTGAGTGGCGACTATATGGGCGACTGGCATTTCACGCATCCGTTGCAGGTCGGCGACAAACTGGTATTTGAAGACATGATCCATTATACCATCGTCAAGACGACGATGTTCAACGGTATCCCGCACCCGTCGATCGCCTTGTGGAGCAAGGACGACGAGCTGGTGATGTACCGCACCTTCGGCTATGAAGATTATAAACACAGAGTAAGCTGACAACGAAAAGATATGGGTATATTTGGTTTTTTCAATAAAGAGAAGAAAGAAACCTTAGACAAAGGCCTTTCCAAAACGAAAGAGAATGTATTCTCCAAGATCGGTCGCGCCATCGCCGGGAAAAGCCGCGTGGACGACGAAGTGCTGGATGAACTGGAAGAGGTATTGATCACCTCCGACGTAGGTGTGGACACCACCCTGAAGATCATCGAACGGATCGAGAAGCGGGTATCGAAGGATAAGTATATAAACACACAGGAACTCACCGGTATCCTGCGCGAAGAGATCGCCGCCCTGCTGACGGAGAATTTCTCGGAAGACGGCGAAGGCTTCACCGTGCCGGAAGACAAACGGCCGTACGTGATCATGGTCGTAGGCGTGAACGGGGTAGGGAAGACCACCACCATCGGCAAGCTCGCCTACCAGTTCAAGAAAGCCGGGCTGCGTGTGTATCTGGGCGCCGCCGATACGTTCCGTGCCGCCGCCGTGGAGCAGTTGGTTATCTGGAGCGAACGGGTAGGTGTGCCGATCGTCAAACAGAAGATGGGATCCGATCCGGCTTCCGTCGCTTTCGATACGCTGAACTCGGCAAAGGTCAATGGCGCCGATGTGGTGATCATCGACACCGCCGGCCGCCTGCACAACAAGATCAACCTGATGAACGAACTCACCAAAATAAAGAATGTGATGAAGAAGGTCGTTCCCGACGCGCCGCACGACGTGCTGCTGGTGCTCGATGGCTCGACCGGGCAGAACGCCTTCGAACAGGCCAAGCAGTTTACCGCCGCCACGGAGGTGAACGCGCTGGCTGTCACCAAGCTCGACGGCACAGCCAAGGGCGGGGTGGTGATCGGCATATCCGACCATTTCCACATCCCGGTGAAATACATCGGACTGGGTGAGGGCATAGAAGACTTGCAGGTATTCAACCGCAAGGAGTTTGTCAATTCATTGTTTGGAGAATAAGCGGTTGAGAAAGAATAAAATTGACATCATCACACTGGGTTGTTCGAAGAACCTGGTGGACTCGGAACAGTTGATGTTCCAGTTGAAAGCCGGCGGATACACCGTGGCGCATGACCCGGAGAAAGTAAACGGGGAGATCGTCGTGGTGAATACCTGCGGTTTTATCGGCGATGCACAGGAAGAGTCGATCAACATGATCCTCGAACTGGGTGAAGCCAAACGGAAAGGAAAGATCCGGCAGTTGTTTGTGATGGGGTGCCTGTCGGAACGGTTCCGCCACGACCTCGTAGGCGAACTGCCCGAAGTGGATAAGTTTTACGGCAAATTCGACTGGAAAGGCTTACTGGCCGACCTCGGCAAATCGTTCGACCATTCGCTGGCTACCGAACGTATCCTGACCACCCCCGGGCATTATGCCTATCTCAAGATCGGCGAAGGGTGTAACCGTACCTGTTCGTATTGCGCCATTCCGCTGATCACCGGCCACTACCAGTCGGTTCCGATGGAAACGATCGAACGGGAAGTACATTCGCTGACAGCCAAGGGAGTGAAGGAGTTCCAGTTCATCGCGCAAGACCTGACCTATTACGGTCTCGACCTGTACAAGCGCCTGGCCTTGCCGGAGTTGGTGGAACGGATCTCGGATATCCCGGGCGTGGAATGGATCCGCCTGCATTACGGGTATCCGGCGCGATTCCCCTGGGATCTGCTCCGGGTGATGCGCGAACGGGAGAACGTTTGCAAGTATATGGATATCGCCCTGCAACATATCAGCGACCCGATGCTGAAACGGATGCGACGTAACATCTCCAAGGCGGAGACGTATGAGATGATCCGCCGTTTCCGCGAAGAGGTGCCGGGCATCCATCTGCGTACCACGCTGATGACCGGGCATCCGGGGGAGACGGAGCAGGACTTCCGGGAATTGGTTGACTTTGTGAAAGACGTCCGCTTCGAGCGTATGGGCGCCTTTGCCTACAGCCACGAAGAAGGGACGTACTCGCATAAAAACTATACGGACGAGATCCCGCAGGAGGTCAAACAGGAACGCCTGGATCACCTCATGCGCATCCAGGAACGGATCGCTCTGGAGATCAACGAACAGAAAACGGGACATACCTTCAAAACCGTCATCGACCGGGAAGAAGGTGATTTTTATATCGGACGTACCGAGTTTGATTCACCGGAGATCGACCCTGAAATGCTGGTCTCGAAAGAACAGCCGCTGGAACCAGGCCATTTCTATCCGGTACAGGTGGAGAGCGTGCAACCGTTCGAACTGATCGGAAAGGTTGTTTTTGGTTAAAAATACATCGGGAATAGTGTCTGATCCGTAATTATTTTCTAATATAGCGCATTAAATTAATACTGTTATCACAATGAACAACAAAGAATTAATGGCCGGAATCAACGTTCAGACTGGAATGAATGATGCGGAGATAACAGAGATGCTGAACGCGTTAAGCGCAGTTGTCGGCTCCTGCCTGACGGCGAATGATTCGCTCGTGCTGCACGGCTTGGGTACGTTTGAAGTGAAGAAGAAAGGCGAACGTGTGTCGGTTCACCCCGTGTCTGGCAAACGCTTCCTGGTTCCTCCTAAATTAAGTCCGGTATTTAAACCCGGAGGCACGCTGAAAACAAGAATCAAAGAAATCACCCTCCCATGAACAACCGGCTCACCATTCAGGACATTGCAGGTTTGCTGGCAGAAAAAACCGGTAAATCGAGAAACGCATGCGAACGGTTCCTGCGTGCGTTCGTGACTGTTTCCTCAGAAGGACTGCTGACGGATAGGCTGGTCAAAGTGAAAGGGATCGGCACCTTCAAACTGATATGGGTGGACCCGCGGGAAAGTGTGAATATAACTACCGGTGAACGGATCATGCTGCCTGCCCATTATAAATGTACGTTCCTGCCGGACGCGGAACTGAAGGAACGGGTAAATGAACCGTTTTCTTTTTTCGAAACAGTCGAACTGTCGGAAGATGCGGATATTCAACAACTGGAATCCCTACCGGAAGAAGAAAAAGAAGTTGAGGCAGAAATACAACCTGTTGCGGCAGAACCGGTCATTGAAACACCTCCCCCCCCTGTTGCCACACCCCGTCCGCCGCATATTCCCCCCAAACATCCTGTGTCGTCACGGAAAAAAGACAACCATCGCAAGAGCAACCATCGCAAGGGATGGATCGGCGGTATCGGCGTATTCCTGGTAGCCGTTTGCGGATTGTGCCTCTATCTCTATATGGGATCGCACTATGTGGTGAAGGATACAACCCCGCCCGTTGGCTATGTAGTTGCCGACGACCTCGCACCGCAACTGCCGGAAGACGACAGCCTGCTTGCGGACGAAGCGCTTCTGGCAGCCGATACGGTAGCTGCCACGGACAGTGTCACTCCCTATAAAGAAGTAAAGGTTATCACGATCAAAGAAAACGACCGCCTGACATACCTGGCGGAAGCGTATTACGGCAACAGAGCCTTCTGGGTCTATATCTACCAGTTTAATAAGACAGTGATCCGGAATCCGGATGTGATCGCCGTCGGTATGGAGCTCATCCTTCCGGATCCGGAAGTCTATGGGATCGATGCCAATGACTCGGCTTCCATCCGGAAAGCCCTCCTTCTGGAAAAAGAAATGAAGGTCCGGAAAGAGTAAACCGCTTTATTTTACATAATTTAGGTATAACAGGGGGGCGTGGTTAGAATAATTTAACGCCTAAACGATAGGATACCGTTTTAACATTTCTAATTTTGTGCATCGAAAAAAGGTGAAACCAATCAGGTAAGTAATTTAACAAGAAAACAATATAAAGAAGATCCTCTATGAGTCAGACAGTAGATATTCGTGAGTTGAACCAGCGAATTGAGAGTAAGAGTTCGTTTGTGAATATGATTACAATGGGTATGGACCAGGTAATCGTGGGACAGAAACATTTGGTGGAATCGTTGCTGATCGGCTTGTTGTCCGATGGGCATATCCTGCTGGAAGGGGTGCCGGGGCTGGCAAAGACATTGGCGATCAAGACACTGGCATCGCTGATAGACGCTAAATACAGCCGTATCCAGTTTACCCCGGACCTGTTACCCGCCGACGTGATCGGTACCATGATCTACAGTCAGAAAAACGAAGAGTTTATGGTAAAACAGGGACCGGTGTTCGCCAACTTCGTGCTGGCGGATGAAATCAACCGTGCCCCGGCGAAAGTACAGAGCGCCCTGCTGGAAGCCATGCAGGAACGCCAGGTGACAATCAGCGAGCATACTTACAAACTGCCCGAGCCATTCTTAGTCATGGCGACGCAGAACCCGATCGAACAGGAAGGAACCTATCCGCTGCCTGAAGCGCAGGTGGACCGTTTCATGCTCAAAGTGATCATCAACTATCCGAAGCGTGAAGAAGAAAAACTGATCATCCGCCAGCAGATCTCCGGCGTCAAACCGGATATCAAGCCGGTGCTTACCAAACAGGAGATACTGGAAGCCCGCAAGGTAGTGGGCGAGGTGTATCTGGATGAGAAAATCGAACGGTATATCGTGGATATCGTATTCGCCACCCGTTTTCCGCAGGAATACGGATTGGGTAACCTGTCGGGCATGATCTCGTTCGGCGCGTCGCCGCGTGCATCGATCAACCTGGCGCTGGCCGCACGTGCATACGCCTTCATCAAACGCCGGGGATATGTGATCCCCGAAGATATCCGCGCCGTCTGCCACGACGTGCTGCGCCACCGCATCGGATTAAGCTACGAAGCCGAAGCGAACAACCTGACTTCGGAAGAAGTGATCAGTGAAATATTGAACAAAGTAGAAGTTCCCTGATGCATGGAAACAAGTGAACTGCTTAAAAAGGTTCGCCGGATCGAGATAAAGACGCGCGGCTTGTCGCGCAACATCTTCGCCGGACAATACCATACGGCGTTTAAAGGACGCGGTATGGCGTTCAGCGAAGTGCGGGAGTACCAGTATGGCGACGATATCCGCGACATCGACTGGAATGTGACGGCCCGTTACGTGCGTCCCTATATCAAAGTGTTTGAGGAAGAACGCGAGCTGACGGTGATGCTGCTGATCGATGTATCGGGCAGCCGGCAGTTTGGCTCCGTCAACGTGATGAAGAAAGAGATCATCACCGAACTGGCGGCTACGCTGGCTTTCTCGGCGATCCAGAACAACGACAAGATCGGCGTGATCTTCTTCTCGGACAAGATCGAGAAATTTATCCCGCCGCAGAAAGGGAAGAAGCATATCCTGTATGTGATCCGTGAGCTGATCGACTTCCAACCGGACGACCGGCAGACGGATATCGGCCAGGTATTGAAGTACCTCACGAACGCGATCAAGAAACGCTGCACGGCCTTCCTGATATCCGACTTTATCAACAAGGGCAGTTTTAAGGATGCCCTGACGATCGCCAACCGGAAGCATGATGTGGTTGCCATCCAGATATACGACCGCCGCGAAGCCGAACTGCCGTCCGTGGGACTGGTCAAGGTCAAAGACGCGGAAACGGGCAAAGAGCAATGGATAGACAGCTCGTCGGCCAGGGTACGCGAAGCCTACCGCGAATGGTGGGACAAACGGCAGGCCGACATGAGCGATTCGTTTAAAAAGAGCCGGGTGGATGCGGTTTCGATCCGTACGGAAGATGATTATGTGAAGGCGTTGATGGGGCTTTTTGAAAAACGTAACTGAGCATGCAAATGAAAGTGATAAAGCAAACCATCGTATATCTGTTGCTGGCCGCGGCTTCGCTGGCGGGCACCTCGTTGTACGCCCAGCAGACCCTGGCGGAAATGTCGATTGATTCGGCCGAGATACTGATGGGAGAACAGACGGTGGTACACCTGACGGTTTCCACCTCGCCCGACAAGCCGGTACAGATCCTGTTACCTGCCGATACGCTGATGCGTGGAGTGGAGGTGCTGGTTTATGCGAAACCCGACTCTCAGATCATCGACAACCGCTTGCAGATCAAACAGGATATCCTGGTTACCTCCTTCGATTCGGCCTTGTACCTGTTGCCTCCCTTCCGGGTGGTGGACGGACAAGACACGATCTATTCCAACCGGGAAGCCCTGAAAGTGGTACCGGTGCCGGTGGATCTGGAGCACCCGGATCAGTTTTTTGATGTGAAGCCGGTATGGAAGCCGCCTTTTGTGCTGGCGGATTACTACCTCTATATCTATGGCGTATTGTTCACGCTGTTCCTGATCTGCGTGGTGGCGTACGTTATCCAACGGATGCGTAACAAACAGTCGATCCTGCCGTTCGGTAAGCCGGAGATCAAGCTGCCGCCGCACCAGCAGGCGATCCGGGAACTCGAGGATATCAAAGAGAAGAAACTCTGGCAACAGGGACGTAACAAAGAGTATTACACACTGATCACAGATACGTTGCGCCGGTATATGACCGACCGTTTCGGTGTGGCAGCCATGGAGATGACATCGGGCGAAATATTGGAGGTCATCCGTAAAGTGAACGATGCCAACTCCGTATGGGAGAACCTGAAACAGATACTTCAAACGGCTGATCTGGTGAAATTCGCCAAATGGCAACCCTTGCCCGATGAGAATGATCTGAGTATGATGAATGCCTATCTGTTTGTGAACCAGACGAAGGTGGAAGAACTGCCTGCCGCGCCCCAACCGGACGAAACGGATGGCGCTGATGCCGAAGGTACAGCCACAAACGATAAAGCGTAAAAGTAGAATCCTATGACGTTTGCAAATCCTTTATATCTGTATTTACTCCTGCTGCTGGCTCCCCTGATCGGGTGGTACATCTATAAGTTAGGGAAGAGCCAGGCCAGTTTGCAGGTATCTTCCACGGAAGCGTTCGAAGCGCCGAAGGCTTCGTCGTGGAAAGTGTATCTGCGCCATGTGCCGTTCGTGTTGCGGATGGCAGTGATCGCCCTGCTCATCGTCGTGCTGGCACGGCCGCAATCTACCGATAACTGGCAGAACACGAACACCGAAGGGATCGATATCATGCTGGCATTGGATATATCGACCAGTATGTTGGCGGAAGACCTGAAGCCTAACCGCCTCGAGGCGGCGAAAGATGTGGCTGCTTCCTTTATCAACGGGCGGCCGAACGACAATATCGGGTTGGTGGTCTTTTCGGGCGAAAGTTTTACCCAATGTCCGCTTACGACGGATCATACCGTGCTGCTCAACCTGTTTAAGGATATCCGCAGCGGGATGATACAGGACGGGACAGCCATCGGATTGGGTCTTGCCAATGCCGTGAGCCGTATCAAAGACAGCCAGGCGATATCGAAAGTGATCATCCTGCTGACCGACGGTTCGAACAATATGGGTGAGATCGCCCCGGTGACAGCCGCCGAGATCGCCGCCACCTTCGGTATCCGCGTCTATACGATCGGGGTGGGTACGAAAGGAGAGGCTCCTTACCCGGTTCAGACACCATTTGGTATCCAATACCGGAATGTGGAGGTGGATATCGACGAACCGGCGCTGAAAGAGATCGCCTCCATCACCGGCGGGCAGTATTTCCGTGCCACGGATAATGCCAGCCTGAAAGAGATCTATTCGGAGATAGACCAGATGGAGAAGACCAAGGTAAATGTCCAGCAATACAGTAAGAAACAGGAAGAGTATATGAACTGGGCCTTGTTAGTATTCGCACTGCTGCTGGTAGAGATTGTATTAAGAAATACGTTGTTGAGAAATATTCCCTAAAAGAAAAGGCTTATGTTTCGTTTCGCACATCCGGATTATTTATTCCTGCTTGCCTTGCTCCCCGTACTGGTCGCATTCTTTGTGTTTGCGAACATTCGGAAGAAGAGGGCGATCAAACGGTATGGTAACCCGCAATTATTAGCCGAATTGATGCCGGAAGTATCACCCAAACGGCAACAATGGAAATTCTGGCTGACACTGGCGGCTATGGCTGTCGTTATCTTTATCCTTGCCGGACCGCAGTTCGGTTCCAAGCTGGAGACGATCAAGCGGCAGGGCGTGGAGATTATGGTTTGCCTCGACGTTTCCAATTCGATGCTGGCAGAAGACGTATCACCCAACCGGTTGGATAAAGCCAAACAAATGTTGTCGCGGCTGACCGACGGTTTTTCCAATGACAAAGTGGGGTTGATCGTGTTTGCAGGTGATGCCTTTACACAGCTTCCGATCACTTCCGATTATATTTCGGCCAAGATGTTCCTGTCGTCTATCAATCCTTCGATGGTATCAGCTCAGGGAACGGCGATCGGCGCGGCGATCAACCTGGCTGTCCGTTCGTTTACCCCGGATGAAGCATCGGATAAGGCCATTATCCTGATCACCGACGGGGAGAACCATGAAGACGATGCCATCGGCGCCGCACGGAACGCGCAGGAGAAGGGGATACACGTCAATATCGTGGGTATGGGGCAACCGCAGGGTTCGCCGATACCGCTGCCTGGCAGCACGAATTTCCTGAAAGACAACCAGGGCAATGTGGTTGTTACGAAACTGAACGAACAGATGTGCCAGGATATCGCCGCTGCCGGTGGGGGCATGTATGTACGGGCGGATAATACAAACTCGGCCTTGAAAGCCTTACAGACGGAGATCGGGAAGATGAATAAATCGGAAGTGGAAAGTAAAGTATATACTGAGTTTGACGAGCAGTTCCAGATACTGGCATGGATCGCCTTGTTCCTGTTGATCGCCGAATTTCTGACGTTAGATAGGAAGAGCCGCCTGTTCCGGAAAGTCAAATTGTTTACATTGCTTGGCCTCTGCTGCCTCTCGCTGTCCGCCCAGAAAGCCGAACGCAAGAATGTACGCGAAGGGAACAGCCTGTATAACAAGGAGAAATTCACCGAATCGGAAATAGCCTTCCGCAAGAGCCTGGAAGTGAATCCCCGTTCCACCGAAGGGATTTACAACCTCGGGAACGCCCTGTACAAACAAGAAAAACTGGATGAAGCGGCCGAACAATACCAACTGCTGCTCGGGCAAGGCGAACGGATCATGAAAACAGACGACGGCGCCCAACGCATGGCGGGTGTGTATCACAACATGGGGAATATCTTCATGAAGAAGAAAGACTACGGTAAGAGTGTGGATGCCTACCGGCGATCGCTCCGGCTGAATCCGAAAGACGATGAGACACGTTACAACCTGGCGTTGGCGCAGAAACTGTTGCAAAACCAACAGAACCAGGATCAGAACCAGGATCAGCAAAACAAGGAGGACAAGCAAGACGAACAAAAGAAAGATGATCAACAGCAAGACCAACAGCAACAGCCGGAAGATCAGAAACAGGATAAAACCCAGGAAGAACCGCAGCCCAACGAACAGATGAGCAAAGACAATGCCCAGCAGTTGCTCGACGCCTTCCTGCAGGACGAAAAAGACACCCAGGAAAAGGTGAAGAAAGCTCAACAACAGCATCAACAACGGAAAACGGAAAAACAATGGTAAGCCTGCTTAATAGTAAACAGAGAAGAGAAACGATGAGAAAACTGGCCTTCAGTTGCCTGTTCCTCCTGTCGGCCGTAACATGGGTAAGGGCGCAAAGTGTGGAATTCAGGGCGTCTGCCCCGGATGCGGTGCCGATGGGACAGCAATTTCAACTGACTTATTCCGTCAATGCCGAAGCGAAGGACTTGCGGATGGGAGAGATCACAGATTTTGATGTCCTCTTTGGCCCCTCACAATACACATCGCATAGCACGCAGTTTGTCAATGGGAAGAGTTCGAGTGAGGTGACTACCACGTTCACCTATGTGCTGATGCCCAAAAAAGAAGGAAGCTTCAATATCCCACCGGCATCCATCAAGGTGAAGAATGCGAATTATACCTCCAATGCTGTGGTGGTTAAAGTATTACCCCCGGATAAGGCGAGTGAGGCAAGCGGACAGCAACAGGCGACGGGTAGCGTATCGGCTAACGACCTGTTTATCCAGCTACAGGTGTCCAAGCGTTCGGTGTATGAACAGGAAGGTCTGCTGGCTACCATCAAACTGTTCACCACCGTCAGTGTGGCCGACCTGACGAATGCCAAGTTCCCCGAATACGAAGGCTTCCTGTCGCAGGAGATAGAGATGCAGAATGCGCAGGAGTCGATGGAAAACTATAACGGCCGGAATTACCGGACTTACTTGCTTAAACAGGTCGTGCTTTATCCGCAACGCACGGGTAGCCTGACCATTGATGGTGGCCGGCTGGATGCGCATGTCCGTATTGTTTCCCAACAGCGGGCACGCAGCCTCTTCGATATGGATCCCTACCAGACGGTGGTGAAGACATTAAAAATCAACCCTGTAACCATCGAAGTCAAACCATTGCCCGCCGGTAAGCCCGCTTCTTTCTCCGGTGCCGTTGGGGAGTTCAGCATGACATCCAGCCTGACGCCTGCCAGCCTGAAGGCGAACGAAGCCGTCACCCTGAACCTGAAGATTACCGGATCAGGGAATGTGAAGCTGATCAAAAATCCGGAAGTAGTCTTTCCGAACGACTTCGAAATATACGACCCCAAACAAACGCTGGATACCAAGACTACCACCGCCGGTGTGAGTGGCAGCAAGACCATCGAGTATATGGCGATCCCGCGTTTTGCAGGCGACTTCGAGATCCCGCCGGTCCAATTCTCTTACTTCGATCCGAAATCCGGAACGTACAAAACCCTCTCGACGGAAGCCTACCCGTTGCACGTGGAAAAGGGTGAGGGGGGAGAAAGCGCTACGGGACCGGTCGTGTCTAACTTCTCCAACAAGGAAAGCGTGAAGTACCTGGGGCAGGATATCCGTTACCTGAAGGTGAAGGATGCGCATTTTGTTTCGAACAATGAGTTGTTCTTCGGCTCGTTCATGTATTACCTGGCGTATCTGGTGCCGGCCCTTCTCTTCATCGCCTTCTTCTTTATCTACCGGAAGCAGGTGAAAGAGAATGCGAATATCGCGCTTGTCCGTACCCGGAAAGCCAACAAAGCAGCCGTACGCCGGTTGAAGAACGCCGCCAAACTGATGAAGGAAAACAAGCAGGAGGCATTCTATGAAGAAATACTCCGCGCTTTGTGGGGCTACCTGAGCGACAAGTTGAATATCCCGCAGGCGAATCTGACCAAAGACAATGTGGAAGCTGAACTGACGAAATACGGTATCAGCGATACCCTGATCCGGGAATTCCTGGACATCCTGAACACGTGTGAGTTTGCCCGTTATGCGCCCTCCCAGGTGTCGGAGACCATGGAGCAACTGTATGAACTGACCGCCGATGCGATCGACAAAATGGAAAATACAATTAAAAAGTAAGGACATGAAAGCGATACAATCCATAAGAACCGTCACCCTGCTGCTCGCGTTGGCCGTAGCCCTGCCTGTCTTTGCACAGGAGGCGGCTGTCAAAGAAGCCGAAACGTCGTATGCCAATGGCGACTATCCGAAGGCGATCGAACAGTATGAAGCGATCCTGGAAGCAAACGGGGAATCGTCCGAGATCTACTACAACCTGGGGAATGCCTATTATAAGAATAACAACATCGCACCGGCTATACTGAATTACGAACGCGCCCTGCTGTTGTCGCCGGGCGACGGGGATACCCGTTTCAACCTCCAGTTGGCACGCCAGCGTTCGGTGGATCGCATCGAACCGGTGGGAGCGTTCTTCCTGGTGGAATGGTTCCAGGCGGTACAGAACAAAGCCGGCGCCGATGCCTGGGCGAAAGGTGCCGTGGTTTGTTTCCTGTGCTTTATCATCTGCCTGCTGTTGTTCTTCTTCTCCCGTTGGATCCGGTTGAAAAAGATCGGTTTCTATATCGGGATGGTGCTGCTGGTGATGATCGTGTTCGCCAATGTGTTTGCCGCCAACCAGAAAGGAAAACTGGTGAACCGCACCCATGCCATCATTTTCTCGCCTACGGTAACCGTCAAGAGTTCGCCGGCTGCCAGTGGCACCGACCTCTT
Organism: Tannerellaceae bacterium; assembly: GCA_031555735.1. Lineage (GTDB taxonomy): Bacteria > Bacteroidota > Bacteroidia > Bacteroidales > Tannerellaceae > JAJDIA01. Next base: position 15,149 of record JAVBUE010000050.1, read on the forward strand.
TATCCTGCATGAAGGCACGAAGGTGAATATCAAAAGTTCACTGGGTGAATGGAACGAGATCGAATCGGAAGACGGCAGCGTAGGGTGGATGCCTAAATCGAGCATGCAAATCATTTGATACGGGTGGCTTATGCTTGAGAAACTATTGGTTTGGGAACGCGATTTGTTCTTCACCTTGCATGGACATCATACGCCTTACTGGGACAATGTGATGTGGCTCTTCTCGGGGCAGATCGTTTGGTTGCCGTTGGCCGCGTTCCTGTTGGCTGCGTTGTTTTATCAAACATCCTGGCGGGAGTCTTTGGCCGTGCTGCTGGGTATCGTGCTGGTCATTACGCTGAGCGACCAGTTTGCTTCGCATCTCTGTAAACCGCTGTTTATGCGTTTTCGTCCGACCCATCATCCGGATTTCATGGATCAGATCCAGACGGTGTACGGGTACCGGGGAGGACTGTACGGTTTTATCTCCAGCCATGCGGCCAATGCGTTCGGTTTTGCCATGTTTATGGCGTTGCTGTTCCGGCGCAGGGTGTTTACCTGGACTATTTTCTGTTGGGCTGCGGTGATGGCTTATACGCGTATTTACCTGGGTGTGCATTTTATTTCGGACATTGTGCCGGGGGCGATTGCCGGATGTGTGTTCGGAATCCTTACCTATTATATATATGTACACGCGCGAAAGATCCTTTTCGACAAGGGTGGGAGGGAGGTCATTCCTGCCGGACGCATCTATCCGGAAAAACGTGTTTGGATGATAGTCGGAGCCATTTGGCTGACAATTGGCATCATTCTCCTCTTTCCGGCCGGAATATATGGCATAATCTGCAAATAGTTGTTGAATACATGTCGTAAAGCATGTTTATTTCGATTGCCGTATTGTTTTTAATGACTATGTTAGTGGCATGATAGTTTAACTAAAAAAGGAGATATAGCCATGACAAAAACGATCACATTCAATGAACTTCGTAAGCTCAAAGACAGCTTACCCGACGGCAGTACCCACCGCATCGCAGATGAATTAGGTATGTCCGTCGAAACAGTCAGAAATTATTTTGGCGGGCAGAATTTCAGAGATGGAAAGAGCTGCGGCATCCACATTGAGCCGGGACCAAACGGCGGTATTGTGGTTTTAGATGACACAACCATTTACGAACGCGCTTTGCAGATACTCGAAGAGCATCAGCCTACAGTATCGGTAGAGCCTGAAGCGTAAGAAAGCAAACAACATTCTATAAGAATCCCATAGCAATGGATAAGTGCTTTGGGATTTTTTTATTCGCGAAACTTTCAACCAGACACAATTGTTCAACTTATATATACTCATATCCCATGGAAGATAAACTGGTAACATTAGCGATCCACACGTTCGAGAAAGCACAGATTCTGAAAACGATGTTGGAAACAGAAGGTATTGAAGTCTATATCCACAATGTGAACCTGATCCAACCGGTCGTATCGGCCGGTGTCCGGGTGCGTATCAAGGAAAGCGACCTGCCGCATGCCCTGCGTATCATCGAAGACAGCAAATGGCTCGAGCAGACCGACGCCGACAATCCGGTAGAGAAGCCATCCAAACAGATCCTGATCCCGGTCGATTTCTCCGATTATTCGATCAAAGCCTGCGAAATGGGAATCAACTATGCGCATCGGATGGGAGGGAAGGTGATGTTGCTGCATGCCTATTTCAGCCCTTATTTCCCATCGGCCATACCCGTGGGTGATACCTTCGCTTATCAGATCAACGAAGAGGAATCCATCCAGCATATCATCAGCCGGGTGAATAAGGACATGGAGAATCTCTGTTCACTGATCAAACGTAAGATGAGCTCCGGCGAATTGCCTGCCGTCGAATTTGAACATTCAATCCGCGAAGGGCTCCCGGAAGAAGAAATTATCGCCTTCTGCAAAGAGTTCCGCCCGATGCTGATCATCATGGGCACACGGGGGAAAAATCAAAAAGAAATGGATCTGATCGGAAGCGTGACGGGCGAAATTATCGAAGCAAACAAAGTACCCGTGCTGACGATTCCCGAAAACGTTCCGTACAACGACTTACAGCACGTACAGACGTATGCGTTCGCCACTTCGTTCAACCAGCGCGACCTGGTTACCTTTGATAAATTCATCGAATTAATCAATGGGTATCAATCTACTATTCAGATATTTAATATATCTACAAGCAAGGATGAATGGAATGAAATACGCCTGTCGGGCATCTGTGATTATTTCAAAAAGCAATATCCGGAAGCGAATATCACGTTTACGGTATTGGATGACGGCGACCTGCTGCTGGCCATCGAAAAGTTTGTCCGCGATAAAAAAGTGGAGATGATCGCGGTCAGCTCACAACGGCGAAACATCCTGGCACGGTTGTTCAACCCAAGCATTGCCCGTAAAATGCTGTTTCATACCGATACACCATTATTGGTCTTACCAGCTTGATTTTTTTACAAATAATGCTGTGTTTTCAGAACTTTTTAACGGTCTCCTTTGTTAATACATCAGACAGAAAAAGAATCTTTGTTAGTAGTATTTGTTTTTTCATATAAGTAGAGTTTGTTATTTGTTTGTCCGTATGTGGCTGTGAAGTTACGTACGGGCTTTTTTTTTGCAGAAAGGGAAAATCTACCCAAGTTCCTGCCAGGTTCCTGCCGCAGGGGATAATTATCCGGATCGTATTAAACATAATCTTCCTTATGTTGGCTATCCGGTTATGTTGGCATCGTAATATAACTATTTGTTAATCAATTCCGGAACTTAGTTTCCCACAACATATTGATTGGTTATATTGTAGCTGTCCTCAAATGGACAATTCTACAATATGATTGAAACGCTGTTCAAGAAACCAATGAAGGCGAAAGAACATCTTCTATCGCCACAACTTCAGGCAAGAGAATCTTTCCTGAAAGCAATGAAACAAAAAGGCCGCTGTTTAAGATCTTTACAGATGGCTGCAGATTATCTCCTGTTTGCCGTTCAGTCTCTCGATCTGGACGACAACAGCAATAGGATTGTAAGACTTGAAGACATTGTATCAAGCGGAAAATTATGGAGAGATAAGAAGGTAAAATTCTACGTGAGTACAGTTGTCAAATGGCTCGGCAGTATCAAAATGCTGGATACTCGTTACTATGACAACAGTATTGTCTTCAATAGTTTTAGCACGAAATGTCATAACCGGTTGAGATACCTGATATATCCTTTATATCAAGAACGGCTGGCATATCTTGAATACCTCAAGGACAGTGGTGCCGCATTCAGTACCTTAAGAGAGTATGCGGAGACCCAACTTGTAATAATTGACAGATTAGGTATCAGGGACAGACGTCCAGTTACAGAAGCAGAAATCATGGATGCTATATCAAGAGCAAAAGAAGAATCAGAGAAGAAGTACGCTACCATATCATCAAAGTGGATAAAAAGCTTCAAAACTGTCGCTCATCGTTGGTTTCTGTATACGAAAATGCTGTCAGAGGACAATCCACCCCTCCCTCCTGAAGCTGATCTTGTATCGAGATATATACAGTGGGCAAAGAATTTAAAAGGACTTGCTTATTCTACGTTGGATGGTAGGAAACGTGAACTTTTATCATTTGTTGCTTATGTACACCAGCGGAATCTGCCCGTAAGGGACCTCGAGATATATGATGTAGATGAATACATAGGCTACAGGCATAACAGTGGGTGTGGAAGGCGATCCTTAGCAACAATAGCCACCACGCTACGAGACTTTACCAAATACGCATATGCTCAAGGTTGGTGTAAAAATTTAGCGTCTGGAATACGGCATCCTAAGCAGTTCTCCCTTGAAACATTGCCGTCAGCTCCATCATGGGAAACAGTGAATGCATTAGTTAAACATTATGGAACATCTGATGCTGGTGGAAAAAGAAACACCGCAATAATAGCAATGATGGCAATATACGGAATGCGTTCAAGTGAAGTGGCAAATCTCAAGTTGAAGGATATTGATTGGGATAAAGAGTTGATATATCTTCATCGTGCAAAACGGGGCGGCCTTCAGTCTTTTCCGCTAATGCCAGAAGCCGGGAATCTGCTTGCTGACTATCTTAGAAACGGAAGAAACAACGGACTTGGCAGAGAGAATCTGTTCCTGACCCTGTATATGCCCTATAAGAACATATCAAAGGACTGCATCTATAATATTGTATCGCAAGCGTACAGAAGTCTTGATGTAAATCTAAATCATAAAGGCGGGCACTCTTTACGACATGCTTGTGCAAGCCATCTGATCAATAATGGCAGTTCGCTAAAGGAGGTATCAGACTTATTGGGTCATAGGCTGCTTGACACAACACGCATTTATGCGAAAGTAGATATTTATAATCTAAGGAACGTTGCTGAAATGAATTGGGAGGGTGTAATATGAAAATACGTGATGCAATAACTCAATATATAGAATATCGCAGGAATCTTGGAGAGAAAGTTCGAACAAACAGGTATCTATTGCTTAAATTTGGCGAGTATGTTGGTCCTGACAACGAACTTGATACCATAACAGAAGACAGGTGTTCCGGATATCTTGGTCTTAAAGGCATACAAAACGGGAAAGCCACAAGTTACTGGTTTTGCATATACTCGGCAATAGATGGGTTTTATCAGTGGGCGATTGTCAGAGGTTATGCCAGCAACTGCACACTTCCGAAGTACAAGCCCAATGAACCCGAAGCCTTCAATCCATATATATGCTCTAATGATGAGCTAAAAAGGATCTTCAGTGCGGCTGATTCTTACAGAAAGCGCTTCAATGTCCTTTATCCAGAGGTCATACAGACAATGCTGAAAATGACTTATAGCCTTGGGCTCCGTCCGGGTGAAACAGTAAACCTTCATGTAAATGACATTGATATAGCCAATGGGATCGTCCATATAAAGGAAACAAAATTCTATAAGAGCCGTATGCTGCCTGTAGGAGATCAGGTCCTGTATATGATCAAACAATATGTGAGTTGGAGAACCGGAATTGTACGTACGATTACCTGTACTAATAATCATTTGTTTTTGGATAAAAAAGGACGGACAGTAAAACTATCAGCCTTACAGGAGGCCTTTCGCTTGATATGCAACAAGGCTGATGTACATAGGAATGACACGTCACGATGTGATGTGCGTCTCCAAGACTTGCGTCATACATTTGCGACTAATCGGATTGCTCAATGGTATAGGGAAGGTAAGAATGTTCAAACACTTCTGCCCGTATTGTCCACTTACCTTGGCCATTGCAATATAGACAGTACTGCGGTATACATAACCCTCACCGACAGTATCCTTGCTGAAGCCAGTAACAAGTTCAAAACCTACGTAGAGATATGAAAAAGACGGATAAAGAATGGGCAGGGTATTGGCTGAAACGATACCTGCAAGAATATATGCCAACAATAAGGAATCTTTCTCGTAATACCATTACAAGCTATAGGGATGCTATACGTCAATTGCTGGAATACATAGTGTCCAGAGGTAAATCACTGGATTCTCTTAATATCGAGGACATAACAGAAACTCTGGTTACAGACTTTTTGCTCCATCTTGAAGTAAATAAGTGCTGCTCTGTAAGGACAAGGAATCATCGCCTCGCTGCAATACATAGCTTTTCCAAATATGTTGCGACATCAGATCCCCAGTATATGTATTGGCTTCGGAAACTGAAAGCGATACCCCTCAAACGGGAGACTTCCAAGGAAGTTGACGGAAGGGTTGTTCCCAAGATCATGTATCTTGAAAAGAATGAAATGGAAACTTTATTGTCTGTCCCAGACAAAAAGACACAACAAGGAGTCAGAGACTATGTTCTCCTGATGTTCCTATATAACAGTGGGGCTAGAGCATCGGAAATAGCAGACCTTACGATAAATGACCTTGAGATTGGAAATCCCGGACAATTGCCACGTGTAACTATACATGGGAAAGGCAACAAGACAAGATTATGTCCTCTTTGGGATAACACTGTACACCTGCTACTACCTTATATTGACAGACCAAAGACGGAGAATGTGTTCTTGAATCGATATGGCGAACCGATAACCAGGTTCGGCATCTATGAGATGGTAACCAGGTATGCTGAAAAGGCTTCTTGGATTATGCCGTCAATCAAAGATAAGAACGTAAGTCCGCATACTATCCGCCACTCAACGGCTTCTCACTTACTGGAAGCCGGCGTGGACATAAATACAATACGTTCTTGGCTTGGCCATGTATCGGTAAACACTACCAGTATATATGCAGAAGTCAATATGAAAATGAAAGCAGATGCACTGAAAACATGTAAGATATCGAGTTCAAAGAGAGGACGTTCTTGGAAAGAGGACAAATCACTACTGGCGTTCTTGAAGTCGATATGATAAGATGGTTATGTTGGCAATAGTGAATGTAATAGTCTTGATTACTCATAGTTGCAGTCACGTGCCAACATAACCAAATAGCCAACATAAGGAAGAAAGAACTATCTGTTCTGTGGAAACCACGAAGCGGCCAAACGAACGGCTATCATATACTCATTACTGGGAACCTGTAAGATTAATAACATAAACCCCACAGAATGGCTGACAGATGTCTTTCGCAGAATACCAGA